>JABIRP010000229.1 GCA_018699735.1 Rhodospirillaceae bacterium | reverse complement strand
GGTCCCTTCGGCGCCAAGGAGGCGGGAGAGGGTGCGCTCTCCGGGTTTCCGCCGGCCTTCGTCAACGCGATCGCCGACGCCATCGGCCTGGATGTCAATTGCCTGCCGGTGACCCCAGACCGACTAATGGAGGCGCGGACTGCCGCGCGCCGTAAAGCCCGGAGGAAAGTGGCGTGATGAGCGAGTGCCTGCCTGACTTCTCAATCACCCGGCCCAAGTCCGTGGAGCAAGCGATCTCCGAGGCTCAAAATGCCCCATCCGGCAGGTTTCTTGCTGGCGGTACCGACCTCATCGTGAACATGCGCCGAGGCCTGGTCGAGACTGGAAACCTCATCGACCTCACGGGCATTCCCGAACTGCGCAAACTCAAGGCCGATCAAACCGGACTAACTATCGGAGCCGGCGTGACCCTGAGTGAAATCAGCGCGAACGAGAGTATCTGCCGGAACTATGGCGCCATCGCCCAGGCGTCTTCGCTTGTCGCCGGCCCGGGTCATCGGGTGGCAGCAACGATCGGCGGCAACCTCTGTCTCGACACTCGGTGTCTTTACTACAATCAAAGCCACTGGTGGCGGCAAGCCAACGATTATTGCCTCAAGTTCAAAGGCGATCTCTGCCATGTAGCACCCGCCGGTAAACGCTGCCGTGCCGCCTTTAGCGGCGATATGGCCCCGGCCCTGATGGTCCACGATGCCAAACTGGAGATCGCCGGCCCCGAAGGGCGGCGGCAGATCGCGGTGGTTGACCTGTATCGCGAAGACGGCGCCGACCACCTGCAACTTGAACCCGGCGAGTTCATCGTTGCCGTGGAGGTGCCGCCAGCCGACGCAACGACGGTCACTTCGGCCTATGCCAAGGTCGGCGTTCGAAACGCCATAGATTTTCCTCTCGCCGGCATCGCGGTGGCCTACCGCAAGGCCGCACCGACCGTCCACAGTTTCGCGGTTGCCATCACAGGTACGAACTCCGCGCCGGTTCTTCTCAACGGACTGGAAAAGCTCTCCGAAGAAGACGAACCGGAGGCGTATTTCGCTGAATTGGATAAACTGGTGCAGAAGCAAGTCTCCCCGCAACGAACCTCAACGACAGCCGCACATTACCGCAGGCTTTCCGCCGCCTCGCTTGCGCGGCGTTTGGCCCGCGAACTTTCGGCACTGTGAATAGGAAACACCCCCATGAATTTCTCGCGACGCTCAGCCCAACTCCTGCACGAGGACCACGACGCGACCTTGGCCTTGTTGAAACGCCTGGAAGATCTAATTGCGCGAAGCGGGCGGGTTCAACCGGATACCAGCGATTCCGACGTTCGGACCCTGCTTGAAAACACCGCCACAGCGATCGATGGCGAGGTGCACGATCACTTCGCCTTCGAGGAAGACGATATTTTTCCCAAGCTGATCGAAGACGGAGAGACCGAAATCTGTGAACATCTGCGTCAAGACCATCTCGTGATTTTACCGATTGCAGAACGCGTTTCAGCGCTTGCCAAAAGAGCAACCGAAACCGGCTTCACTGAGCAGACCTGGCCGCAATTCAGGACCGATGCCGGAGACCTGATCGAGCGCTTACTGGCACATGTCGAGAAAGAGGAAATGGCCCTTCTTCCGGTTATGGACGAACTCATCGATCCTGAGGCCGACTTTGAAATATCCGCTAAATACAGCGGCGGCGAGTAGTCGCCGGGGGAACAACTATGAGCAGCAGCCAAAAAACCAGTGCCACCGATACCAATGTCAGCCCGCTTCGAGCCGATGACCTGGATGCCGTCGTCAAAATCGACAAGTCCTTGAGCGGGACCTCCCGCCGCGGGTTTTTCGAGAAACGCCTGACGGCCGCGATGGAGGAACCCCGGGATTTCGTCTTTGTCGGGCTTCGCGATGGAGACCAGCTCATCGGATACGCCTTGGCGAGACTGGTCGAAGGAGAGTTCGGCAGGCCAGGCGCAAGCGCCGCGCTGGATGCCATCGGCGTCGCAGCGGATCACACGGGCGAAAATGTCGGCCACCAGTTGATTGCAGGGATCGAAGAGATATTGCGCCATAAGGAGATCGGCGAGTTGACCAGTCAGGTCGACTGGAAGGGTCAAGGCCTTATCGGCTTTCTCGCCAGCGCCGGCTTCGCGGTCGCCCCTCGGATCGTACTGACGCGGGCGACCGACCGGCCCATCCCAGAGCCTCTGGACCACGACGATGTATCGATCGACGATTTGGTGGACGATTCGGCTGAGTTCGATTTTAGCTCACCGGACGGAGACGACTTTGAGGCTTTGTCGCGCGACCGGATCCCTGTTCGTTCGATGGCCGAGGCCGATCTCGGCTATCTGGTTGCCATCGACAGGCGAGCCACCGGTCAGGACCGGTCCACATACTACCGACGCAAACTGCGCGAGGCGATGCATGAGTCCGGCGTTCGCATATCACTGGTCGCCGAGCTTGATGGGCAGCCGGTCGGCTTCATCATGGCACGCGTTGAATTCGGAGAGTTTGGACATGCGGACCCGGAGGCGGTGATGGACACCATCGGCATCGATCCAGGTTATCGCCGCGCCGGTGTGGCACGGGCCTTGATGTCCCAACTGATCGCCAATCTCGCGACCCTGCGGGTCGATCATGTTCGCACTGAGTTAAATTGGAACGATGTCGGACTGATCAATTACCTCGACAACGCCGG
>JABIRP010000228.1 GCA_018699735.1 Rhodospirillaceae bacterium | reverse complement strand
ACGGCTCGTCGCAGCAGACCCTGGCCGACGGCACGCATTATGCCTGGGCAATCGACGGCACCGAGACTGAAACATTCGCGGACGGGACGGTCAAAATTTCGGATCCGAATGGCAATGTCGAAGCCTCATATTCGGACGGCACGACGGCTCATTACGGAGCGGATGGCGCCGGTTGGGAACGCGACCCCGATGGAAACGTCACCAGTTGGAGCCCGAATGGCTCCGGTAGTTGGGAGCAATCCGGTGGTGCTTTCGGTGCTTGGTCCGGAAATGGCGCGGAGGTCTATGTTGGCTCGGAGGGGGGCGGTACCCGCATGGCGGCCGATGGCGAGATGAGCGGGTTCGAGGCAGAAATTCTCGTTGGAACCGACGGGGCCGACAGTTTTGTGTTCAATGCGACCGATGAAGCCATGGTGATCAAGAACTTCAACGCCTTGGAAGGAGATCAGGTGGTGATAGATGGCCGGGAAATCAGCGATCTAACCGGCGGTGATGACGGTTTCGGCGACTGGCACGTGATCGACTTCACAGATGGCGGTTTCGTCGCACTGGTCGGTGTGACTGACGGCTCGGACGTGGCGTTGTCCTGGGCCTAGGTTCGACAATATGCGAGGTAAGGCCGTCGGTGCTATCGCCGGCGGCCTTTGCACGTTTAGGCGATGATGTCCGGAAGCAGCTGGCTTTCCAGCCGCGAAATCTGGTCTTTCAGCATCAGCTTGCGCTTTTTCAAGCGGCCGACCTGGAGTTGATCGAAGGGCACGGCTTCGCTGATCCGATCGATCACGTCGTCGAGGTCACGGTGTTCCAGCATCAATTCCTCAAGCTGGTGCTTGAGCTCTTCGCGGTCTTGTCCCACCGTAGGGTCAGCCTTGCTTTGGTCGCCGACAATTGAATGTTGGCTTTTTGAATGTTTGTGCTTTGGCCGGTTTCTATCGCAATCCAACAAAGATTGGTAGGACGTTGACCGACAAAAATCGTCGCACCGAGCGCCGCCAAGGCGAATTATCGCTTTGGCGCTTCGCGATCGATCTCTACGGCCGGGCTGGCGTGCAGGTGGCGTGTCTTGAATTGCAGGACAGGCATCGGTTGGACGTCGACATGGTGCTCGCGGCTCTTTGGGCCGGCGCAACTGTTGATCACGACAGCTGGCAGCGTATCGATCGGCGTGTTGCGCCCTGGCGAAACGACGTGATCCACGTGCTGCGCGCCGCACGCCGCGACATGAAAGTCACCGAAGCCCAGCCAAGTAGGTCGGTTAAGCGTGAAACAATCAAGATGGCGGAACTCGATGGCGAGCGACGGGAGATCGAGATGTTGGAGGCATTGATCTCTGCCACCGTCGGACGGGGCGTTCCGACCAATCGATGCGCATGGAACAATCTGATGGCCTACGCGCGTCTCAACATCGACCCGGTTCCACCGAACATGATGTCGTTATTGCGGGGGATCCATCTCGCGGCCTTCCCCGATCCGGAACAAGCCGTTATCGTCGAGACAACTGATACCGCACCCAGGAACCTCCCCATGAACAAGCCTACTGTTTCGTTTGAAACCCCCTCCGATGGCACCCTTTCGATGGTTGTCGACCAACTTGTCATCGGCGGTTGGACTGGCCGCGACGCTGAAGCGTTGCAGCACCATATCGATGAGTTGGCTGAACTTGGGGTGCCGGGGCCGAGCGAGACACCGCTGTATTACCGCTGTGCGACGGATCAAACCCTGCAACGCGACAGCATACAGGTGCTCGGGCGAGATAGCTCGGGTGAGGTTGAGGCGGTCCTGGTTTCGACTGATAAGGGCCTCTTCGTCACCACAGGCTCCGACCATACCGATCGCAAGGTTGAGGCTTATTCGATTGCGGTCTCAAAACAGATGTGCCCGAAGGTTTTGGCTGGCGAGGCCTGGCCCTTCGCCGAGGTCGAGGCGCACTGGGATCAGCTGATCTTGCGGGCGCATCAGGTGATTGATGGCGAACGTGTGCTCTACCAGGAGGGGCCGATGGCTGGGGTTCGCCAACCGCGAGAGATCATCTCGAAATATACCGATGGCGCTGACTTGCCCAGCGGTACCATCTTGTTGCTCGGAACCGTACCGGCGATCGGTGGCATCCGTCACGGCGACCGGTTCGAAATGGAATTGATCGACCCCGTACTCGACCGGCGCATCGTACATGCCTACGATATCGACAGTCTCCCCATCGTGAGTTGATCCAGCCATGACCGAATATCCAACCCTTGCCGCTCTCGCCGACGATCTGGCCCAGGGCCGAACCAGCAGCCGGGCACTGACCGAGCAAGCCTTCGAGCGGATCAAGGACCCATCAGGTGAGGGTGGTCGCGCGTTCACCAAGCTCTATGAGGGTGGTGCATTGGCGCAGGCCGACGCCATGGACGCGGCCCGTGCTAACGGTATCAGGGTGAACCCGCTGGCCGGCATCCCGATCTCGATCAAGGACCTGTTCGACGTGACCGGTGAAGTCACAATGGCCGGCTCTGTCGTGCGGGATGATCAACCGGCGGCAACGCATGACGCGCCGATCGTCACCCGACTTCGCAAGGCCGGTGCCGTCATCCTCGGCAAGACCAACATGACCGAGTTCGCATTCTCTGGCATTGGGATCAATCCGCATTACGACACACCGCGCAATCCATGGGATCGCGAGACCGGACGCATTCCTGGGGGCTCGTCGGCGGGGGCCGCTGTCTCTGTCACCGATGGCATGGCCGCATTGGCGATTGGCACTGACACAGGCGGTTCAGTACGAATTCCCTCGGCGTTTTGCGGGCTGACGGGATTCAAGCCAACGGCAAAGCGGGTTCCAACCAGGGGCGCTTTCCCGCTTTCGACGTCCCTCGACTCCATTGGCCCGCTTGGCGCCTCGGTCGCCTGCTGCGCGTTGATCGATCAGATCATGTCCGGGCGCCGCAGCCGTCCGATCAGCCCGATACCGCTCGACGGATTGCGCCTGGCGGTGCCGCAGTCATGGGTTCTCGACGACCTTGACGCAACGGTGGCCAAAACCTTTGAGGCGGCAATAGATCGATTGTCGAAGGCCGGCGCCCGCATAGTCGGGGTGCCATTTACCGAGCTTATGGAAATACCACGCGCTCATGCCAAAGGCAGTTTTGCAGCGTCGGAGGCGTTCTATTTTCTGCGGGACTTGTTGGCGACCGGTGAGAACCGTTTTGATCCGCGTGTCTCCTCGCGCATCAAAACCGGCGGGCAAATGCTGGCCGCCGATTATTTGGAACTCCTCGATGCGCGCAAGCGCATCCAACGCGAATGCAACGCTGTTACCAGCGCATTTGACGCGGTGGTGATGCCGACGACGCCGATGGTGGCGCCGGTGATCTCCGAGCTGGTTGAGAGCGACGACCTTTACTATGCGACCAACATGTTGTCGCTGCGCAATTGCACCGTTGGCAACTTCCTCGATCGATGCGCCATCTCTCTGCCTTGCCACGAGCCGGGGACTGCTCCGGTCGGGTTGATGTTGATGGGCGAGACAATGGGCGATGAGTACCTGTTGTCGGTCGCAGCCGGCGTCGAGGCGGCACTGGAGCACTGAGGAGACTGAGCCTCGTGGCGAATGTCTCACTGCCCCTCACGAGCGGCCCAATCTGGCGGCCGTTGCTTGCATTGTCCGGGCCAAACATTGTCGGCACATCGATCCAATCGGCGATAAGCATAACCGAGGCCTGGTTTCTGGGCGGCCTCGGACATTTGGCGCTCGCCGGAGTGGCTCTGGTTTTTCCGATCTACATGCTGGCGAACATGCTTTCGGCCGGTGCAATCGGCGGCGCTGTTGCAGGTGCGGCGGCTCGTGCCCGCGGTGCCGGGGATGATGATCGTGCATCTTCGGTTCTGCGGGTTGCCCTCGTCATAGCGATTTTTGGCTCTTTGACAATGACCGCGATCATGCTGGTGCTGGGTCCGATGATCTTTCGGGCGCTCGGTGGTCAAGGCGTGGTTTTGGCGCTGGCTTTGGAATACTCTGAGACTCTGTTTTCGGGGATACTGTTGATGTGGTTGTTCAATATGGCGGCCAGCGTGTTGCGGGGGAGCGGGGACACCGTTCGACCGGCCCGAGCGATGATCTTGATCGCGGTCAGCCACATACTCCTGTCATTCATTCTGGTTCGCGGGGCGGGTCCGATACCGGGCTTCGGCATGCAGGGTGCGGCCGTGGCGTTGGTGGTCTCTTACGGCCTTGGCGCTGGAGTTCTGTTGGCTCATTTGTTTGGTGTGCGTAGCCCGGTGGCTCCACGTTTGCGATTGGGTGTCGATTGGGCCGTAATGTTCCCAATTCTGAGGTCCGGGCTCTTGGCGGGGTCGCAATCCTTCCTGACGGTCCTGACGGCTTTGTTGGTAACGGCGATCGTCGGCCGATTGGGTGCCGCGGCCCTTGCCGGATACGGGGTCGGTGTTCGCCTCGAGTTGATGATGGTGCCGGTGATCTTCGGTTTTGGTGGCGCGATGATCGCAATGGCCGGTGCCAATGTCGGGGCCGGAAACCGAGCACGGGCAATCGCGATTGCCTGGCGCGGTTCAGGCTTGGCGGGCGTTGTCGTTGGCGGCATAGGAATTCTGTTCGCCCTCTTCCCGGACCTCTGGAGTGGATTGTTCACGACGAACTCCGGTGTAATGGAGTCTTGTCGGAACTATCTGAGGGTCGTCGGCCCTTTCTATGTGTTTTTCGGTGTCGGTCTCGCGGTCTATTTCGCCAGTCAGGGGCTTAACACGTTGTTCTGGCCGGTGATGGGAACCGTGGTCCGCCTGATCGTTGTCTGTGTCGTGGTGGGGGGCGTTGCCTTCTGGGGACAGCCTACGGAGACGTCGGTCTTCTGGGCGGTCGCGATTGGTATGGTGTCGTACGGCGTGTTCAATTGCGTGATGTTGCGGTTCGGTCCATGGCGACCGCAAGTCCAGTCTATCCCGGGTTAGCGGAAAATCTTGTCCCCGGTTTTGGCGGATCTTCACATGGGCCGGCGAAACACTGGGCTATTTCCATCCAATGCTGAGCGGTAGAGCCCGTCACGTGCAAATTAACGTCTGAGATGTTACGCGACTGGGTTACGACCTGGCAAAATTCAACGGCGAGCCCCTCAATTCTGTCTTCAGAGCCGGCGTCGTTCCATTCCCAGATATCGCCGGAAGGCGCTGTCAGGCGGACATAGGGAGGCGCATCTGGGATCTCCAGGTTGCGATTTTTGAAACTCCAACCAAACGTCAGAATGCCTAATACAGCGATGCTTTTTATACGATCAGTTTCTTCTCTGCGAACGCCGAGCAGATCGTAGATCGCTTGGCCGTGTGACCAGGTTTCCATCAGTCGGGCGGTGACGCTGGATCGAACGCTCATATCCGGCCCGGCCCACTTAACACGCCGTTTCGGATCGGTCAGGGCGAAGCGCTCGGCGATCGAAATGTAGGCTTCTCGCCACGCACTGAGTAGGTCTCGCCCAGACAGATGCGCGCTGTGCTGATTTTCGAAATCGCGAAGTCCATGCCTCTTCGCCGCTTTGGCAGCAGGCTCAACAAACGCCTGAAAGGCCACATCGTCGTTCAATGCTGCGTCGGCAGCCCAATTCCAGAGATGCAGATGTGTGAGAATATCGTTTACCGTCCAACCCTTGAACAAAGTCTCGGTCGCAAAAATGCTGTCATCAACCGGTTCCAGAAGCTGATATAGCGCGTCGCTTTCGTCTCGAAGGTCGATGGCTTCTTGCATCGTGTATCTGCCCGCAGGTGTAAGCCTTAGCCGTCTTCACGCCAGCGTCTGACGGTCCCAAGATCAATTTCGAACAGGTCCATCACGCGGCCGAGCGTGTGCTCGATCATGTCGTCCAGCGTTGCTGGTTTGGCATAGAAGGCTGGAACCGGCGGGGCGATGACGGCGCCCATTTCAGTCGCCAACTGCATGTTACGCAGGTGCCCGGCATGTAAAGGTGTCTCGCGTACCATCAGGACCAAACGGCGGCGCTCTTTTAACACGACGTCGGCGGCGCGGCTGACCAGGGTGTTGGTGACGCCGGTGGCGATCTCAGCCAGCGTCTTTACCGAACACGGGGCGACGATCATGCCCTCGGTTCGAAACGAGCCGGAGGAGATTGCGGCCCCCATGTCGGTATTGGCATGCACCACATCGGCCAGCGCCTTGACTTGGGCGACCTTAAAATCTGTCTCGTGGGCAAGGGTAACTTCGCCGGATCTCGATAGGACCAAATGGGTCTCTATCTTGGCGTCGGCGGGGAGGGCACGGAGATGTTCAAGCAGCCGAATACCGTAAATAATTCCCGAAGCCCCAGTGATAGCAACGATCAGGCGTCTGTTACCGGGGGGGCTCATAAAAACGTTTTCCAAGGATATCAGTAGGCTAGACGAAACCGCGCAATAGATACGAGATTTGACCATTGCACAACCCCCAAAAGTGGGCGTAGGATTTTTTTGTGGGTGGAAGACACCCCGATACATTAAACCTACCGAAAGGGAGAGGTCATGACGGAAATGGACCCGATCGCGTCGCTACGGGAGCGCCATGCGACTTTGGACCGTCTACTCGAGGAAGAAAATGGCAGACCGCAGCCCGACAGCGGGGCTATAGCGGACATTAAGCGCCAGAAACTGGCTATTAAGGACGAATTAGCTCAATTCGAGGAGACCGTTCACTGAGGCCATTTGACCTTATGTGAAGACGATTATGACGCCCATCCCTAGATCTCCGGGGTGGGCGTTCTTTATTGTGTAGGGAGATCGCGAGAGGCAGCGTTCAGCCTGTCCCGAAAACTGGCGGTTTCCGCCGTGGTCGGAGCTACGCGCGCCTCACAACGCTCGCGCCCGGTCGCGAAGCACGAATTTCTGGATCTTGCCGGTCGAGGTTTTGGGCAGGTCACCGAACACGACGGTCTTAGGGGACTTGTAATGAGCCATGTTGTCGCGGCAGAAGTTGATGATCTCATCTTCGTCGACATCAAGGCCTAGTTTCAGAGTGACGAAGGCGCAGGGCGTCTCTCCCCATTTCTCATCTGGGCGGGCCACGACCGCAGCCTCCAGAACCGAGGGATGTCTGTAAAGTACACCTTCAATCTCGATCGTTGAGATGTTCTCCCCACCTGAGATGATGATGTCTTTGGAGCGGTCCTTCAACTCGATATAGCCGCTCGGATGCATGACGCCGAGGTCGCCGGTGTGGAACCATCCGCCCGCAAACGCTGCGTCGGTCGCAGTCTCGTTCTTCAGGTAGCCCTTCATGACCACATGGCCGCGCATGAAAACCTCGCCAATGGTCTCACCGTCGTCCGGGACCGGCGCCAGTGTCTCGGGGTCGGCGACCATCAGCCCTTCCAGAACAGGATAGCGCACGCCTTGCCGGGCCTTGAGGTTGGCCTGGTCACCGGATGGAAGCGCGCTCCACTCCTGATGCCATTCACAGACAACGGCTGGGCCATAGACCTCGGTCAGACCGTAGACATGCGTGACGGCGATGCCCATCGCCTCCATGCCGGCAATGACGGTCGCAGGCGGGGCCGAAGCGGCGGTCATCATCCGGACCTGGTGACTCCAGTCCCTTTTCTGCTCATTGGGCGCATTCAACAACATGTTCATGACGATCGGCGCGCCGCAGAGATGGGTAACACCCTGATCGGCAATGGCGTCATAGATCGGCCCTGCCTCGACCCGGCGCAGACAGACATGCGTGCCGCCGAGTGCTGTGATCGTCCAAGGAAAGCACCAGCCGTTGCAATGAAACATCGGCAGGGTCCAAAGATAAATCGGATGATGCTTCATCGCCCAGACCATGGCGTTGCCGAGTGCGTTCAGATAGGCACCGCGATAATGGTAAACCACACCCTTGGGATTGCCGGTCGTGCCTGAGGTGTAGTTCAGCGTGATCGCGTCCCATTCGGTCTCGGGCGGAACGGCCTCGAAGCCCGGATCTCCGGTCGCCAGAAAGGACTCGTAATCCATTTCGCCCAGATGCTTGCCGCCCGGGCCTTGACGGTCTTGGATATCGATTACGATCGGGCGCTTGTCGAGACGTGCCAGAGCCTCTTCGATCACGGGCGCGAACTCGGTATCGGTCAGCAGGATCTTGGTTTCCGCATGCTCCAGGATAAAGGCAATGGTTGCCGCATCAAGCCGCACGTTGAGCGCATTTAAAACCGCTCCGGCCATAGGCACACCGAATGTGGCTTCGAAGGCTGCGGTAATGTTCGGCGCCATCACGGTTACCGTGTCGCCACGCCCAATACCGCGCTTCGCCAAGGCTGAGGCGAGACGGTGGCAACGATCCCGTGTCTCGGCCCATGTGTAGCGCTCGGAGCCGTGAATGACAGATGGCCGGGTTGGAAAGACCGCCGCTGTTCGGGTTAGAAAAGATACCGGCGTCAACGGAGTATAGTTGGCGGGGTTCTTATCAAGATCAGTCTCGAAGGGGTGGCCAGTCATATTGGTCTCTGCAAGGGTCCAGCGAGCCTGTGAACCGTAGCGAAGCTGATCTTGGCTCGCAACGCCTGTTAGGTGCTGAGACTTTCGACAGATTTCAGCGCATCTCTAATCTCGCGGTCCTTGCCGGCGGCATATTGGGCGATTCCCGTATCCACTTCCAGGATATGGCCGATCCACCAGGACCGGAGAAATTGGAGAAGTTCCTGAAGAATTTTCGGGTCTCGATCCTTTCGCCAAGCATCGTCAAGGTCGGTAACTTGTTTGACGAGTTTCCGATGGCGGCGGACATGCGGAGCGAAATCCGGGTAGCCGGTGACCCGCATGATGGTTTCTTCTCGGCGAAAATGGTAGCGGGTATACTCGATCATCTCTTCGATGACTTTGTCTAAATCTGCATCATTAATGGATCGATGCGTCATCTGATTCAGAAGCGAGATTACGACCTGATGGTCTTTATCGATCGGATCGACGCCGACGCGCAAATTATCAGTCCAGATAATCGTTTCCTGATTTGATATCAGGGGCAGGTTAATCCAGAAAGTGCTCCCAACGCCGTACTCGCTATCGAACCCGATCCGTCCACCCATTCGATCCAGGAGCAGTTTGGTTACGTGTAAGCCAATGCCAGAACCTTCCTTGGCGATCATCGCATCCGAACTTAAGCGATGAAACAACTGGAAGACGGAGTTCTGATCTTTCTCATCGATACCAATTCCAGTGTCCGAAATAGATAAGTGGAACAGGTCACCATCGATAGGTCTGCCGGCAATTGTGACTGATCCACCATATTTGTTGTATTTGATCGCGTTGGAGAGAAGGTTGATCAGAATTTGTTTCAGGCGCAACGCATCGGTTCTAAGAAGTGTCAGCGGGCCTTTGCTGATTTGGTCGTCAATGCGAATATGTTGTGGCAACCCCAATGGCCTCATCTGCTCGACGCATGCGGTGACAATTTCGTTTGCGTTAACTTCGTCTAGCAAGAAGGGCGCGCGATCCGATTCGATTTTCGCGAGGTCAAGCACTTCATTGACGAGTTCGAGGAGATGATTGCCACCGGCCAAAATGCTGTTGATGTGTTCTCCCTGTTTCTCGGTTAGCGGGTTGTTTGGATCGAATTGGAGCATCTGTGCAAATCCGAGAACGGCGTTAAGGGGGGTGCGTAATTCATGGCTCATGCTGGCGAGAAACTCTGATTTCGCCCGATTGGCTTCCTCCGCTTCCATTTTTGAGGCGAGTAGTTCGTTTTCAGATTTTGCCCGCTCCAACACCCGACCCAACTGCACTCCGATATGATTTAGAGCTTCATCCAATTTTGCCGTCCTAATTCTTCCCGAGTCCCTTGAGAAAAACTCAAGAACAGCGACAACTTCGCCTTTCGCAAAGACCGGAAAGGCGAACGCGCCCTTAACTTTCAAGTGTTCACCGGATTTGTTGCGCGGGAAATTCGGATCGGTGTTTATGTCGTCGATCCATTCGGCTTCGCCGCTGCTCAAGACCCGTCCGGGCAACCCTTGCCCGGACGCAAAACCGGTCCGCGTTGAAATGGCCTGAAGTGCCTTAAATTCCTGGCCTTCGGCGATATACCAATCACCGGAGGATTCGAGGAAGCCGGGTGCATTCATGGATTGCCGGTAGGCATGTCCGACCGGCCAACCTGTGAAGATGCATATTACTTCCAACGTATCCCGCAATGCTTCTTCGACGCTCGACGCTTCATTTGCGATAGTGGTTATCAAATTAAGCAGCTCGATTTCCTTCGTTCGAGCCGAAACGGTCTTTCGGAGGGAGAGACTCCATAAAATAATTAACAAAATTACAAAACCGACAGACGAAACTCCAAAAATAGAGTATTTTTTTATATTTTCTATTTCAACTTGTTCTCGAAGCTCTGGATTAAATATAAATCTATATTCATCGAAATCGTTTTTAACGAGGCCTAACTCCTTCAGTGTACTGTGCATTCTCCGCCAACGGCTTGCGTTCGTGTGGCCTATTTGTACGAGGGGGTAGAGAGCGAGTTCTTTGACACCGTCGCTCTGAAACGTATTGAAGCCCAATTTGTCTGCCTTGACGACCGGCGCTGTTCGCGGCAAGTCACGGGAAATTCGAGTTGCTACTTCAATAGGATGACTGAGGGCATATTCCCAACCCTTCACGGCCGCGCGCTTGAAGCGTTGAACCAAGTCGGGGTTGTTTTCGACCAACGCGGTATTAGCGAACAGGCTGTCGCCATAAAAGTCGATACCATAGGAAGAAGGGAGGAGACGGGTCAGTTCAATTCCCAATTTCCCGGCGCTAAATGGCACCGATATTCGATACCCTGGAATAACGTCGACCCTGCCGCTCGTCAGATGGCCTATTCCAGATTGGTGTTGATGCGATTCTATTCGATCCGGGTTCACGCCTTCCGCCAACAGCATTGCCTGAAGTTCGACGTCAATCAGATCGTTTGGGCGTCTGGCAACTTTCAGATCCAGAAGATCCGTGACGTGATTGAGTTTTGTGCCTTTCAGTGCGTAGAAACCTGCGGCGCTGGTCTGGAAAATTGATGCGATGACCGTGAGGTTTTGGGCTTTGTCGTCCGCAAGTATGATATCTGCGGACCCAACACCGAAGTCGGCGCGACCTTCAGAAACTTCTTTGATTGCGCTTCGAAAATTGTCCATTGATTGAACGGCAGACCGAATTTCAACGTCTAACCCTTCGGCCTCAAAATAGCCGTTCCACAATGCGGAATAGTATCCGGCAAATTGGAATTGATGGTCCCACCTGAGCTGAAGAACAACTTTCTCAGCCGCATCCGCCGAAAAGATGAGCATCCAATAGGAGAAAAAGCTTATTAACAATCTGTAATGAATTCGAACCATAGCAGCGCGTTCCCAGTCTTGCGTCGGTGATAAGTGTGGATATTTTTAGCTAATTATAGGCGGGTAATTATTAATACATTGACAAAATTTTAGATCAATAGGGCAGGTTTTAGGATCGACCGGACGACAGATCTTTTTTGAATATAATTGCGATTTACAAGTCACCGTCAATTCAGGACCTTATCGTGCTTTCCAAATCGGTGGACGTTTTTCGGAAAATGCACGTGGGCCTTCGATTGCATCTTCTGAGGTGAGCATTTTTTGGTAAAGCGGGGCGCCGCCGTCGCGCAGAAGGGCGTATGCGCTTTCGATATCGTGGTGACCGGTAACCCGAGCCGTCTGCTTCGTTGCGGCTATGGCCAGAGGGGCGGCGGAGACGATCGTTGCGGCTATTTCTCGTGCCCGATCCATCAATCCGGAACGTTCCACCACTTCGTTAATCAAGCCCCAACCGGCGGCTTCTTCTGCGCCCATGCGCCGACCGGTCAGCAACATTTCCATGGCGATAGCATGCGGAATACACCGAGGCAGGCGGATGGCCCCAGCGTCGGTCATGACGCCGGCGAAGATTTCCGGGAAAAAAAACTCAGCTTCCGGTACCGCGAGGATTAGGTCGGCGGAGACGACGATGTCGAGACCGCCGCCGCAGGCAATGCCATTGACCGCTACTATCACGGGCTTATCAAGGTCGTGCATTTCAGTGAAGCCAGCGAAACCGCCAACGCCGTAATCAGCCTCGTAATCCTCGCCCTCCGACGCCGCCTTCAGATCCCATCCGGCGGAGAAAAATCGCTCTCCACCGCCGGTTAGGATGCCAACCCTCAGATCCGGGTCGTCTCGGAGTTCGGCAAAGGCTTCCCCCATTTTTTGGCTGGTGACCATATCGATCGCATTTGCTTTCGGCCGATCAAGCGTGATTTCAAGCACGCCGTCTCTGCGTTCGATTTTCACGGCCTCGGTCATAGTCTTGCTCCCAGTCGATTTGGCGCGAAGGGCTCTCACGATTCAGGCTCGGCCCCGCCTTCAGAAATGCGTCGTTCAACAAATTCATCGATGGCCTGACGGGCGTCGTCTTCTAGTTTCGGCGGTTCGTATTCTTTGAGAACGCGCTTCCATATCCCATTCGCGCGTTCGGTTGCGGTCTTTGATCCGTTGTCGGTCCATTGACCGAAATTGCTCCAGTCCGAGACCAAAGGGTCATAGAACGCCGTTTGATAGCGCTCCATTGTATGGGTGTTGCCGAAGAAATGGCCGCCTGGTTCGACTTCGGCGATAGCCTCAAATGCGCTATCGGCCTCGGTGGCTGGTAGGCTGTGGCACGCTTCGGCTAGGATCTGCAGCGCTTCCACGTCCAAGATGAATTTCTCGTAGGAGGCACTCAGCCCGCCTTCCAACCAGCCGGCGGCGTGGATCAGCACGTTGACCCCGCCGAGCATGCTCGCCCAGGCCGAGTTCAATGTTTCGTAGCAGGCCTGAACGTCCGGCGCGTTTGACGCTGTCGCGGCTGAGCCACGCCACGGCAGACCGACGTGTCGTGCGAGTTGCCCGGCACCGAAAGCCGCCTTCACGAATTCCGGGGTCCCGAAGGCCGGCGCTCCTGATTTCATGTCTACATTGGAGGTGAAGGAGCCATAGATAACCGGTGCCCCCGGATCGACGATCTGCGAAAGCGTGACGCCGGCGAGTGCTTCGGCATGCTGGAGTGTCAGCGCCCCGACCATGGTAATCGGCGCCATCGCACCGGCCAGAGTAAAGGGCGTGATCATTGAGGGCTGGCCGGCCGCCGCAAAATCCATGATCCCCTGGCACATAGGGATGTCGAGCTGGCGCGGCGAGTTGGTGTTGATTACCGTGAAGCAATGGGGCTGCGCCTTAAACGCGGTTTCATCCAACCCCCGCGCAATGCGGACCAATTCCAGGCAGTCTCGCACCTGTGGCTCACCTCGGCTGTAAATGAAGAACGGTTTGTCGCTCAAGAACAGCATATCCCGGGTCACCTCAAGGTGCCGGGAGTGGTTTGCGACATCTTGCGGCTCTACGCTCGGGTTGAGCATATGCATCACGTCAAAGCTCTGAGCCAGTTTGACGAAATCCCGGAAGTCTTCATGCGTTCCAGGTCGCTTTCCGCGGTCGCTGTCGATGGCGTGTGGCGGGCCGCCGACCGGGGTAAATGTCAGATTGGTTCCGCCGATTTGCACGGTCCGACCAGGATTGCCGCCAGCCAGGGAAAACTCCGACGGCGCCGTCGCCAACGCCCGCTCGACCAGGACGCTGTCGATGCGGACCATTTGGCTGGTTTCGTCAACCGTCGCCCCGGCCTTGCGGAACCGATCGCGCGCGCCGTCGTGCAGAACCCGGATCCCCAGCTCTTCGATGACGCGCAGCGCGGTACGGTGGATCTGCTCGGTTTGATCGTCGGAAAAAGCCTTGGCCAACGGCAGGGGATTCTTGAGGTGGCGGTAGTCGACACCTCGGTCGGCCGGGGAGGATGTGGCACGGGGCGTTTCGCCATCCGGCTTTCGACCCTTCCTGCGACCCCCGGTACGATCTCGGCGACCTCGGCGTTCTCTGTCTACCATCGGATCAGGCCCTCATCCGATCACCCTTCGGATCGAATGGAGACGTCTTGATGACGCGCGCCTGCCGCTCCACGCCCACCACGTGGACTGTCAGTTCGGTGTCGTGTTCGATGAGGTCCACGTCCACTAGCGCCAAGGCCAGGCTTTTGTCGACGCAGTGTCCATAGCCCCCAGAGGTAACGAAACCACATCGTCGGTCACCACTCCATACCGGCTCGTAACCGCTGGCATCGGCGCTCTCAGCGTCGATCTCAAGGGTCACGAGTTTCTGCGAGGCCGAGTTCGAGTCCCGTTCCTTGAGCGCAGCGTCCCGGCCGATGAAATCACCTTTATCGAATGCGACCCACCGGTCCATACCGGTCATGCCGGGGGTGTAACGCTGGGTGAACTCGGTCGACCAGATGCCAAAACTCTTCTCCAGCCGCAAGGAGAACATGGCGTTAAAGCCGTATTCAGTTAAGCCGAGGTCCTCACCAGCCCGGAGCAAGGTTTCGCGGAGCGTGATGTGCTCCGCAGCGGAGACGTTGATTTCGTAGCCCATTTCGCCGGAGACCGAGAGCCGACCGACCTTGGCCCGCAGAAGACCGATATCCATCTCCCCGCAATGCATGAACTTGAACGCCTCTTTGGAGACGTCGGCATTTGTCACCCGCTCCAGCAGTGCACGCGAGTTT
>JABIRP010000227.1 GCA_018699735.1 Rhodospirillaceae bacterium | reverse complement strand
TCCGCCGGAACCGGCTTTGCCGTGGTCCCGCAATCAGTTCTGGATACGATCTCGACGACCGGACAGTTTCAGCAATACCCGTTACCGGGTCGCTTCACTCGCATCAAAACCCTGTTGGCGTGGCGCTCGGATTATCGTTCAGCGAAGTTGGACGCGCTCCAGACACTCCTGCCGTCGCTTTAACTGGAGAAGGCCGCCCGTCGCCGGCCGGCCCTCTTTCAACAATTTCTGTGGCGGGAATTGATCCCCGCTACATCATCTTTTCGCCCTTCATCATGAAGCCCATGTGCTTTTGCGCCACTGCCAGGCCGCCTTCGCCGTCGTGCCAGGAAATTTTCTTGTCGCCGTTGGCGTCGACGCCCTTACCGAGTTGCTTGGCAAGATTGGCGATATTGGCAACCCACGGCTTGGCCATTGCCGCCGTCTTGGCCTTCAACACCCGCCGGCCGTAGAAGACGATCTTCTCAGCACGGGTCACGGTGTTCTTCGCGGCCGAGGCAACATGCACGGCATGTGTCTTGATGTTCTTGGAGGCCGACTTGGCCGATGCCGCGAGGCCGATATGCTTGACCACACCTCTTGTCGCTTTCAGCACACCGTAACCGAGCCCGGGGCCTTTCTTTTCCACACTCGGATCTACCGCATGCAGCACGTGGACCGTGTGCATCTTCATGGTCTTCAAATCCGCACCCTTCTTGGAGGCGAGCTTGGCATGGGTGAGTGCAGTTTTGGCTTCGGCCATCGCGGTCGGCAGCAACCCCTTGCCACCTGGCGTGTCTTTCCAGGCTTTGCTGACGTGATGCATATGGCCGTGCGCCATGCTCTTTTCATCACTGTCGGAAACACTATCCACGACGTAGTCGCGCGCGTCCTTCAGATAGCTACACGCCCCAAGACTGGTAGCGAGCGCGAGCGCTATGGTGAGCTTGACCGTTCTACCCATTGCCGATCCTTCCTATTCCGTATGATAAATCTGTTTGGCCCCGGTGCTATCTAGAAGGCCGAGAGCCGTCTCGTTGAATTCCAACACAATTTTCAGTTTAACGCGAGCACCCTACGGCTTCACAGCCTGAAAAAGATGGGTCTCCTGCGGGATCATCAGACAATCTCCGTCCCGGTACTCTTCGAGAACCCCAATGGCATCGTCAATCACCGCTTCGATGACCGCATCGCCTTTGGCACGCAGCTCTTTTTCATAAACCGACGCCAGCATTTCCGCCCGCGTTGCTGAACGGACAGGCGATATGGGCCTGTGAATGAGGAGCTGCGTGACCGCAATATCAGTGAAGCCAGTATCGCCCAGCAAAGATGAGATCACATCGCCGTCTCGAAACGAGAACGGTCCGACCGCCTGTTTCGCCGCAGTTTCGCTGACACGTTGTTTCAAGCTGTCGGACACTGCCTGAAAGAATGGGCTGATCGAAGACCAAACCGTGAGCACCAGTTTACCGCCGGGTGCCAGCACGCGGTTGATCTCTGCCAAGGCCGCCGGTCGCTCGGGAAAGAACTGCAAACCTTGCTGGACGAAGGCCATGTCAAACTCGCCGTCCTCGCACGGCAAGTCGGCCACATCCGAGGCGATCCAGTCGACGCTGTGGCCGGTCTCCGGCATGGTCCGGCGCGCCACCTCGATCATCGCCGGGTTCAAGTCAGAGCCAACAATGCGCCCTTTGCCGGGCAAATGCTCGGTTAGGAGCCTGGGAATAATGCCGGTGCCGCAGGCAAGATCGATGATCGCGCCATTTTCCGGCAACGCGATCGCCTCCAGCGTAGCTTTGGCCAGAGGCGCGAAGATCGCCGGAACTTTCTGGTTCTCGTAACTCTCCGCCGCTGCCGTGGAAAGCTGGAACGAATTGTCGACGCTCATATTCACCCCGTTGAAAGTGGCGACCTGTGTATGGTTACCATATCGCACTGAACCCGTCCGACTGAACCTGAAGCGGAGACCACCATGTCCTCACCCAACCAAACGCCCCAAGTACAGCCGGTCATTCTGCGCGGCCGCTGGGTAATCGCAAATGACGGCACCGGGCATCGCGTGATCGAAGACAGCGGTGTGCTGGTCAAGGACGGGCAAATCGCCGAGATCGGGCCTTGGAAGGCTCTTCGCGACGCCAATCCCGGGGTCGAGGTCCGTGGGTCTGAGAAAACCGCCGTCTTGCCGGGGCTGATCAACGCCCACCACCACGCCATCGG
The DNA here is from genome assembly GCA_018699735.1 of Rhodospirillaceae bacterium. GTDB lineage: Bacteria > Pseudomonadota > Alphaproteobacteria > Thalassobaculales > Thalassobaculaceae > JABIRP01. The sequence goes on along the minus strand of JABIRP010000227.1, from coordinate 1,490 downwards.
CATCAGCAAGTTGCAGTTCGGGGTTGAGGACGATGTACTGGAGCCATGGATCGCCGCCGGTGCCGCCATGCGGCTGCAGGACCCGGAGTTGAAGACCCTGTTTTCGACCTATCGGCTGTTGCGCTCCGGCGTAACCTCGGTGGTCGACATGGCGTCAAGCCGGGGCGCTGCCGAAACCGTCGAGCCGGAATTCGACGCTGTGCTCAGGGCCTACGACACATCGGGCATCCGGGCCTGTGTCGCCGTCGGCGTTCACGAGCGCAGCTTCCTGGTCTACGGCCCAGGTCAGGACGAAGCCTTCCTCAATCAGCTCCCAGCCGACCTGGCACGCGATATAATGACCCATCTCCAGCCCAAGGCCCGTATGCCGGCGGCTGAGCATTTGGATCTGATTGCAGCAAAAGCCGAAGCCTACCGCGACCACGAGCGTATGTCGGTCTGGTTCGGACCGCCGGGGCCCAACTGGGTATCAGACAGCCTGTTACAGAACATGGCCGAGGCGGCGGAGCGGCTGGATATCGGCATCCAGACCCATGGGGTCGAATCGCTGTTGGAGAAGCTGACCGGGCCCCGGGAATACGGCACCTCGACGATCCTGCATCTGCGCGATCTCGGTGTGCTTGGGCCGCGTCTTTCATTCGCGCACGGCGTTTGGACCACCGATGCCGATATCGAAGCGATTGTCGAGAGCGGCGCCGCGGTTTGCCACAACCCAAGCTCTAACCTGCGTTTGCGCTCGGGCATAGCACCGCTGGAGAGCATGCGGGCCGCCGGCATGACCGTCGGGCTCGGTATGGACGCGACGACGATCGGCGACGACGAGGACATGTTCGCCGAGATGCGCCTCGCCCTTCGCCTGCACCGCTCACCGAAGATGGCCGACACGGCACCCTATGCGCCGGACATTTTCGATCTGGCGACCACCGGCGGTGCGCGGCTCATGCGCCGCGAAGCGGATCTCGGCCGGATCGCAGTCGGTGCCACGGCCGATCTGGTGTTGCTCGATCTGGAGCGGATCAGCTGGCCCTATGTCGCACCTGAGGTCGACCCGCTGACCTTTATCGTGTTGCGCGCCCGGGCTGAGGATGTGCGCGACGTTCTGGTCGGCGGCGAAACCGTAATCGCCGATGGCCGGCCAACGCGTTTCGACATCGAAGAGGTCGCAAAAGAACTCGCCGACCGGGTCGCGGCCCAGCCCTATCCGAAGGAAGCCGCCGCCGCCATCGCACGCTTCGCTCCGGAACTGCGCAAATGGTACGCCACCTGGTCAACCGACGGGTTGGAGCCACGCATCGATTACAATTCGCGGGTTTAAGGAAGAAACGTCCTTCGACACAGGCTTCGGCAAGCTCAGCCTGGCTCAGGATGACGACATTTTATTGTTCTGAGTTCGTCATCCTGAGCCGGATCGAGTGAGCGGAGCGAACCGAGATCCGTGTCGAAGGGCGCTCCACCAACGGTCAATCCAGCGCCAGCACCGCCAGCACCAC
>JABIRP010000226.1 GCA_018699735.1 Rhodospirillaceae bacterium | reverse complement strand
TTCCGCATGAAGGCTGTGCGCGAACAGTAGGCGACCTCTTCGTCACGCTGGTTAATTCCGAAATGCTCGAACACCACCAGACCGGCATTCGGGCGGGACTTGCTCTCGCGCATCTCTTTTACCCGCGTGACCGAGCGAAGGGTGTCACCATGGAACACCGGATTGGCAAACCGGACGTCAGTCATGCCGAGATTACCGATCGTGGTGCCCAGCGTGGTATCGGAAACCGTGACGCCGATGACCAGGCCGAGGGTGAACAGACTGTTGACCAGGCGCTGGCCGAATTCTGTTTCCTTGGAGAACTCTTCGTCCAGGTGCAGGGGCTGGGGATTGTGGGTCATGGCGCAGAACATGACGTTATCCATTTCCGTCACGGTGCGGGTCAGGGCATGCTTGAATTCCATACCCACTTCGAATTCTTCATAATAAAGACCTGACATGTCGGATCGTCCTCTGAATTGTTAATCGCTCGCCGCGGCCAACTTGGTGGCCGGGATTTCCGGTGGCGCGGAACTCACACCGTTTTTGAATAATGTAGCGATGCGTTCGTCGCTATACCCTAGTTCACGTAACACCTCGGCGCTGTGTTCTCCCAAGCTTGGTGGGTGCCGTGATTGCTTCGGTTGCGTCTTTGACCAACGGCTCGGCACAGCCATGTCCCGGAGCCGCCCCTCACTAGGATGCTCAAAGTAGGAAAAGAACTCGGTCGCTTCCAGATGCGGGTCCGCGATCAGTGTCTCCAACGTGTGCAGGGGCGCCGACGGGATATCCGCATCGTCCAGCAATTTCAGCCAGTCCGCGCTTGTCCGGGTCGACATTATTTCAGCGAGCTCACGGTAGATGACTTTGATGTTTTCCGTACGGGTCGTCATGCTCTGGAGGCGGGGATCAGCCTCAAAATCCGCCTCTCGCCCAAGCGCCTTGAAGAACGAGCGCCATTGCTTGTCGGTGTAGACCATCACGCAGACATAACCGTCCTTAGTCTTATAGGGTCGGCGGTCGGCATTGAGCATGCGCGGGTAGCCCATCGGGCCAGTCGGAGGATCGAACGTATGGCCCGCCAGGTGATCACTGAGGACAAAGCTGGCCATGAACTCGAACATGGGCACGTCGATGCTTTGCCCTTGCCCAGTTCGGGCCATATGAAATAGGGCGGCGTTGATCTGGCCGACCGCCCAAAGCGCTACCCCCCGATCGATGATCGCCGTTGGCGCAAAACTCGGCTCACTTCCATCAGCCATATGGGCCAGCCAGGGAATGGCCGCAGCACCTTGAATCAAATCATCGAACGCCGGCTTGTGGGCGTATGGGCCGTCCTGTCCGTAGCCGAACAGCCCGGCATAGATCACACGCGGATTGATCTCCGAGACCGCCTCATACGACAGGCCGAGGCGCGCCATGACTTGAGGCCGTAGATTGTAGACCACCACATCGGCATCCCGGATCAGATCGAGCGCCGCCGCCCGGCCGTCTGGGTGCTTCAGATCGAGCGTGATGCTCCGTTTGGAGCGATTGACGTTCAGGAAAATCGCTCCCATGCCCGGGTTCTTGAGTGGTCCGATGCCTCGGATCGGATCACCGCCTGGGGCCTCAACCTTGATGACGTCCGCTCCCATATCGCCCAGGATCTGGGTGGCATAGGGCGCCATCAGCATGTTGGAGAGATCGACGATTTTCACGCCGTCCAATGGTCTGGTCATAAGGCTCTCCGACGGCTAACTAACCGGCCGGAAGACCGGCAAGGCCTGGTCGCCCTCGGTTGTCCGGAAGGTCACCTCGACCTCTTGATCGATCGCCAGCCCATCCAAATCGCACTCAACGATATTGGTCATCATCGTCACCCCTTCCTCCAGGGTGACATAGGCGATGGCGTAAGGAACCTGCGCCCGGCGCATGACCGAATACGTGTAGATTTTCCCCTTACCGCTAGCCTCGAACCAATCGGTGTCACCGCTTAGGCAATGCGGACAGGTGGCGCGCGGGTAGAAATAGGTTCCGTCGCAGGAATTGCACTTCTTCAAAAGCAGTTTGCCTTGCTTGGTCGCCTCCCAATAGCGCTCTGTTTCCATACTGATGGCTGGTTCCGGATAGGTCCGTTCTTGCGCGCTCATGCGTCGTTACTCCCCAAGATAACTGTAGCACTGCCCATTCGCGTGCCGATCGAACCACCGGTTCCATGTGCCAATGCGAGCGTGCAATCGGGCACCTGCACTTTCGGATGCGCCTCACCCCGCAGTTGCCGAACGGCCTCGATGACCTTGGTCATACCGCCACGATTGCTTGGATGATTGTTGCAGAGTCCGCCGCCGTCGGTGTTGAACGGAAGCTTGCCAGTGCCGGATATCAGATTACCGTCGGAGACGAACTTCCCGCCCTCACCCTTGGCGCAAAACCCGAGATCCTCGATGGTCTCGAGCACCGTGATGGTGAAGCTGTCGTAGATCGAGGCGTAATCCATATCTGCCGGCGTCAGGTTCGCTTCTTCGAACGCGATCGGGCCGGACTTGACTGCACCGGTGTAGGTCAGATCGACCTTTCCAGCGTTCAGATGCTTGATCGCCTCGCCTTGCCCCAGGATCTTGACGCAGCGATCTCCGATCGATTTGGCGACCTCTGGACTGACGATGACGAGCGCACCGCCGCCGTCGCTGATCACGCAGCAATCAAGGCGATGCAGCGGGTCGGCGATCATCGGCGAGTTGACCACATCCTCGACCGTCACCACGTCGCGCAGCATTGCGTGCTCGTTATGCTGGGCGTGGTGCGAGGCCGCGACCTTGATCCAGGCCAGCTGCTCGCTGGTGGTGCCATACTCGTGCATATGCCGCATCGCGGCCATGCCGTACATGTTGGTGATCACCGGGCCATAGGGCAACTCGAACCCAAGCTCAGGAACCTCGCCACGGTTGCGCGCACCAAGCGTAGCAAGCCCTTCGGCCCTAGGCCGGCCGGCCAGGGTCACGAGCGCAACAGAGCACTTGCCGGCTGCGATCGCCTGCATGGCGTGACCGACATGCAGCACATAGGACGATCCACCAGTTTCGGTCGTGTCCGTGTACGTCAGATCCAACCCCATGTACTCGGCCATGGAGGCACCCCCAAGGCCCGGTGCGTCGCCGTCACAAAAGTAACCATCGACATCGTCCTTGGTCAGGCCGGCATCCTGCAACGCGCCTAGGGCCACCTCGGCATGCAACTGCGGGATCGTCTTGTCGAGGGCCTTTCGCGTTGGATGCTCATAAATGCCAGCGATGTAAGCCTTGCTACTTCGGCTCATGGTGTTCTCTCTCCCTAGTAGGACTTAGGCAAGTCGAGCGCGCGCTCGGCCAGATAACTCAGAATTAATTGCGGGCTGATCGGTGCCAGACGGTGGATCAGGCTTTCCCGCAGGTATCGTTCCACATGATATTCCTTAGCGTAACCCATACCGCCATGGGTCATCACGGCATTGGTGCAGGCTTTGAAGGCGGCCTCGCCAGCCAGATATTTGGCGGCATTGGCCTGCAATCCGCACTCCTGCCCGGCGTCGTACAGGGCGGCTGCTTGGAAGGCCATCAGGTTGGCGGCTTCCAGTTCCGCCCAGGACTCGGCCAGAGGGTGCTGGATAGACTGGTTCATACCGATCGGCCGGTTAAACACCACGCGTTCGCGCGCATAGTCCGACGCCCGTCTGAGGGCGGAGCGTCCAAGACCAACCATGGAGGCACCGATCAAAATCCGCTCGGCGTTCAGACCATGCAGGAGATACCGGAACCCCTTGCCCTCTTCACCGATCAGATGGTCTTTTGGGATCACCAGATTGTCGATGAACACCTGATTAGAGTCGACGCATTTGCGCCCCATCTTATCGATCGGACGGATGTCGCAATGCTCACGGTCGAGGTCGGTGTAGAATAGGGACAGGCCGTCGATCGGACGTTCGGTCTCGCCCTCGTCCTTGGTACGCGCGATCAGCAAGACCTTGTTGGCTGGCGATGCGGCCGAGGTCCAAACCTTCTCGCCATTGACGATATAGCGGTCACCTTGAAGCACGGCCTTGGTCTTCAGGCGCGTGGTATCGAGACCAGTGTTGGGCTCAGTCACTGCGAAACAGGCGACGTCCTCGCGCTTGATGATCGGCGGCAACCATTTGCGCTTTTGTTCTTCGGTTCCGAACACGACAACCGGATTAAGACCGAATATTCCGATCGCAATCGCGGCAAATCCTGCATTACCGGCCCCTGATTCCGTGATCGCCTGGACCATAGTCGCCGCTTCGGTGATACCAAGGCCGCTACCGCCATACTCTTCCGGCATGGCGATGCCCATATACCCCGCGTCGACGATGGCCTGGCAAAAGTCTTCCGGAAACACGCCGTCAGTATCCCGATCCAGCCAGTATTGATCATCGAACTTCTGGCAGAGACGGGTCACGTTCTCTCTGATCTGGCGCTGTTCCTCGGTCCAAAAGTAAGTCATGGCTTCAGTTCCTCATTTCCGCCAACCAGGCGGGTGCAATCGGCCGCCGCCTGCCTAACAAGCTGTTCGTTCTTCTCAAGGTTTGAACTCATCCGTTCTGACGGGCCCGCGATCAACACGGCCGCAATAACCTCACCGTCATAGGAGAAAATTGGGGCCGCAAGCCCGCTTGCACCGTTAATCCGCTCGCTGTTTGTTCGGGCCAACCCATCGTGGCGAACCTGGGCCAGTTCCTCTTGCAGCGCACGGCTCCCGGTTATTGTCGTTGGCGTGAACTTCTCGCGGGTTGATGATTTCAGGTACTCTGACAGGCGCGCGGAGCCGAAATACGCGAGCAAGACCTTGCCGATCGCCGTGCAGTACAAATCCCGGCGCTCACCGACCGTAACCGCATAGCGGATCGGGTTCTGGCTCTCGACCTTATCTAGATAGACCGCCATTTCCGCATCCGGAGTTAGAGCGCCAAGGACGGCGGTCTCCCCCGATGCATCGACCAATACTTCCAGAACAGGGTGCGCCGAAGCGACAAGTTCACGCCCGGCACTCGTGCGCATCGCCAGCGCGACAAACCTCGGCCCCAGGAAGTACCGTCCGGTCTCATCGCGAACCAAGCAGTCTTCCGCAGTCAAGCCGGATAACAATCCGACCAAACTGGTTTTAGGGGCATCGATGCTTGTGGCCAACTCCGATAAAGTGGCACCTCTCTCAGAGGCTTCGAGTGTTTCCAAGATGGCGAATATTCGCCCGACGGATTGCGGCCCCGCCCGCACGGCAGCCGGCGACGAGGAAGGCTCCAGAAGTGTTGTAAGATCGTCAGTCATCGCGTTCTGTCAGCTCTCGCACTCAAACACCAATCGTGTAGCCGCCATTGACCGACAAGTGCTGTCCGGTGATGTAACTCGCGGCCTGAGATAACAAGAAGCAGACCGGCTGACAGACTTCCTCCGGGTCCGCGAACCGGCCCATCGGTACCTGAGCCATAATCCCGTCACGGAATTTCTCGGACCGAATGACCTCGGTCATCTCGGTCTCAACAACGCCGAAGCAAACCGAGTTCACCCGGATACCCTTCGCACCCCACTCACGCGCCGCACTCATGGTGATGCCCATCACGCCGGACTTGGCCGCACCGTAGTTGATCTGACCGATCGTCCCCCGGCGCCCAGCATCCGATGAAATATTGACGATCGAGGCCGGGCTGGTGTCGCCCTCCTTGGCGCGCTCGTACATGTGACGGCCGACGGCTTGCAAGCAGTAGAATACGCCAGACAGGTTCACATCGATAACCTGCTGCCAGGTCTCCACCGGCATCTTGTTGATCATCGCGGCGCGCACGATCCCGGCGTTGTTCACCAGACCATGGATCGCCTCGTTCTTGGTGATCACGTTGGCGACCATCTCTTGCACGAACACCGGATCGGCGACCGAGCCGACATGAACCTCAGTGTTGTCACGGCCAAGCTCATCGGCCAGGGCATTGATCTTCTCGCTCTGCACATCCACCAGGATGACCCGCCCGCCGAGCTCGACCGAGAGCCGTGACACAGCCTCACCAATCCCTTGGCCGGCACCGGTCACGATGATGTTCTGGCCTTCAAGCGTCATCGGGTTTTTCATTGGGCGGTCCTTTGGTTGGATGATGAATTATTACGCATATACGTATTTCATACGCTTATCAATACAGAGAGTTTCAATTCTTTGACCCCATCACTTCCCATCCCAAGCTTTATCCATTGGTGTCCAATCGAAATTCAAATTCCCTAATTCGCCGCGCCCCGGAAGTCACAACGCGGCTATCCGGGGTCTCGCAGAAACGACCTTAACTTGCTTGACCGAGATCCCGGCTCTCACGATGCTCGGCCGGGAAACGTCGATAAGTGGGTAATTCAGCCCTCGCCCACCCCCAGGCTTGATATTTCTTCCTCCGAAAACCCAAACTCACTCAAAACCGATGCGGTGTGCTCTCCCAATTCCGGTGGTCCCGACTGAATTTCAGCCGGCGTCTTGGAAAACTCAATCGGTGGCCCCGGAAACTTCAAGGGCCCGTCGATTGGATGCTCTAGGGTCTTAAAGAATCCGACCTGCTCCAGATGTGGATCGGTCAACAGGTCAGCCGTCGAGTTGATCCGCGCGGCCGGAATTTCTGCCTCATTGAGAGCCTCAAGCCACGCCTCAGTCGTGCGCTGAAGCATGAACGTCTGAAGTAACTCATAATACGCCGAGACATTTTTTAGGCGCGACGGGATGTCTTGAAACCGCGCGTCGTCCCGGAGACCCGGCTGACCCACGATATCGGTGAAGCGGTGCCAGTGCTTGTTGTTGTAGATCGTGGCGCCGACATACCCGTCCTTGGTTTTGAAGGGCTTACGTTCCTTGGTCACGATGCGCTGGTAAACCGGCTCGCTGATCGGCGGCGAGAATACAGCACCCGTCATATGTTCGGTCAGCATGAATGCCGACATCGTCTCGAACATCGAGATACTGACCTCCTGGCCGACACCGGTCTTCGCATGGGCGAAGAGTGCCGCCATGATGGCATAGGCGGCACTGAGGCCGGATACCTTGTCGGCCATGACATTTGCCAGGTATCGCGGTTCACCGGCGGCCTGCGCTTCGAGATGCGGAACCCCGGTCATCCCCTGAATAACATCGTCATAGGCTGGTTGGCCGGCATAGCAACCGCCAAGGCCAAAGCCGTACAAATTGGCGTATACCAACCCTGGATTAACCGCTGACAGCGTGTCGTATGTGAGCCCAAGTCGTTTCATCGCTGGGGCCCGTACCGAATGTACGAACACGTCGCAGGTTTCGACCATCTTCAACACCGCAGCTTTCGCATCATCGCGCTTCAGGTCGAGGAGCACGCTGCGCTTACCCCGGTTCAGGGTGTAGTACAGCCCGGAGTTACCGTCGCGAAGCCCCGGGCCGATCTGGCGCGTGATATCGCCTTCCGGGCTCTCGATCTTGATCACATCGGCGCCCAAGTCGGACAGGATCTGCGTACAATACGGCCCCATCAGAACCGCCGTCATATCGAGCACACGGACACCGCTTAACGGACCACTGGGCGGTCCACTGGGCTTGGCTGAATTATCGGCGTTCAACGGGTTCAGCGTCCCTTGAACTCGGGTTTTCGCTTTTCGATAAAGGCCGTAATGCCTTCGATCCAATCGTCAGTGGCTGCAGATCGACCGAAACTTGTCGCTTCCATGGCCAATTGGCTCTCAAAACTGTTGCCACCGGAGGCGTACATCAACTGCTTGATGTTTCCGATTGCGACGGTCGGCCCATCTGCCAGTTTATGGGCGAGTTTGTCGGTCTCGGCCTCAAGATCGGCTGCCGGAACGATCCAATTCACTAGGCCGTATTCCTCTGCCTTCTGAACATCGAAACGGTCACCGAGGATGGCCAGCTCCAACGCTTTGCGCAGTCCGACCAGGCGCGGCAGGTAATACGACCCCGACCCATCCGGGCTGGCGCCGATACTGACATATGAAAACTTAAAGAACGCATCATCGGCCGCAATCGTCAGGTCACATGCCATCATGAAGGACATGCCGGCGCCAGCTGCAGCGCCCTGTACGCTGGCGATCACCGGCTTGTTCATACGTCTCAACGCCATGAGCATGGGGTGGAGGTTGTGGATCCGGGCTTCGAAGGTCTTCTGACGCTCGATAGGCGGCATTTCCGTAAACTGCGTAAAGGCCTTGATGTCACCGCCGGCCATAAAATGCCCGCCGGCGCCCTTGAGGACAACGCAGCGAACTGAGGCGTCGTGTTCGATGTCATCCACCGCTTCAAACATGGCGTGGCGCATTTCAATCGACAATGCGTTGCGCACCTCCGGCCGGTTCATCGTAAGTGTCGCAACGCCATTTTCCTTCGATACAAGCAAATGGTCGGTCATAACGGGTCCTTCAAAGAATGGGTTAGTACGACTTCGGCAGGCCGAGCACGCGCTCACCGATAAACGATGCGATCAACTGCTCTGAAACCGGTGCGATGCGGGTGATCAGCACCTCTCGCAGTAACCGCTCAACGTGATATTCCTTGGCATAGCCCATGCCGCCGTGGGTCATCACCGATTGCAGGGCCGCGTTGTATCCGGCTCGGGCACCGAGGAACTTCGCAGAATTCGCCTCCGCGCCGCAGGGTTGTTCGTTGTCGAAGAGTTCAGCCGCGTGCTTGACCATCAGCCAAGCGGCTTCCAATTCCATCCAATTTTCGGCCAGTGGGTGCTGGATGCCTTGATTCTGGCCGATCGGCCGACCGAACACCTCTCGCTCAACGGCGTAGGTCGAGGCGCGGCGTAACGCATCCCGGCCAATGCCGATGCCCTCGGCGCCGACCAGAATACGTTCGGGGTTCATGGAGTGGAAAAGATGCCCGAGACCCTTGCCTTCCTCGCCGATCAGATCCTCATCCGGAATGAACAGATCGTCGATGAAGAGCATGTTCGAGTCGACGGCCTTGCGGCCCATCTTATCGATGATCTTGACCTCGATTTTCGAGCGATCGAACTCGGTATAGAAAATCGATAATCCGGCCGAGGGTCTGTCGGTTTCCTCACGCTTCTGCGTCCGCGCCAACAGCATGATCCGGGTGGCCACCTGAGCCGTCGAGTTCCAGATCTTGCGGCCATTGACCAGATATCCACCGTCGACCTTCTTGGCGAAGGTCGTGATGTTAGTCGTATCGAGCCCGACATTCGGCTCAGTCACGCCGAACGCGACCTTGTCCTTGCCTTCGACCAGCCGGGGGATCCATTTTTGCTTCTGATCGTCAGTTCCGAACACAATGATCGGATGTGGGCCGAACATGCTGATATGGATTGAGGACGCGGCTTGCATGGCGCCACAGGAGGCGACCGTGTGCATCATCACCGCAGCCTCGCTGACACCAAGGCCCGCGCCGCCATATTCCTCCGGCATGGTGATGCCGAGCCAGCCGCCTTCGGCGATCGCCTGGTGGAAGTCATGCGGGAACACGCCATCGCTGTCCCGCTCCAGCCAATAATCGTCGCCGAACTTGTCGCAAACCGCCTGAACGCCGTCGCGAATGGTCCGGGTATTGTCGTCTTTATCTAAGTGCATCACCGATCCCAGCTAAGTCATTTCCGAGTAGCGTCTGAGGTGGAAATCCACATTCCCAAACACCGTATCTATCGACATCAATCGTTTGTAATAGTGGCCGATCACGTATTCATCCGTCATGCCGATGCCACCATGAAGTTGGATGCCCTGCTCGCCGACAAACCGAGCCGCCTCCCCAACCTTCGACTTGGCGGCGGACGTGACCAGGCGGCGTTCTTCTGGCGGGCCATCAACCCGCATGGCAGCCATATCAGCCATCGATTTCGATTGCTCGGCCGCGATATGCATATCGGCAATACGATGCTTGATGACCTGATTGGACCCGATGGGAGCGCCGAATTGCTGGCGGGTCTTGACGTATTCCATGGTGATTTCGTTGACCGCTTGCATGGCCCCAACCGCTTCGGCACAAATCGCGCAGGTGGCTTGATCGATAACTGCCTCCAGGACGGCATGCCCACCGCCGAGTTCTCCCAGCAAGGCATCCTCACCAACCGTTACGCCCGCCAGTTCCAAATCGCTTGCCCGCTGCCCGTCGAGGGTTCGGTAGTCCTTGCGCGACAAACCAGAGACATTCTGATCGACCAGGAACAGCGAGATACCGCTTTGATCCTGAGCCGCACCCGAGGTTCGGCAGGAGACGATCAATTTGTCCGCCGAAGCAGCGTGAGATACCACGGTCTTCCGACCAGTAATGACAAACCCGTCGGTGCTGCTCGCAGCCACCGTCTCCACATTCGCCAGGTTGAAGCGCGATCGTGGTTCGCTAAGAGCCAAAGCCAGAAGCATCTCGCCACCTATCACCGCCGGTAGGATCTCCGAGCGTTGGGTTTCACTACCGGCCGCCTCGATAAGTTTGCCACAGAGCAGAACGGTGGAGAGATAGGGTTCCAGAACCAACCCGGCACCAAAACTCTCCATCAGGACAGAGGTCTCAACCGGAGAGCCGCCGAACCCACCGCTGTCTTCGGAAAATGGCAGTCCAAGCCACCCCATCTCCGCGAACAGGGCCCAGTTCTCTTTCGAATAACCGAGATTGCTGTCGACCAATGCCCGTCGCTTCGCCGGTTCGTAATTCTCCCTCACGAAACGATCGAGGCTGTCTTTCAGCATGGTTTGTTCTTCGGAAAGCTCAAAATCCATCGGACCGCACCCTCACAGGCCAAGTATCAGTTTTGCGATGATGTTGCGCTGAATCTCATTGCTGCCGCCGTAAATCGTCGCGGCCCGTTGATAGAGATTGTCAGCCATGATGCCATGCGCGTAATCCGGGCCGATCGGTCCGTCATTGCGCCGTTCGGTCAACGCGTCCGGCTCATACGCCACGGCATACATTCCCAAAGCCTCGACCGTGAGGCCTTTGATTGCCTGGGCGATCTGGGCCCCTTCAATCTTGAGAATCGATGGTTCGGCCGTCAGCTTGTGGCCGGCGATTTCCTGGGAGAGATAGCGCAATTCCGTGTTCTCCAAGGCCATCAGATCGATCTCGACCTTGGTAATCTTACGCTTGAAATCCGCGTCTTCGATCAAAGGCGCGCCGTTCATGCTTTCCTGTCGGGCAATGTCTTTCAGACGGGCGAGCTGATACTTGGAGCGCGCTACCCGGGCAATGACATTGCGCTCATTGCCGAGCAGGAACTTGGCGTAGGTCCAGCCTTTGTTTTCCTCACCGACGCGGTTCTCGACCGGCACTCGGACATCGTCGAAGAACACCTCATTCAAGGTGTGATCGAGATCGAGGCCGATGATCGGTTTGACCGTCACCCCAGGGGTTTTCATATCGATCAGCAGAAAGGATATTCCCATCTGCGCCTTCACATCCGGGTCGGTGCGCACCAGACAGAACATCATGTCGGCATAATGCGCGAAGCTGGTCCAGATCTTCTGGCCGTTGACGACGTAGTGATCGCCGTCGCGAACCGCGCGTGTGCTCAAGGATGCAAGGTCGGAGCCAGCACCTGGTTCGGAATAGCCCTGGCACCACCAATCGTCGGACGAGAGGATCCGTGAGAGGTATTTGTCCTTTTGATCCTGGGTGCCGAAGGTATAGAGCACCGGCCCCACCATGCTGATGCCGAAAGGGGTCACCTGAGGCGCACCGGCCAGGAAATATTCCTGATTGAAGATATATTTTTGGGTCAGAGACCAGCCCGCTCCACCATGCTCAACCGGCCAGTTTGGCGCGATCCAGCCTTTCTCGTGCAGGATTTTCTGCCATCGAACAATTTCTTCTTTTTTTGGATGCAACCCCCTGTCCGAGCGATCATGCACGTCGGCGGGGAGGCTTTGGCTCATAAAGTCCTTCACCTCTTTTTGGAAGGCCAAGTCTTCGTCACTGAATGATAGATCCATGAGCTAATCCCACACCCTGCGAATTTCGAACGTGTTACGGTTATACGAATTAAGTCAGATTGTAGAAACCTGAATATCCGCTTAGTTTCCCAGCAACGAAATATCTCGGATATCCAAACGTGCAATCAGACAATTCAGACGGATGGCAACCGCTTCGTGGTTTGAAGGTCATCGACTTTTCAATGCTGTTGCCGGGCCCGCTCACCACATTGATCCTGGCCGACCTTGGCGCAGAGGTGATCAAGGTCGAGCCGCCCGGCGGTGATTATGCCCGGCATATGAAGGGATATCTGTTTGAGGGCGTAAACCGAAACAAGTCCAGCATCG
>JABIRP010000027.1 GCA_018699735.1 Rhodospirillaceae bacterium | reverse complement strand
TCGATTTCAGCCTTGCTGGTTCGGGGCGCAAACGGTGAGGTCTCGGACATGACCGGCTCCGTGGGGTTGTGTTCGTGTTCTGGTGCGGATGCGGGCTTTTATAGTCCTCGGCGCGTTGACTGAGCAACGATGCTTCTATCGTGCATCGAGAACATAAAGCCATGATGTTTGCCAAATCTTTACACTTGTTTACCTAGAATGATGGAACCAGCGACTGAAATTGGGCTGAACGCTGAATTGGAGACCCATTAGATGGACTACGAGGCGGAACTGCGCGCCGAGTTTTACGATGAGCTTGAGCAAGCACTGGACGAGATTGAAGGGCAATTGTTGGGGGCCAGTGGCAGCGCGCCCGCGTCATCGACCGAAAACAAAGGCGGTATGCGTGCTTTAGCGCGTGATATCGACCTGCTTCGATACAAAGGGCGCAGCTTGGAACTGACAGCGGTCGATACCGTTTTGTACCGGTTCCATGACTATCTCCACGATGTCGAGGCACCAAGTGAGGCCCAATTATCGGACTTCCAGACCTTTGTTGAGGTGTTGCGCGATTTCGCCGAGCAGCGGGAAGATCATGCGCCGGCGTCGATTCCGGAATTGGTCCGCTCTCTGCCGTCGCGTTATATCGCTGACGTCGATGATGTTATGTCGCTGTTGGTCGAAATCCTTGTCGTCGTCCCGCAGCGGACTGCACTGCGATGGCTGGAACGGGAGTTGACGGCCTGTGGGTATCGGTTTTTTGGAGCTAGAACCTCATTCGATGCGATCGATCTGGCCGTGCGGATGAAGCCGGACATGATCATGGTGTCGGGGCTGATCGACGAGTTGTCCGGCGTTGATTTAGCTTGCGCCTTCAATGCCATGCCGACGACCCGGAAAATTCCGGTCTGTTTGCTAACCTCTGATGATGAGAGGCCGGCCGACCTGCCGGAGGACACACTTGTTTTGAAGAAAAGCGCAAATTTCGGAGAGCATTTCGCCGACGCTTTGGAAAGCTATGGGATTGCCTGAGCCTTCGTTGGGAAGTTTAGCGACGGCTGCGGTCGCCGTTCTAGAGACATCGGATCCAGAAGCCAAGGCTCGATCCGGCATCGAGGTGCGCCGGGCATGGATCGCCGGGCAATTTGACGAGATTGGCAAGGCCTTACCGCCCGATCGACCGGCCCGCCCGGAGCTGCCGCCGTTGCGTCCGCCGCGCGACGTGCCGAAGCGTAAGATCAATCGCGGTACAGCAGGACGCATCGCACTCTTGCATGCAATTGCGCATATCGAATTGAACGCGATCGATCTCGCTTTCGATATCGTTGCTCGGTTTTCCGGCGAGAGTTTGCCAAAGGCCTTTATCGACGATTGGATTTCGGTGGCCGGTGACGAGTGTCGACATTTCCTGATGCTGTCGGAGCGACTGACCAGTCTCGGTGGTGCCTATGGCGACTTGCCGGCGCATGACGGGCTCTGGCAGGCGGCGATGGAGACAGCTCACGACTTGGCGGCTCGGCTTGCCGTGGTGCCGCTGGTGTTGGAGGCGCGCGGCCTTGATGTGACGCCAGGAATGATCGCGCGATTGCGCGCTGTCGAGGACGACGATAGCGCCGATATGTTGCAGATCATATTCGAGGAAGAAATCACCCATGTCGCAGCCGGCAAGCGCTGGTTCGACCATGTCGCCGGCGAACGTGATGTGGACCCGGTCGCGCTTTGGCAGGATTTGGTGAGGCGATACTTTCGCGGCGGTATCAAGCCCCCCTTCAATGTTGAGGCCCGTGCGGCGGCAGGGTTTCCAGCGGCGTTTTACGGATCATTGGGACAAAATCATGCGGATAATCAAAATTGAATACCCGCCGGTTTGGAGGCCATTGAATAACTGACCAAGTTACAATCGTTCAAAAGCTGTAACCGGGCCGGAGACGGTCATGTTGGAGTTTCCAATTGTCTACAAGTTCGCAGTATCGTTTACATGGGGATCCATCTTGCCCAAGACATTTGACACGTTTTCACAGGATCATCAGTCATCGGTTCGTGAATTGGCGAAGCTTTCGTTTCTAAGCGCGGACACCTTAGCATTCGGAGAATATTGGTTTTCCAGACCGCGTGTGGATTTCGTGCCGGATAGATCGGACATCGACCCCACCGATATCCCGTCCTTGCTGTCAAACCTGCTGATCTATGAATATGAAGGTCCGTACAATTTACGGATTCGATTGGCCGGCACGTCCCTGGTGGCGCGCCATGGCCGGGAGATCACCGGGTTGAACCTGATGGATATGGTGCCGCCGGAAAATTATGAAGACGCGAGTTGGTTATTTCAGCAGATTGTTACTCAGCCGTGTGGTTGTCTTTCCCATGGCCATGCAAAATCTCTTTCCGGGCGGCGAGTACATTTCGAGATCCTGTTTTTCCCTGCCCGTAACCGGCAAGGTAAAATCGACCAGATAGTGGCTCATTCCATTGGCAAAGAGCCCGATAGATACTATGACACAGCAAGTGAGCGGGTTGCGGAGACAAAAGAGTTCCAACGCGCCCTCATAGATATTGGTGCCGGCGTTCCCGACGACCCTCGCAAGGCAAAATGATGACCGACGATACCATCCTGTCTTTCTCCTATGGCTCAAACATGGCGGTTAAGTATCTGCGCGAGTCCTGTCCCAGTGCCGAACCGTTGATCCGGGCGTCTCTGCCTAACGTTCGGATCGAGTTCAGGCGCTACTCGACAGATTTGGGCGGCGGGATCAGCACCATAATGCCGGCACCGGGGAGCCGCGTTGAAGGCGTGATCTATCGCATTCCAAAATCCGAAATCGAAGCCTTGGATCTTTTGGAGGATGTCGATAAGGGGCTTTACGTCCGAGAGAGCTACTTGGTGCTTGGAGCTGACGGAGCCTGGCATACCGCAGACTTATATCGAGTTGCCAATCCGGAAGGTCCGTTCGCACCGGCCGCCCAGTATGTCGAATGGATGCTGGAGGGCGCGCACGAGCACCAGTTGCCGGCGGACTACATTGCTGGTTTGGAGGCTTTGCGGCCGACGTGAGTTGTTTGGCCCCACGCGACGGCGGTCAGTTCAGATTTGCCCGCTAGGTTGCTCGGTTCGGACAAAAGGCCGATGCTCTGTTCGTTAGACATCTGTACGACAGAGAGGCGAAAATGGCGGGCAGCGATCTGATCCTAGCGATTGACCAAGGCACAACGAGCAGCAGGGCGTTGGTGTTCGATACCGCCGGGACCATCGTCTCCGGAGCGCAGCGCGAGTTCCGACAGATCTTTCCGGCCGATGGTTGGGTCGAGCACGACCCGGAGGAAATCTGGCAAACCACGCTCGCCGTCACCCGCGAGGCAATGGAAAAGGCCGAGGTTGGTGGCGCGAAGGTGCGTGCAATCGGCATCACAAATCAACGCGAGACCACGATCATCTGGGATCGCGCGACCGGTGAGCCGATCTATAACGCCATCGTTTGGCAGGATCGCCGCACCGCCGAAGTCTGCGCCCGGTTGAAGAGCGAAGAGCCTTTGGTCCAGCAGCGCACCGGGCTCTTGCTCGACCCGTATTTCTCCGGCACAAAAATCGCCTGGCTGCTCGACAATGTCGACGGTGCTCGGTCGAGAGCGGAGAAGGGTGACCTTGCATTCGGAACCGTTGACAGTTTCCTGCTCTGGCGCCTGACCGGCGGTAAGGTTCATGCAACGGATGCGCCCAACGCCAGTCGCACCCTGCTCTACAACATTCATGACAACGCTTGGGATCCGGCCCAACTCGAGATGCTCGGCGTGCCGGAACAGATCTTGCCGGAGGTGCTGGACAGTGCCGCCGAGTTTGGTGAGACCGACCCGGACCTGTTCGGCCGATCGATCCCGATCCTCGGCATTGCCGGCGACCAGCAAGCGGCCACTTTCGGGCAGGCGTGCTTTGAGCCAGGCGCGATCAAATCGACCTATGGCACCGGATGTTTCGTGTTGCTGAATACCGGTAAGAAAGCGGATGTGAGCCGGAACCGGTTGTTGACCACCATTGCTTACCGGATCGGCGGCGAGACCACATACGCGACAGAGGGCTCGATCTTCATCTCGGGCGCTGCGGTGCAGTGGCTGCGCGACGGTCTTGGCATCATCGAGAATGCTGCCGAAACCGAGGCCATGGCGCAGGGATTGACGAGCAACACCGGCGTCTACATGGTACCGGCCTTCACCGGACTTGGCGCGCCATATTGGGAGCCGAACGCGCGCGGTGCGGTCTTCGGCATCACCCGTGACACCGGCCCGGCTGAGTTCGCGCGTGCGGCGCTTGAAAGCGTGGTCTATCAGACCCGTGACCTGTTCCGTGCCATGGCTGAGGATGGTGTCGAGCCGACCGCACTTCGGGTCGATGGCGGCATGGTCGCGAACGATTGGGTCATGCAGTTCCTGACCGATATCCTCGATATTCCGGTCGACCGCCCGGTAATCACCGAGACAACGGCTCTTGGGGCGGCATATCTGGCCGGATTGCAGGCGGGGTTGTTCTCCTCACTCGATGACATCACCAAACGCTGGGCCCGCGAGCGACGGTTCGAGTCGGCGATGGAGGACGGCGCAAGGGGCCAACTACTCGATGGTTGGGACAAAGCGATAAGGCGCGTGCGTCTCGGTGTTTGACCACCGATACTAATAGGGGGTCTTCCCTCAGGCGCCATCCCGCGTTATCTCTCAAGGAAACGATCACACTTCCACCGGACCCAAGGAGACGCGCCGTGGCGCTCGTATCGATGAGACAACTGCTGGATCATGCCGCTGAGAATGATTACGGCGTACCGGCCTTCAACATCAACAACATGGAACAGATGCTGGCCATCATGGCGGCGGCCGAGACCTGCGACGCGCCGGTGATCCTGCAAGCCAGCCGAGGCGCGCGGGAGTATGCCAATGACACTGTGTTGCGCAAACTGATCGAGGCTGCGGCCGAGATGTATCCCGATATCCCGGTCTGCATGCATCAGGACCACGGCAACAATCCCGCCACTTGCATGTCGGCGGCGGCGGCCGGGTTCTCGTCTGTAATGATGGATGGGTCTTTGGAAGAAGACGGTAAGACCCCGGCGTCCTACGACTACAACGTTGAGGTGACGACCAAGGTCGTGGAGATGTCGCATCTGATCGGGGTTTCGGTCGAGGGCGAACTCGGGTGCCTTGGCTCGCTGGAGACCGGGGAGGGCGAGAAGGAAGACGGTCACGGCTTCGAGGGCAAGCTCAGCCACGACGCGCTGCTGACCGACCCGGACCAAGCGGCCGATTTTGTCGCCAAGACCAAAGTCGATGCGCTCGCCATCGCCATGGGCACCTCGCATGGCGCCTACAAGTTCACCCGCAAGCCGACCGGCGATATACTGGCCATGGACGTGGTCGAGAAGATCCACGCCAAGCTTCCGGACACGCACTTGGTGATGCACGGCTCCTCTTCGGTGCCACAGGATCTGCAGGACATCATCAACAAATATGGCGGCGAGATGCCGCAGACTTACGGCGTGCCGGTCGAGGAGATCGAGCGCGGCATCAAACATGGTGTGCGCAAGGTCAACATCGATACCGACAACCGCATGGCCATAACCGGCCAGATCCGCCGGGTGTTGTTCGAGAACAAGGCAGAGTTCGATCCGCGCAAATACCTGAAGCCAGCCATGGCGGCGATGGAGGCGGTTTGCAAAGACCGGTTCGAGCGTTTCAGGACGGCGGGTCAAGCCTCGAAGATCAAATCGATCCCGCTGCCGGACATGTCCAAGCGCTACGCTAATGGCTCGCTTGACCCAAAGGTGCATTGAGCCGGCCTATATAATCCGGTGCGCTTCTGAATGGCGCGATTGACCAAGATCAAAGCCTTCTTCTCCTGCGAACGGCACCATTGTCATGGTGCCGTTTTCTTTTGGCATGGCGATTTGTGAGTCAAATTCAGGAGTTGATCTATGCAGAACGCAGTTTCCATCGATGCCAGCACGCTGGAACTCATGGAGCACCGGGCCAAGATTTTTGCCGGAATTTGGAAAGAGGTCGAGAGCGAGGGCTCCAAGCCGGAGCGAGTCCGTGACGTCGTCGTCATGCCATATGAGGAGTTTGCGGAAAAGGTGGTTTTCGGTGACACCGGCACGGCCGAGGGGTTGGTTCGTCAGCTCTACGCCGGGGATGGGTTCGTGCTCAAGGGGGCGTTCAGCCGTGAGTTTTGGCAGGGTTTGAAAAACCGAGCTGCCGAGTACGCCGAAAAAACCCCGGCCTCATTCGGGAGAATTCTGGAGGGTGCGGAGGACTTCCATCGCTACGTTCACGCCGACATGTCCGAGCGCTACGCCGCACACAGACTTCGCCATGACTTCCATTTCTATCCCTGGAACGATGACCCTCTGGGGATGCGCGAGGAATGCGACCAGCGCTGGCGGGTCTTCAAGGTGATGAACGGACTGGGGCCATTGAAAGGTGCTTCGAACACGCCGAAGGATGGGATCGTCGATCGCTATCACGTTTTCCATTATCCGCGTGGCGGGGGTTCGATCCAAATTCACAGCGACCCGACCCAAAATCAGAAAACCATCATGATCTCCCTCGGTACCAAGCGCGGGGTCGATTACCAAACCGGTGGATTGTTCCTGGTCGATGCGGACGGAAATCACGTCGACTGTGAGCCCTTGATTGATCCCGGCGACATGGTGACCTGCTATGCCCACGTTCACCACGGGGTTGAGACCGTGGATGGTGGAGAGGAGCTCGATTGGTCGCCAAAACGTGGCCGCTGGTTCCTAGGCTTTTACAGCATCGATTCCGACTACATTGAAGAGCGAGGGACGATCGTCGGCATCAACGACGATGATCCGCCAACAAAATAGAGCAACTGGGGCAAGAATTCAGTGTCTCGATGGTTCCCCCGCACGACCGGGAGCGATAGACTGCGGGAAAACCAAAGCTAAGCCATTCCCGAGAAAGCTTCACAAGGGACCTTGCCCCCATGCCCGTCCATTGCGATACGTCCGGCGAAATCGCCGTCATCACGGTTGAAAACCCACCCGTCAACGCTCTGGCCCAGGAAGTTCGCGCCGGCATCAGAGCCGCGATCGAGCAGGTTGAGGCCACAGACTCTGTCAAAGGCGCCGTTATGATTGGCGCCGGTACTGTCTTCATCGCTGGTGCCGACATCAAAGAGTTTGGCAAACCGCCCTTGGAGCCTGGGTTGCGCGATGTGATCGCCGAAATGGAGGTCTGCTCCAAACCGCTGGTCGCCGCCATTCACGGCATAGCCTTGGGTGGCGGGTTGGAAACCGCATTCGGCTGTCACTACCGGGTTGCAGTGCCGTCGGCCAATGTCGGTCTGCCTGAGGTCAAACTCGGCATTCTGCCTGGCGCTGGCGGAACTCAGCGCATGCCGAGGGTTGCTGGGCTTGAGTTTGCAATCGACGCCATCACGTCGGGCCGAATGATCCCAGCAGCAGAAGCGCTTGAAAACGGCATCATTGATGCGGTCATCGAAGGGGATCTGCTTGAAGGTGCCACGGCTTTTGCCGCAGAGAAAATCGCGGCCGGTGGCCCTCATCCCAAGATCCGCGATATCCAAACGCCCCAGCCGAAAACTCCGGACTTGTTCGAGACCAAGAAGAAGGAGCTGGAACGGCGTTCCCGTGGTCAGATGTCGCCGATCACGTGTCTCGCTTCGGTCAAGGCGGCGCTCGACCTGCCCTTCGACGAAGGCTTGGTACGTGAACGTGAATTGTTTACTGAGCTCGTCACTTCGGATCAGTCGCGCGGTATGATCCACGCGTTCTTTACCGAGCGCGAAGTGGCCAAGATCCCTGGGCTT
>JABIRP010000225.1 GCA_018699735.1 Rhodospirillaceae bacterium | reverse complement strand
TTTCGGGAATTCAAGATTTCCTCTTGGATCGCCAGGGCATAATCCTCACCCCGGAGACTGCTGAGTGCGCTCGAGGCGGCAAATAGCGCATCATTCAAAACCTGTTCGCGCTCCGACTGACTGCCCCCATTGGCAACCTGAAACTCAAGCGACTCCAAAGCCGTCGTGAAACTCGATTTAAAGCCGGTTTCGGCAGATATCGTCAGCAAGGTGGAGATCGAGTCGAGTTGCAGCAATATGTCCTGCTCGTGTTCCGACAACAAGTTCCGGTCATCGCGCGCGGCGCCTGCCAACAGCCCATCGAGACCGTCTTGGATCGTACGAACCTGGGAATCGACAGATCCGTAGGGGTCAAGTTTGTTGGCTGCCAAATCGAACACGGCCTTATCAGCCGTCAGTTGGTCGCGCAAAGTCTCGCCCGCCGGCGTGTAGGTATTGTCAATATCGTCATAAAGCGTTTGTGCATTACCCGCCGTGATCGTGCCGGGCAAAGCCGCCAGGATATCGGTGTCGAGGGCGCCACCATTGGCACGGATCAACACATCAGCCGGCGGCGGGTTGGTGCTTTGTACGATGTAATCGGTCGCACCGCCCGTCAGAAGGTTGTCATAGGTAACCGTCGTCGTGCCGTCCGTTACGGAGCCAGGCGTGTTGATCTCGGCCGTGAGCAGGCTGACGATGTTCGAGTAGCTGTCATTGATCGCAACCAGATCGGCCGCCGGGTCCAGCGCATCTTCGGATAACTGACGAATATCGGCCAGAAGTTCAAGCGTCCGGTTGGCGCGCTTGATACCATCATCGACCGCCGACTGACCGTTGGCGATGATCGTGCTGTTGATTTGGTGGGCGAATACGATGGGAGCGACCGTTCCGTCGATCCCGGCACTATTGACGCCGTTTTGAACTTTGGCGGCACTAAAGTCGGTTCCAGCCGTGCCTAAATTGGTCTCCACCGCGACTATATCAGTTGTGATGGTCGCGAAGTTGGCTGCCTGGAAGTTGGTGTCGGCATTCTGCAGTTCGGTCAGGAAGTTGGCTAGATCAACACCCTTGGTGACCACCGCGGTTCCGTCATCCTTCACCGTGGTCGTGATAGAATCCCCGGCAATCGCCGTAATTCCGGCACCACCGTCTCCGCCGGATCGCAACAGATTGTAAGAGTTGCCGTCATTGGGGTCGGTAAAGGACGCCGAATTTACGATGCCGGTATTGCCGGTAACCTGGCTCACAAGAGAGGTAAATTCGTTCTGCAGGGCCGTGAGTGCGTCCGCGTCTTCGGCCGTTCTTGCCGCCGCCGTGATCTCATCGAGGCGATTGACGATGGTGTCGAGTTCAGTGACCGCGCTGTCAGCCTTTGCGATCAAACCCTTCTGTTGTAGGAGAGATTCGATGGCGGCTTCCTGGATCGGAATTTCGGCGGCATAGGCGCCACTTGTATTTGTAACGTTCGGAACGTCCTGCAACGTCGTCCTAAGCGAGGTCAGCTGCGACTCGAGTGAGCTGAGTACATTAACCGCACCAGTGACCTGCTTGCGCGCGGTCGCCAATGCCGAAATATCATCGGTTAAAACATCCAGTGACGTTCGCGGCGTGTCCTCCGAATTCAAACTCGCCTTGGTAATGTCGAACTTTGCCTCGATCAGCGAAATTTGTTTCTCCAGAGACTGACG
This sequence comes from Rhodospirillaceae bacterium, assembly GCA_018699735.1. GTDB lineage: Bacteria > Pseudomonadota > Alphaproteobacteria > Thalassobaculales > Thalassobaculaceae > JABIRP01. Next base: position 33,907 of record JABIRP010000225.1, on the reverse strand, counting down.
GGCAATTTCCTGCGGCAGGCCAATCGTCTGTGTCACGATCGCGCGCATCGGTAAGCTGCCGAGAACGTCGTACGTGCTCGTCGCCTTGTTGACCTCTCGTAGGAAGAAGATCGCGTCCCGAAGGTATGGGCTCTTGCGACCCATATCCTTCTCAAACTCGTTCGCGAGATATTTGTCAGTTAACTCGTTTTGATTCGATGAGATGTGCAAATTAGTCGCGCCCAATTTGGTCGCGTTCATGAATTTTGCAAATTCTCCAAAGCGCTTGTCGTTAAGACGGTTTGCGTAGGAGTTCACATCGTCCGGATCGCTCTTCAGGATCGCTTTGATTTTGCCGGGCTTGTCAGCGTCGCCTTCCAGGCCAAAGGAGCTCAACACGAACCTCAGCACGCGCTGATTATCGAGGAGATCCTCGATCGTGTTCAATTTGGGGGCGTTGCGCTTGAAGTAGTCGATCTCGTTCTGGACCGTTTGTTGGTCCATAAAGGCCTCGCGAGCCTTGACCTGATCTTTTTGGTAATTTTTGAACGCGGCCAACGAAGAAATGGTTGGGCCGGCGCCAAAACCGCCTCCTCCACCACCCAAAATCGCCAATGCGGCACTCGCGTTTAGCATAACGTACCTCTGCTTCTGCAGATCCCGAAAACAACCGTCACCAAAATCTTACTCACAAAAGGCAACGCAACTTCCGGGCCACTCCTCATTCTAGGAGCAAAGACACAATAGATAAAATGCCATCCATTGTCAAGATGAACCACTACAGCCCCGTTCGATCAAGCCGGTTCTCGCGAACCCTTTTGCCGTGGCCATGCTCATGCCCTTATACTATACCGAGATACCCCCTAACAAAACGTGAATTCGAGTTGCCATGTTCACAACACGACCGGAAATCCACGGAACCTTTGGCGTTGTCGCCACAACACACTGGCTGGCGTCCGCTGTCGGTATGTCGATTTTGGAGAAAGGTGGTAACGCGTTTGACGCTGCCGTTACGACCGGTTTCACATTGCAAGTGGTTGAACCGCATCTGAACGGACCGGGCGGAGATCTACCGGCAATATTTCACGCCAAGAGCGACGGGCGTCCGCGCGTGCTTTGCGCCCAGGGAACGGTGCCGGCAGCAACGAGCATTGAGACAATCCAGGGTATGGGGCTCGATCTGATCCCTGGCAGTGGCCTGCTTCCGGCGGTTGTCCCGGGCGCGTTCGGTGGCTGGCTCGCAATGTTGCGCGACTACGGCACGATGGGCCTGGCTGACGTGTTGAGCCCGGCAATTGGATATGCCCGCGACGGCTATCCGGTGGTCGCCCGCGTCAGCGCCACGGTCGATACCGTGCACCAATTGTTTGCCGAGCACTGGCCGACGTCCGCCGCGATCTGGCTGCCGAACGGAAAACCACCAACACCGGGCCAATTGTTCCGCAACCCCGGTACTGCGAACACGTTTGAACGTATCCTGCGTGAAGCGGAAGCGGGCGGCGGATCGCGCGAGGCCCAAATCGATCGCGCCATCGACAATTGGTACCGCGGCTGGGTCGCGGAGGCGATCGACCGCTTCTTCACCAACGAGCGCGTCATGGATGCATCCGGCCAAGTCCACGGTGGCCTATTGCGCGCAGATGATTTGGCGGGCTGGAGCCCAAGCTATGAGGATCCGACCACCTACCAATACGGTCGCCATACGGTTTGCAAGTGCGGCCCGTGGAGCCAGGGCCCCGTGATGTTGCAGCAATTGGCGCTCTTGCAGCGCATGGGTGTCGCTGACATGGATCCAGCCGGCGCGGACTTCGTCCACGCCGTGGTTGAGGCAGGTAAACTCGCCTATGCCGACCGCGAGGCTTATTACGGCGATCCGGATTTCGCTGACGTGCCGATGGAGACATTGCTCAGCGATGCCTATAACGACGAGCGGGTCGCGCGGATCGGCGACACGGCCTCACTCGAATTCGAGGCCGGAACGATAAACGGCGTCACACCGAATTTGGCCCACGCGCTTTCGGCTGGAGACTCTATCGAGGTCTCGGAATCGATGGGCGGCGGCGAGCCAACGGTATCGAAGAGCGGTGTTGCGACCGGGGACACCGTTCACCTCGACATTATTGATCGCGACGGAAATATGGTCAGCGCCACACCAAGCGGCGGCTGGCTGCAAAGTTCGCCCGCCATTCCCGATCTCGGATTTTGTATGGGCAATCGCGCGCAAATGTTCTGGTTCGAAGAAAGCTCGCCGTCGGTTCTGGTCCCGGGCAAGCGGCCACGGACGACACTTTCGCCATCCCTCGCCTTGCGCGACGGAGAGGCGTATATGGCATTCGGCACACCTGGCGGCGATCAGCAGGATCAATGGTCGACGCTCATGTTCCTGCATCATGTCGAGCACGGCATGAACCTGCAGGAGGCGATCGACTGCCCGGCATTCCATTCCGAGCACTTCCCAAGCTCGTTCTGGCCTCGTGGACGCTCGCCGCGCAAGGTCGTGGTCGAAGGACGGTTCAAGGGCGCCGAGGTCGAAAAATTACGCCAACGCGGCCATGACGTTGAGGTCGGAGACGACTGGTCGGAAGGCCGCCTTACCGGTGCCGCCCGAGATGGTGATATGCTAAAAGCTGCAGCCAACCCGCGCGGCATGCAAGGGTATGCCATTGGACGTTAACATTGGGCGTTAACATTTGGCGCTAACATTTGAGGATGAAGGAAGCATGCGGATGACACCGAGATGAAGCTTCTGATCATCATAATCTTGCCCTTGATACTCTTGATCGGTGCCGGTGCCGGAGCGGCGTTCTATGGCTTGATCCCCAATTTCGGCTTTCTTCCGGTGATGGACGCCGAAGCGAGACAACGTGAGGAAGCCGAAGCCAAGCGCAAACTCGAAGAGCAACTGACCATCCCTCCGCCACCGTACAGCGAAGGCGGTCAGGAGCGGATTTTCTATCAAATTGACGAGTTCGTCTCCAATCTACGAACCACGCGACATCAACCGGTTTTCGCCCTTCTCAGCGTGACTTTAGAGTTGAAAGATCAAAGTGTGCAACCGACCGCCGCTGCGTATGAGCCGAGAATTCGCGATGCCGTCAATGTCTATCTCAGCAGCCTGACAGTCGAACAGTTGAACGGTTATGACGGTATCCAGATGGTGCGTCAGCAAATCTGGGCGCGGCTAAACCGGATGTTTAAACCGGGTGATCTAACAAACATCCAAATATCAAAGCTCACAGTTAAATAGCTGGGACAAATAACCCGCCGCCGAAATTCTACCTACTTGGTTGGCAGTTCGGTCGAGGCATCCAAATCGCGTGACGCGTCTTCGATATCCGCTTCCAATTTTGCCATGAACGACCTGCGATCAAGCCCGGGTTCAATAGCGGGTAGGATACGCATCGTTATCGTTCCAGGTCGCTTCAAGAAACTTACCCGCCCCCAAAACCGACCGGAATTCACCACAACCGGGACAACTGGAATGCCTAGCTTTTTGTATATTGCGAAGACGCCTGGATGGTACGGCCGGGTCTCACCTGGTGCCACTCTGGTTCCCTCCGGAAAAACCAGGATCGGTCGGCCACTGGCGACCATCTGATCGGCGTCGGAAACCATTTTCTTCAAGGCCCCGGCACCCGCCGACCGATCAACCGCGATCATTCCAACTTTCATCATGTAAAGACCGATGAGAGGCAGCCGGAACAGCTCTCGCTTGAGGACAAAAATTGGGTCAGCAAACACCAGATTGAGCGCCAACGTCTCCCAAGCGGATTGATGTTTGGCGGCGACGATTATTGGACCGGGTGGGACATTCTCCGATCCCTCAACACGGTGATCGAGCCCAACAACCAGACGCAAGATCGCCAACACCCAGGAGATCCAAGCGTCCCTCAGGCGGCAAACCCATGTGCGAGGGCCAAGCAACGTCAACAGCCCGCCGACCGCGAGCACAACGGTAAGCGTTAGGAAGAGTACATTGAAGGTGGCGGCGCGAATGTAGGTCATTGGGCGTTGGTATTATCGCAACCGCACGAGCCTGTCATTCCCAATCGTGGCACTGAATTCAGACACCTCGGGCAATTGGGAGATCGATCCAAAGCGAACCTGATAATCCAACCTCCATCTCACGCCCTGCACGAGCGCCCAGAACACCGGCCAGGTGTTCTATCGTCCAAAGATCCAGGCCGGTATCCCCGGCAAGTCCACTCGCGGCCAGTTCGTCAATCGTCAGCTCTGTGTTCGCCTTCAGAACTGGCTCACCGGCTCGTGTAAAATTGACGAAAAATCGAACCATATCATGTGGTGTCAGCTCACAGCCAATTACCAGGCCACCATTCCCCTCAACGGCACGAATCGCAGTGGACATCATGCTGCGAAAGACCTGAGACACCCGGTCCCGATCCGTTGATACGTCGAAGATCACACGTTCTTGGGCTAAATTGGAGACGGTAAGCTCGGCCGTGGCTGTTTGCTCTTCGGCCCATTCGATAGCCCCTTCGATCAGGTCCTGTGCGGGGACGCGCTCGATCCGAACGCGGCTACTCCCGCTCTTGAGCATGCCAAGGTCGAGGACACGTTCAATGATGTCATTCAGATCGCCGCCACTTTTCCGAATTTGTTGGACATAGCCCTGCTGTCGCGAGTTCAAGGGGTTTTCAACATCCATTTCCAAGAGTTGTGTGAACCCAAGCACGGCATGCATCGGCGTGCGAAGCTCATGGGTGGCAGCCGCCAAAAACTCGGCCTGAGCCCAGAGGCTCGCTTCATCAGCGCTTCCCTTGGACAATTCAGGATGGCTAACCTCACTCGTCGCAGCAAGATCCGGCACTTGAGGCTGAACTTCGGGGTCAACCAAACCCGCGTCGACATCCAGCTTAGCGGCACCATCTTGGCCCGCCATCTCCCGGGTCAACATCACACTTGCAATAGCACCAATGGAAATGCCGACCGACAAAATCAACAAATTCTGAAGAAGGGATTTATCAATGGGCAACCCAAACGCAGCCAGTTGGTTTGAGGCAAGATAAAGCGCCGCCAAGCTCCCAACGACACAAACCGCTATTAATCCCGCTCTCTTTCCGCGCTGCATTAACCCGGATCCGCCTGTGATACTTCGATCCTAAGACACTTCAAAATGTCAGCTTTTCAGCCAATTTTTTCCAGTGTGTAATTTCCCTACTGGGGCTCTTCCCAGGATAGAAATTCCTTCGAATGACAAGGTCTCATAAATCTTATCGATTGGCGCTTCTTATTATGTATTCCGAGGCAACGGGCTTGCCTTCGCCCCAGCGGTGCGATAGCCAGCATGATCACTCAATTTCACGTTCGGGAGTTGTATCGTATGTCCGATGATCCAGTCGGCCTTGCAAAGGGCCTTACCAACTACGGCGACCCCGATTTCAGCCTCTATCTTCGCCGGTCCTTTGCCCAGGCGATGGGCTACAGCCGCGAAATTCTCGAGCGCCCGATTATTGGTATTGCCAGCTCGCCAAGCGGCTTCAATCCGTGTCACCGACATATGCCGGAGTTGGTCGACGCGGTGAAGCGTGGTGTTTTGGCCGCTGGCGGGTTGCCGATCGATTTTCCGACTATTTCGCTCGGCGAAACCTTCTTGAATCCAACCAGCATGATGTACCGCAATTTGATGAGCATGGACGTGGAGGAGATGATCCACGCGCAACCGATCAATGCGGTCGTGGCGATCGGTGGCTGCGACAAGACTATTCCGGCCCAGCTCATGGGCGTCGCTAACGCGACCATGCCTGTGGTGCAGTTGATCACCGGCCCCATGTCGACAAGCTGGCACGACGGCGAGCGCCTGGGCGCCTGCACCGATTGTCGCCGTTTCTGGGGCAAATATCGGGCTGGCGAGATTGACGACGTTGAAATCAATCGGGTCGAGGGACGATTGGCGACCACCGCTGGCACCTGCGCTGTAATGGGGACCGCCAGCACTATGGCCTGCCTTACTGAAACTCTTGGCATGGCTTTGCCGGGCACCGCCGCAATCCCGGCAGTGCATGCAGACCGACTTCGCGCCGCCGAAGCCTCAGGAAAGCGTGCGATCGAGCTCGCGTTGATGCCGAAAGAAAAACGCATTCTGCCGCGCGACATCATCACCGAGAAGTCGGTCGAGAATGCTCTGCGGGTCTTGCTGGCGATTGGTGGGTCGACCAATGCCATTGTCCATCTGACGGCCGTCGCTGGCCGCCTCGGTATTCCGGTCTCGCTCGACCGGTTGAATGCGCTCTCGGATGAGACACCGGTTCTGGTCGAACTGAAACCGACCGGCCAGTACTACATGGAAGATCTGTATGCTGCGGGTGGTCTTGGCGCTGTCCTGCGGGAACTCAAAGGATTGCTGAACCTGGATTGCCTGACCGTCAGCGGTGAGACGCTCGGCGAGCGCTTGGATGCAGAGCGTGCCTGGGTCGACCGCAAAGTCGTCCGCGCCTTCGATGACCCGATTGAACCGCAAGGTGGTCTGGTCGCCCTGTTTGGCTCGCTTGCGCCCAAGGGAGCCATCCTCAAGCGCTCGGCAGCCGACAGCAACCTGTTCGAAAAGGAAGGCCGAGCTATTGTATTCAGCTCGCTAGAAGACCTCGCAGCCCGCGTCGACGACCCCGACCTGGACGTGACCGAGGACGATTTCATGGTATTGCAGAACGCCGGGCCGACCAGCCCAGCCGCCATGCCCGAAGCTGGATATCTGCCGATCCCGAAAAAGCTCGCACGGGCCGGCTTGAAGGACATGGTGCGAATCTCCGATGCCCGCATGAGCGGCACCGCTTTCGGCACCATCGTGTTGCACGTATCGCCGGAGGCCGCCGCTGGTGGCCCCTTGGGCCTGGTTCGCAACGGTGATCGCATTCGGCTCAGTGTAAAAGACCGTTCGATCGATCTTTTAGTCGATGATGCCGAATTGGAACGCCGGCGTGCCGAGCCCGCCGATAACGTCACACCAGAGCACCGACGGGGCTACAAAAAACTCTATTACGATCATGTGCTGCAGGCGGATGGCGGGGTCGACTTCGACTTCCTGCGCGATCCCGATCTGCTGTAGCACAAGTTCTCAAACAAAACTCCCTTCCGCAGGTATTTGCACTTATGCTAATCGAAATTCGACCTGTTCAATCGACATGGATCTAGGAGAACACCTATGCGTACGCTCGCATCTCTACTTGTGATTTTGGCTCTCACATTCTCAGGGGGTTCGGCCTTTGCGCAAACTGCCGGTACCGGCACGAAAGCGCCGATGCATGATCGTAGTACGATGACAGATCAGGCTGCCGCAAGTTCAACCATGGAAACAGACATGCGTAGTATGTATGTCGCCATGGGGGCGATGACCGCCTACATGGTCTATGTCATGCCGATCACCACTGGCGCCATCGTCGCCGCCGTAGGTGCCGGCGTCGCGACCGCTTGGGCTTACGATTATTCCAAGGGAGTGGCGTGGTAAATAAAGGGCTTAGCCGGAGAAATCCCCATGAGTGAGATCAAGACCGAACACATGTTCGACGTCACCATTGCCGTCGAAATGCCGCTGCAACTCCTCGGCCAAACCCCTCTGGGGGACCGGCGGATCGCCAAGGTGATGGGCGGCAGCTTTTCCGGCCCGGCCGGCTCCGGCAAGGTCCTGCCAGGTGGCGGTGACTGGATCCTCAATCGGGCGGACAGTGTTACCCAGCTCGACGTTCGCCTGGTCCTTGAGACCGACGATGGGGCAATGATCTACATGACCTACAAAGGCCTGCGTCACGGCCCGAAGGATGTCATGGACCGCATGGCGGCCGGAGAGCAGGTCAATCCGGCGGACTACTACTTTCGCACAACGCCGTTTTTCGAGACGTCGTCGGAGAAATGGTCCTGGATTAACAAATGCTGCTGCATAGCCACCGGCGACCGTACGCCTGAGGGACCCGTCTACAGTATTTTCAAGGTGCTCTAGTCGCCGCCTGGACGATAGAATTTCCGCGCTTCGGGCAGTAACCGCTCCAGCGCAAGGATGCGATTGCCATCCGACGGATGGGTCGAAAGCAGTTCAGCCGGCCCATTGCCACCTTTGGCGAGCGCCATATTCTGCCATAGCCGAACCGCTTGCTCGGGATCGTACCCCGCCCGCGCCATCGCCGTCATGCCGTCGCGATCGGCCTCGTATTCGTGATACCGCGAATACGGCAGGATCACTCCGTACTCGACACCGAGACCGAGCATCGCGCTGATCGCCTCGGCAAGGCCGACCCCACCCAGATGCATCAGAATATCGGCAGCCTGTAGGCCGAGTCGGCTGGCAAACCTGGCGCCAATTCGCTGTGCTGCATGACGCGCGGTTACATGCCCGACCTCATGCCCAAGCACAGCCGCGAGTTGAGCATCGTTTTCGATTACGTTGAAAATGCCCTCGAAGAAACCAACCTTGCCGCCGGGTAACGCAAATGCGTTGATCTGGTCGCTTTCGAAAACCACGAACTCCCAACTCGCCTCCGTGCTGGTCCCGGCATTTACGATCTGGTGGCCCACCCGGTTCAATCGCTTCGTCAGCGCCTGGTTCGAGCTCTCTCGGCTGGTCTGTCGGATCTTCTCCCAACCCTGCAGGCCGAGCGCCCGTTCCTGCTCGCGGCTCACCATCCAGGCGAGCCATTGGTCGAGATAGGCATTCGCCGGCAAGGGTACGGTGACCACGGCACCGGTCACAGCCACCAGGCGGAGAAGAAAGGTTCGTCGGGATGATCGCTCTTCAAACATGGTATGAGTGTAACCCAGATAGGCTCGTGTGCTCATCACGTCGATCGGTGGCTTGGTAACCGAGTGTCCGAAATCGGGCCTGTTCCGGCCACCCTTTGTCCGGTAACCACGTCCGACATGTGCCAGGTGCGGAAATCGATCTTGCGCCGGAGCACTTGATCATCGAAAGACATGTGATATGTGAGGCCCAACCGCCCGTCGTTCCCTATGTATGAATGTCGGGCCACATTCGTTAGACATTTCACAGCAGCAGATCGTTTGAACCATGCCGAATTTCACCCTCGCAACCTGTAAGGAATTTCCGTGTCCCGATATAGATCAGCCGTTGCGTGATGCGTTGTCAGCAAGAGGGCATATGGTAAATTCCGCGCCCTGGGACGGCCCACAAGACGCCTTTCATGCTGCCGACGTCGTCGTCATACGAGCGTGTTGGGACTATAGCGAAAACGCTGAAGGTTTTGGCCGGTGGATTGACCAACTTGAGCAAGCCTCCGTGCACGTCCTAAACCCACCGGATCTCATTCGTTGGAACATGGACAAGCGATATTTGCTTGAGTTGCAAGCGGCTGGCATTCCAGTTCCGAAAACCGTTCTTGTTGACACACAGCACAAGGACAGAATTTCTGCGGAAATTGAGACACACGGGTGGGAGGAAGCCGTTGCCAAGCCGCTCATCGGTCAAAGTGGGCGCGGCGTGATACGTCTGCATCGAGATCAATCGGACAATTGGCCGGTGTGGGATGGTGCGGAAAGCCATCTCATTCTGCAGGAGTTTTGCTCCAATATTTCGAATTTGGGCGAGACCATCATGATCTTTTTCGACGGGCAATTCTCGCACTCGGTTCTGCGCGTCATTGCCCCAGGCGAATGGCGCTCAAATTTCCGATTTGGTGCACGAAGGGTTAGGTGTGAAGTCTCTCCCGGCATCATCGAACAGGCAGCTGAAGTCCTTTCAGTGCTGGATGAACCGCCGCTATATGCGCGGGTCGATGGACTGGTCGATGGCAACAAGCTAACCGTGATGGAACTGGAGCTGATCGAGCCCGACCTTGGATTCGCGGAAGTCCCATCGGCGGCGGAAGAATTTGTAAAACGGATAGAAAACCAAATTCGCTCGTGACCAAGTGTCCCGATCATCGATCCACTAGCGTCCGCTCCGGGGCATGAACCGACGAAATGCCGATGCGGGTTTAACAATGCGCCACTAGTCTCTCGAAATTCCGGGCTAGGGGTTTGATGGGGTTTGGCGAAAGATCGGTGAATATTGCGATGAAAGATCAAATTAGGGCGCTCCTGAAAAGCATCGAGACCGGCGATCCAGAACCGATTTCGGTGGTCAACGAGGAAAAGTACATTCAGCACAATCCTCAAACCCACGAAGGGAGCGAGGGGTTGGCGGTGTTGTTTGAACGGTTATCCAAAACCTCGCCCCGCGTGAACATCGTGCGCGCCTTCGAGGATGGCGATTTCGTGTTTGCCCATACCGAGTACGATTTCTCGCGACGGAATATCGGCTTTGAGGTGTTCCGCTTTGAAAACGACCGGGCGGTCGAGCACTGGGATAACATTCAACCAAGGCACGGCCCCAACCAATCGGGTCACAGTATGGTGGATGGCCGGACCGAATCTGTTGATCACCATCTGACGGAAAGCAACCGGGCCTTGGTTCGGTCGTTTGTTGAAACGATCCTGGTCGATGGTCAACTCGGCCGATTAGCGGAATACGTCAACGACGACCACTACACCGAACATAATCCGCGCCTGGCAGATGGCGTCGCCTCGTTGTACTCAGCGTTGAAGGACGCGGACAACGGGCGCCGGCGAATTGACTATCATCGTATCCATCGGGTTTTAGCCGAGGGCGATTTCGTGCTTTGCATCAGCGAGGGAACCTTTGACGGTGCCAATTCAGCCTTCTACGACCTATTTCGGGTCGCGGCGGGACAATTGGTCGAGCATTGGGACACGACTGAAAAGATCGCACCTTCGAGTGAGTGGAAAAACAGCAACGGGAAGTTCTGACGATGGGTCAATTCGCGACCTAAGTAGGGGTGGACCCTGCGTCTGCTCGTAGGCGTGGACTAGACATGGACCGTATGCCTTGGGAACTTCCGTTGCGTCGGGGTCCCGTCACCCAACGTTCGCGGCTTAGGTCTCGACCTTGTAATTTAACACCAACTCGTCCCCGGTCTGCCCGCGTATGCCCCAGTTCTCCCGAGGGGTTTCGGTAATGGTTATCTCGATATCATTAATTGGTATATCGAGGCCCTTGGAGATCTCGGCCATCAGGAGTTTCAACAAAGCCTTCCGGGTCTCGTCCGTCCGGCCCGCGAACATTGAAATCTCAAGCACAAGATATTTGCCGCTTCGGTCCGGCGGGTGGACGAAGTTTTCGGGCTCTAACGGGAAAAAACGGTGGAACCGCTTATCGGCAGGTAATCCGAGCGCCTGAATTGCGGCGGCGTGGATAATGTCGCTGAGTGGCGCCTGGATCTCTGTCAAATGCCCTCGATGGCCGTAGATCTTGAACTGCGCCACTGCCGTTAGCCCACCCCGAGGGCTTCGGCGACGAACTCCAATCGGTCCTGACCCCAGAAAATCTCGTCATTGATGATGTAACTCGGGGCGCCGAAGACCCCTCTATCAATCGCGAGTTTGGTGTCGACCTCGAACTTCTGGGCTATGGCAGGCTCATTGGCCGCCGCCACCAATGCAGCACCGTCCATGCCACAGGCGTAGCAAATCTCTTCAATCACGCTTGGATCGTCGATATTGCTATCTTCTTCCCAAAGCGCCGCCAGTATTTGGTTCGACAGCTCAAGGGCATCTTCTCCGGCCTCACGTGCGGCGATGATCGTGTGTGATGAGATCGGTGCCGTAGATGGAAAGTTCGCCGGCTCTAGTATGATCGGTGAGCTCAACCGCTTCTTCCAGCGCTTCAACTCCATCATCCGGTAGGCTTGACGCTGCGGTGCACGCTTGGGCAGTGGCAACCCACCCGAAACCGCAAAGACTGCCCCAAAGTTGCTTGGGTACACGTTCACCGTCGCGCCGGCCTTGGAGGCCATATCGGTGAATCGCTTGGAGGCTAAGTAGGTCCACGGGCTGGAGGTGGAGAGGAAGTAGTCGACGGTGATAGACATGCATTAGTCTCCTGATTGGCGAGGTTGATGCGCTTCACGCAGTTCCTTGCGGATAATTTTACCGGTTGTGGTCATAGGCAGCTCGGTAACGAACTCAACGAGGCGGGGGTACTCATGTGCGGCGAGCCGGGTCTTGACGTGGCTCTGGATCTCCTTGGCAAGCGCGTCGCTCGGCTCGATACCATCCTTCAGAACCACACAGGCTTTGACAATCTCGGTTCGGATTGGATCCGGCACGCCGATGACGGCAGCAAGTGCGATTGCGTCGTGGCGCATCAGACAATCCTCAATTTCACCCGGCCCAACCCGGTATCCAGCCGTGGTGATGACATCATCGTCGCGCCCGACGTACCAGAAATAGCCGTCCTCGTCTTGGTAGGCCTGATCGCCGGTCATCAGAAACTCACCCGCGAACTTGGCCCGCGTCGCCTCCGGGTTCCGCCAGTATTCCAACATCATCACCGGGTCGCCGCGCCGGATGCCGACGGTCCCACTCGCACCGATCGAGACAGGATTGCCGCCATTATCGACCACTTGAACGTCGTGACCTGGAATAGCGCGCCCCATGGCCCCGGGACGCACTTCCATGATCGAGGCGCAATTGCCAACCACGAGATTGCATTCAGTTTGGCCATAGAACTCATTGATCGTCACGCCGAATACCTCCCGCCCCCAGTCGAGCAGCTCGGCACCTAACGTCTCACCCCCGGATCCAACTGTGCGAAGTCGGTGGTTGTACCGGCTCTGTGGCGACGGCACTTGCCGCATGAGCTTAAGCGCTGTCGGCGGTATGAAAGCATTCCGCACCTGATGGGTCGCCATCAGATGGAACGCCTCCTCCGGGTCAAACTTGGCAGCGCGGTGGGCTAAGACAGGCACCCCGTGATGCCAGGCCGGCAGCAACACATCGAACAACCCACCGATCCAGGCCCAGTCGGCCGGCGTCCAGAACAGGTCATCTGTCTTCGGGAAAAATTCGTGCGGAAACTCGACGCCCGGCAGATGACCAAGCAAGGTCCGATGCGCGTGAAGTGCACCCTTCGGCGGCCCAGTCGTACCGGAGGTATAAATGATGATCGCCGGGTCATCTGCCGCAGTATCGACCGCCTGGAAAACGTCCGAAGCCGACTGCATCGCCGGTCCCATCGCCAACAGACCGTCGCCTCCGAGCTCGGTGTCGGTTGCAATGACGATCTCAAGTTCTGGAAGTTGGTCGCGGAAAGCCGCTATCTTCTCAGCACCAGTGGCATCCGTGATTAAAGCCCGCGCACCGGAATTGGCGAGCCTGTAGACCAGCGCCTCTTCACCGAACAACACGAAGAGCGGCACGGAGATCATCCCGGCTTTGAAGGCAGCGATATGAGCTATTGCTGTTTCCGGTCGTTGCGGCATCAGCACGGCGACCCGGTCGCCGCGTTCGAGACCAAGCCCAACCAATACATTCGCCAAACGGTTCGAGGCGCGCGCCATGTCGCCAAACGTATGGCGTTCAACACGCCCATCGGCGGCCTGATAGATCAGCGCCAACCTCTCGCCCGGATGCTTGTCGACCACATCGACGCCGATGTTGTAGTGCTCGGGTACGATCCATGAAAAGCCCGACCGGGCAGCTTCATAGGTATCTGATTTCGTCAACATGGAAGGGACATTAACCGAACACCAAGTGAAGGGGAACGTGGTCTAACGGAGGAGCCCCGCCACATACTCCGCAATCGCCATTGATGACGTCATGCCAGGAGATTCAATGCCGTACAATGCGACCAGATTGGGTACGCCGTGTTCGGTCGGCCCCTGGATCATGAAATCCGCCGCCGGCTCGCCCGGGGCCTGGATTTTCGGGCGAATGCCGGCATAGCCCGGCTGTAGCGCGCCATCTGGCAGGCCCGGCCAATATTTTCTAATGGCGGCATAGAAGCTGTCGGATCGGGCCGGGTCGACGGCGTAATCGATCTCCTCAATCCACTCAACGTCGGGGCCAAAACGCGCTTGGCCTCCCATATCAAGGGTCAGATGAATGCCCAAACCGGCTGCCTCGGGTGCCGGGTAGATCAGATGGCTGAACGGTGCCCGCACGCCCGAGAGCGTGTAGTAGTTGCCCTTGCAGAAGTAATGCGCCGGGATGTGGTGTGCAGGAAAATCAGCGATCGAATGCATAAGCGGCTGACTGTGGAGGCCACCGGCGACGACAAGCGTTTTGGCCAGAATGTCCATCGGCGCCTCGCCGCCAACCGAAAGCAGAATGCCGTCCTCTGTCACTTTTCCGCTTTCCACCGGTGAAAAGTAGGCGATCATCCCGCCTCGTTCTTCGATGTCACCCTGCATAGCAAGCATATGGCCATGCGTGTCGAGGACACCTGTCGACGGTGACAAAAGAGCTGTGACGCATTCGAGTTCCGGTTCGAGCGAACCAACCTCATTGTGCGATAGGAAGCGCAGATCGTGCACGCCGTTCGCCTCGGCCCGTTCGCGAATCTGCTCTAGTGCCGGAATTTGGTCTTCGCTGGTGGCGGCGATCAGTTTTCCCATCCGCTTGTGCTCAATGCCGCGCTCTTCGACATAGCGATAAAGTAACGCCTTGCCGGCAACACAAAAGCGCGCTTTCAGACTACCTGGCGCATAGTAGATGCCGGCGTGAATGACCTCGGAGTGACGCGAACTGGTTTCGGTGCCAATGTCCTCGGTCCGCTCCAGCACGATGACCTCGCGACCGGCGAGCGCCAAAGCGCGAGCGCATGCAAGCCCAACCACACCCGCACCGACGACCACGCAATCGACTTGCTCCGTCATGAAATTCCTCGCGTTATCTGGATGATTGGTCGAGCACGTTGTTTACGCCCTCATGACCAGGATTTCCAGTGCGATTGCCGACAAGAGGTGTGCGTTTTCATTGGTATAGGGACACCATTCCAGGGAAGATCATCTCAGACTGAAATCCCAGCCAGAGGTACGCGTGATGACAGCAGATCCGGTTCCCGCAATCTCCGAAACCGATGCCACCGGAGCGACGGCGGACCTCTATGCCGATATTCGCTCGACCCTCGGTGTCGGGGTGGTCAACCTCATCTGGCGGCATCTGGCTACCATGCCCGGCGGATTGGAATGGGCCTGGAGCGCCACCCGGCCGCTTTATACCAGTGGCGCCGCCGAAGCGGAGGCGGCACGGCTGTTAGCCGATCTTGATTTCCCCGAGCTATCAAAGATCTCCAGTACCGCGCTCGCCGATATCAATATTGACGGTGGGTCCAAGGAAACCATCCTCGCCGTGCTCGACAGTTACAACCGCAGCAACGCGCTGAACCTTATGGCGCTCTCGGCGTTCGTTGCCGAACCGGTGGCGGTCGAACCCTCCCCACCGACACCCGCTGCGCTCGGCCAGGTCGCACGCGCAATCCCAGGATTGCCCCCCCTCGATGGCTTGGCCCCCGATGTGCGGGACTTGGTACTGAAGTTGAACGGATTGGGTTCACGCGAGGCGGATCCGATCGTGGCCTCAATGTACCGCCATCTGTCTTACTGGCCGGGCTATCTGACCCTCGCGTGGAATTTGTTGGCGCCGGTGCAAGAGGACGGACGATTGGCGATGGCGATTGAAACCACACAGTCCCTCAGCCGGTCACGCGCCGGCGGGTTAGCTGCATCGCTAGCTAAGGTTACCTCCCCGGACGCTGAAACAGCCGAGGCCGTGCGCGCGTCGGTCAATAGGTTTGCTGACCATGCGATCAGCCGCATGGTACCGATTGCTTGTATGCTGCGCCGAGCTATGGAATAGATCCCAACGCTGAATATTGGAGGTGACGCTATGTTGGTCCTGCCGCTGACCCGTGAGGAATTACTCGATCATTTGCCCAAAGGTCGCCGGATCGCCGAAATAGGCGTCGCACGCGGTGAATTCTCAACCGAGCTGCTGGCGCGCTGTGAGCCTGCGGAGCTGTCATTGGTCGACCATTGGCTGGCGGAGCCTGGGGCGACGGTCGAGTACGGAGATCAAGCCGAGCAAGACCGTCGACACGTTGCCGTCACAGCAAATTTCACTGCGGAGATAGGCGCTGAACGCGTTCGAATTTTGCGCCAAAGCTCAGCAGAAGCATCAGCCACGTTCACCGATGGGACCCTTGATGTGGTCTATATTGACGCCGACCATTCCTATGATGGCGTGCGCGGAGATCTTGAAACCTATATGCCGAAGCTCGCCCCTGGCGGATTGTTGATGGACCACGATTTTGCCCGGCATAAGACTTTCGATTTTCGAGTGATAGAAGCTGTGGAAGACTTTGCCCGGGACACGGGCGCGAAAGTCGTCGCCATGACAGCCCGCGATGCCTTCCCGTCATTTGTCATGACAAATGAGGTCGTTGGCGATTGCCGGGACCTGATCTCCCGTCTCCTCGCCGAAGTGCCGGGTATTGTAGACGTTGCGGATTATCCGTCTCGCCTGTCCTATGCATCGATACATGTGCTGGATAACGCTGACGGTGTGAATTTAGTTCCCCGATTTCAAACCCGCCAATAAACCCAACAAAACACTGCTGGAGATCTCGGCATGTTGCTCGTTCCCGTGACCCGCGCGGACCTGGTTGCTTATCTGCCCCAAGGATTGAACATGGCGGAAATCGGCGTGGCGAAAGGCGGGTTTTCACGTGTGCTGTTGGAAAAATGCGCCCCCGCACGCCTGTATATGATCGATCCCTGGGAGCACCAGGACGTCGAACATCTGGCGGAAGATTCGAACAATCCTGACCAAACAGCGCAGAACGAACGATTTGACCAAGTCAGCCACGAGTTTTCGCCGGAGCTGAAAACCGGACAAGTGGTTCTTCTCCGCGCCTATTCCCATCTCGCAGCCGAGCAGATCGAAGACAGATCCCTGGATGCCGTGTACGTCGACGGCGATCACTCCTTCGACGCGGTACTGAGAGATCTGAATGCATTTGCGCCCAAACTTCGCCCAGGCGGCCTGATACTCGGGCACGATTATACCAACCACGCCGTCGTCGAGTTCGGTGTAATTGCGGCGGTCAACACATTCGTTCAAGAACGTGACTACAAGTTCCTGGCGATAACCACGTTGGATGCGTTTCCGACCTATGCCATCGCGCCGGCATTGGAAGGGGCGGCCAAGACATTCGCTCACACAGCTTTGGCCGGAGTGCCCGGCGTGGTCGAGCTTGCAAATTACCCGGCAGGATACAGCTTCTCACCCAAATACATTCACAAGGCATCCGGGGGCACGGCGTTTATCCCCAGCTTTTCGACCGCAAGCACCTGAAGTAGCGGGTTCGCGCCAGCGCTCTGACCGGATAAGATGGCCGCATCAAATTGCGCCGGAGATTTTCCTATGCCTCTAGACATTGTGCACTCGGTCTGCCCGCACGACTGCCCTAGCACCTGTGCGTTGGATATTGAGCGCTTGGATCCGCGCACCATCGGCCGGGTTCGCGGCGCCCGCGACAACAGCTACACCGCCGGCGTGGTTTGCGCCAAAGTCGCGCGCTATGCCGAACGTGTGCATCATCCTGATCGGTTGACCGAGCCCCTGCTGCGCGACGGGCCGAAAGGATCGGGCAAGTTTCGGGCGATCGGGTGGGACGAAGCGCTCGACCGGGTCGCCGGCGCCTTTGCTCAAGCGACCGAAACCCATGGCTCGGAATCCGTTTGGCCGTATTACTTTGCCGGCACCATGGGATTGGTTCAACGCGACGGGATCAACCGATTGCGCCATGCGCTGAAATATTCCGGGCAGGCCGCAAATATCTGCACCGAGCTGGTCCAGAACGGTTGGCGCGGCGGTTGCGGCGGGCCGATGGGGCCGGACCCGCGCGAGATGGCAGGGGCCGATCTGATCATCGTGTGGGGCGGCAATCCGGTCACTACCCAGGTCAACGTCATGACCCATATATCGCAGGCCCGCAAGGAGCGCGGCGCCAAGCTCATAGTTATAGATCCCTATCGCACCCCCTCGGCCGAGGCAGCCGACCAGCATGTCCTTTTGCGGCCCGGCACCGACGGCGCGCTCGCCTGCGCCATCATGCATGTGCTGTTCCGGGATGGGTTCGCCGATCATGACTATATGGCCGAATACACTGTGGACTGGGAGCAGATGCAGCAGCATTTGGGGACCCGCACGCCGGAGTGGGCCGAAGCAATCACAGGTGTCTCAGCCGCTGAGATTGAGGCCTTGGCCAAGCTCTACGGTGAAACCGAACGCGCCTATATTCGGGTCGGTTACGGCCTGTCGCGCTCACGCAACGGGGTTGCGCAAATCCATGCCATCACATGCATTCCCTCGGTAACCGGCAAGTGGAAGCACGAGTCCGGTGGCGCCTTCTGGTCGAACCGAATCCCCTACAATTGGGACAAAACCTTAATTGAAGGACTGGACGTAAAAGATCCGGCGATCCGCACGCTCGACATGTCGCGGATTGGCCCGGTCCTAACCGGCGAGGATGAAGTCGTACGGCAGGGGCCGCCAGTTACGGCCATGTTGGTTCAGAACACCAACCCTGCCGTCGTCGCCCCCGACATTGGCCGTGTGCACAAAGGCTTTATGCGCGACGACTTGTTCCTCTGTGTGCACGAGCAGTTCATGACCGAGACGGCGAAGTTCGCTGATGTGGTGCTCCCGGCGACGACATTCCTTGAGCATGACGATGTTTATCAGGCGGGCGGCCACAGCCATATCCAGGTTGCCCGGGCCGTGATCGAACCGCTCGGCCAATGCCGGGAAAACCACTGGGTAAACAACCAGCTCGCCAGCCGGCTTGGCGGCAAGCATCCCGGCTTCGAGATGAGCGCCTGGGAGTTGGCCGATGCCACCCTGCGCAACTCCGGCTGGCCTGGTGCCGACGAAATCCTGACCAAACGCTGGCTCGACATCCAACCGAGTTTCGAGGACGCGCATTTCCTGAACGGTTTCCCGACTGCATCCGGCAAGTTCGAATTTGCCGCCGACTGGTCGGCTTTGGGCCCTGATCACGAACGCCTGCCCACTCTGCCAGACCATGCCAATCTGATCGACGCATCGACGGATAAAAAGCCTTTGCGCATGGTTGCCGCTCCAGCGCGTAATTACCTCAACTCCAGCTTCACAGAGACCCCAACCAGCCGCCAGGCTGAAGGCCGGCCGGAGGTCCTGGTACACCCCACAACCGCCGCGCAGCTCGGTCTTGGCGATGGGGATCGAGCGCGAATCGGCAACGATCTCGGCGATGTCGTCCTGCATGTCCGGCATTTCGACGGCGTCTTACCCGACGTTGTCGTGGTCGAGAGCGTCTGGCCGAACGCGGCTTTTGAGGAAGGGATCGGCATCAACCTGTTGATCAGCGCCGATCCCGGGCCACCGAATGGGGGAGCCGTGTTCCATGATACAGCGGTCTGGCTGCGCCCAGCCGATCCCGTTTGACGTGACGCTTTACGTTACAGCACGCGGGCAGTAACAAACGATGACACTTCAACCGCTCGGGATCGGACCCCTTGGCCGACATCGATATCGCCCCCACGCCATCCACCGAACAACCGGTAGCACCCGCGACCGTGATCGTGTTCGGCAACGAAAAGGGCGGCTCCGGAAAGTCGACCGGCGCCATGCACGTCAGCGCCGGGTTGCTTCGGCTTGGCTTTTCGGTCGGTTGTATCGATCTCGACAACCGGCAATGGACGCTCTCGCGCTACGTCGAGAACCGCCGCGCCACAGCTGAGCGGGACGGCGCAAACCTACCGCTACCGGAATTGGCGCAAATCGCCCGAAGCGGAGAAGGCACCCGCGTCGTCGGCGAAGCCGATGAGCGCAAACGATTTCAGACAGCCATTGCCCAGTTTTCCCGAGACTGCGATTTCATCGTTATTGATTGCCCCGGCACCGACACGTTCCTCGGCCGCCTCGCCATCAGTCTTGCCGATAAGCTGATAACACCGATGAACGACAGCTTCGTCGATCTCGATGTACTGGCCGAGGTCGATGGCCTGAACGGCAAGATCAGCCGGCTCAGCGTTTATGCCGAAACCATCTGGGAGCAACGCAAACAACGCGCGGCACAAGGCGCCAAGCCGATCGACTGGATCGTCATGCGCAACCGGCTCTCACAGATCCATGCTCGCAACAAGCAGGATATGGAACGGGTCTTGTCTGAATTGTCCGGGCGTCTCGGATTTCGGATAGCCCCCGGATTTGCCGAGAGAGTTATCTTCCGCGAGTTGTTTCCACGCGGCCTGACCATGATCGATGTGCTCGAAGCGGGTGATGCAGGCGACCGTTCCATGTCGCATCTTGCCGCTCGACAGGAAGTGCGTTCATTGTTGAACGCGCTCCAACTGCCGCACCGGGTACCGAAGCGGTCACAGAGTTGAGCCCCCTCCCCCACCCACGCACCTGCATGGGAGAGCGAGGGGGTAGATTTTCAGACCAGCCCTAGAACAGGCCTTCAACTTCACCCGCGTCGTTAATCGTGATCTTGGTTGCCGCCGGGACGCGCGGCAGACCGGGCATGGTCATGATGTCACCGGCGACGGCGACGATAAACTCAGCTCCGTTGGACAGCCGAACCTCACGGATCGGCAGCTCGTGCCCCGTCGGTGCGCCTTTGGCGTTGGGGTCGGTCGAGAAGCTGTACTGGGTCTTTGCGATACAGATTGGCAAGTGCGTAAGCCCCATATCCTCCCACGCTTTGAGCTGGGACTTCACAGCCGGCGGCGCAGTCACATCATCGGCGCGGTAGATTTCCTTGGCGATGGTACGGATCTTCTCGAGCAGCGGCAGGTCATCGCCGTAGAGCGGCTTGAAGTCCGCTTTGCCCTCGGCAACCACCTCAACCACCTTACGGGCCAAATCTTCGGTTCCGGCACCGCCGTCCGACCAATGGGTGCAGGTGACAGCATCGACCCCATGGCCCGCCAACACTTCGCGCACGGCCGCGATTTCAGCGTCCGTATCGGTGATGAAACGGTTCAGGGCGACGATGACCGGAACCCCAAACTTCTTGGTGTTCTCGACATGCCGTTCAATGTTCGAGACACCCTTGCGAACCGCCTCGATATTCTCGGTCCCGAGGTCCTCCTTGGCGACACCACCATGCATCTTGAAGGCCCGCACGGTGCCGACAATCACGGCTGCATCCGGGCGCAGGCCGGCCTTGCGGCATTTGATGTCGAAGAACTTCTCGGCCCCAAGGTCAGCACCGAAGCCGGCCTCGGTGATCACATAATCAGCGAGTTTGAGTGCCGTCGTCGTCGCGGTAACCGAGTTACAGCCATGCGCGATATTGGCGAATGGGCCGCCGTGAATGAAGGCCGGGTTGTTCTCCAGCGTCTGCACCAGGTTCGGTGCCAGCGCGTCCTTCAGCAGCACCGTCATGGCACCGTCCGCCTCAAGCTCGCGGGCATAGACCGGTTTGCGCTCGCGGGTGTACCCAACGATGATGTTGCCGAGCCGGCTGCGCAGATCGTCAATGTCTGTCGCCAGACAGAAAATCGCCATGACCTCCGAGGCGACCACAATATCGAACCCGTCTTCACGCGCGAACCCATTGGCGATACCACCAAGCGAGTTGGTAATCTGACGCAGAGCCCGGTCGTTCATATCGACGGCGCGCTTCCAGCTGACACGGCGCTGATCAATCTCAAGCGAATTGCCCCAATAGATATGGTTGTCGATCATCGCCGCCAAGAGGTTGTTGGCTGCCGCAATCGCGTGAAAATCGCCAGTAAAGTGGAGGTTGATGTCCTCCATAGGAACGACCTGGGCGTAGCCACCGCCGGCGGCCCCACCCTTCATACCAAAGCATGGGCCAAGACTTGGTTCCCGCAGGCAGACCAGCGAATTTTCGCCGATCCGGTTCAAGGCATCTGTGAGGCCGACCGAGGTCGTGGTCTTGCCTTCGCCCGCCGCTGTCGGATTGATGCCGGTAACCAGAATCAGTTTGCCGTTGGGCTTATCCTTCAGAGAGGCGACATAGTCCATCGACACCTTGGCTTTGTAATGGCCATAGGGATCCATGGATTCAGCTGGAATCCCCAGTTTCGCGCCAACCTCCATGATCGGCTTCATTGTCGCTTCGCGGGCAACTTCGATATCGGATTTGACCATGCCTTGATTTTCCTTCTCTCATTTGGCGCCTCGGGCCAGCCGGGACGTCCACTCGCTATTCAAAGAATGTTGCTAGACCCCAGGTCCCCAGGTCCCCAGATCCTCAGGTTCCCAGGTTCCCAGGTCCTTAAGTCCCCAGCCGCGCGCCGAGTTCCAAACCTTGTTCGGTGATGAACTCAGCCGCCTTGACCTTGGCACCGCCAGCCAGACGGACGCGCTTGATACGAATACCGCCGCGGCCCGCCACGACACTAAAGCCGTCCTCGCCGATATCGACGATCCGGCCGGTCCGGCCTCCGGCTTCCACCGGCTCGCAATCAAAGATCTGCAGGGTTTCGCCGTTCAAGGTCGTCCAGGCACCGGGCTGCGGGTTGCACCCACGGATCTGGTTGTAGACCTCACCGGCCGAACGGTTCCAATCGACCTTGCCGTGCTCGGCCTTGCACCAGCTCTCGTAGGTCGCCTTGGTCTCGTCCTGCACGATACGGGGCGGATTACCGCCACGCACCAGATCGATCGCCTCCAGAACACTCTGGACACCGAGCGGGAAAACCTTGTCGAAATAGACCGAGCCGAGCGTGTCATCCGGCGTAATCTCGACTTCCTTTTGCAGCAGAATTTCGCCCTCGTCCAATCCATCGTCCGGCCAGAAGATGGTGAGGCCGGTTTTCTTGGCCCCCCAGATGATCGGCCAATTGATCGAGCTCGGGCCCCGGTGCAGTGGCAAGAGCGACGGGTGGAAGCAGACCGAACCGTGGGTCGGAATATCACGCGCCGCTTCGGGCACGAAGATGGTGAGATACGCCATGACCATCAGATCTGCGTTGTAGCCTTTGAGAGTTTCAAGCACATCGGTGTCTTTGTAATTGGCCGGCTGTTCGACCGGCAGACCGTGGGCCAGTGCCGCATCCTTAATCGGATCGGCAGGCCGACCCTCAGTGTCGGGTGCGGTATAGACGGCGACAACTTCGTCCTCACCCTTTTCGATGATCGCATCCAGGCTGGCCTTGCCGAACGCTTGCTGTCCGTTGACGATGATACGCATGGGAAATTCCTTCCTCGTTCTGGTCGCTAGCTTTGTCGCCGGTCAGACGGCGCCTTCGGCTTTGGCCGCTTCGATCTCCTCGGCGGAATAGCCAACCACCTGGCTCAGGATCTCATCCGTATGCTCGCCCAGATGTGGTGAACGGGTCACGTCCGAGGGCGAGTCCGACAACTTCACCGGATTTCCCACGGTCAGGTATTTGCCGCGCGTCGGGTGATCCACCTCGACGATGGTGCCAGTATCGCGGAGCGATTGCTCCTCTGACAATTCCTTCATCGACATGATCGGGCCGCAAGGAACGTTCAGCGGGTTCAGGATGCCCATGACCTCGTACTTCGTCTTGGTCTTGGTCCATTCCTCGATCATCGCAAAACACTGGTCGAGCTTCGGCAAGCGCTTCGCTGGCGTCGCCCATTCAGGATCCTCGATCAACTCCTCGCGGCCAATCGTGCGCATCAGCGGCGCCCAACCCGGCGGCTGAATGATCACGTAAATATAATCGTTGGCCCCGCCGCCTTTGCACTGCACCGCCCAACCGGGCTGGCCGCCACCTGACGCATTGCCAGCGCGGGGGACCTCGTCGCCAAACGGCGTGTTGGGATATTGCGGGTACTCGGTCAGCGGGCCATGCGGCAGACGTTGCTGGTCGCGTAGCTTGACCCGGCAGAGGTTCAAGACACCGTCTTGCATGGCGCATTCGACGCGCTGACCCTTGCCCGAAACAGTCCGATGATAGAGCGCCGTCGTGATACCGAAAGCCAGATGCAATCCGGTTCCGCTATCTCCAATTTGCGCGCCGGTCACGGTCGGCGGGCCATCGTCGAATCCGGTTGTGGAGGCAGAACCGCCCGTGCACTGCGCCACGTTCTCATAGACCTTGAGATCCTCGAACGGGCCCGGGCCGAAACCCTTGACGCTGGCGTAGATGATCCGTGGGTTGATCTCCTGGATCCGCTCCCAAGAAAAGCCCATCCGATCCAGGGCGCCTGGCGCGAAGTTCTCGACCATCACGTCGCATTCCTCGATCAGGCGGGTCAGGATCTTCTTTCCGGCTTCTTTCTTGGTATCAAGGGTGACGCTGCGCTTGTTGTGGTTCAGCATGGTGAAATACAGGCTGTCGACGCCCGGAATATCTTGCAGCTGGCCACGTGTGATATCGCCAACACCCGGCCGCTCGACCTTGATCACGTCAGCGCCAAACCACGCCAGAAGCTGTGTGCACGTCGGTCCCGACTGAACGTGTGTCATGTCCAGAACGCGGACGCCCTCCAATGCCTTTGTCATCTCGTCCTCTTAATCTTTTCCGTCTACCGATATAGCGGTCTGGGCGGGCAAGATCGGTCAATACCCGACCCCACCCGGCCCGCAACCGCCATTTGAACTTGATCGTTACGTGTACATGGTCACTTGTACATGGTCTGGCGTTTAGTGCCCGGCGCGTACTCGTTCGGGTCAACCCAGATATTCACCACGGCCGACTTGCGGCTGCTGGCGATTGCCTCGCGAGCCCGCTGCAAGGCCGGTGCGATTTCCTGGGACTCGGTCACTTCCTCGCCATAGCCACCAAGCATCTCGGCAAACTTGGAGAACGGAATGTCGCCGAGCTTGTTGCCGATGTTACCGCGCTGCTCACCGTACTTGGACATCTGACCATAGCGGATCTGGTTCATCGCCGAGTTGTTGCCGATAACCGCCAGATACGGAGCATCGAAGCGATTGGCCGACTCCATGTCGAATGCGGTCATACCAAACGCACCATCACCGTAGTAGCAGAGCACTTCCTTGTTCGGATGCGCGAGCTTGGTGGCCAAAGAGAATCCGGTTCCGACACCGAGCGATCCAAGCGCGCCCGGATCCATCCAGTTTCCAGGGCCGCGCGGCGCAACGGCCTGTGCCGAAATCGTCACAACATCACCACCATCACCGATATAGACCGTGTCATCGGTCAGGAATTCGTTAATCTCCCAAGCGACGCGATACGGGTGGATCGGAGACTGATCACTGAGGAACAACGGCATCAGCTTCTCGGTCGCCGCCGCTTCCCGACCGCGCAGATCATCGAGCCAGCCTTCACGGCTTTTGGCACCATTGTCAGAACCACCGGTTGTTGCCGCCAACACGGCAGCGAGTATCGTGCCCGGGTCACCAGCGATCCCGAGGTCAATGTCCCGGTTCTTGCCGACGGTGCGATAGTCCTGGTCGATGTGGACCAAGGTCAGGTCATCGCGAATGCGTTTGCCATAGCCCATGCGAAAATCAAACGGAGCGCCAACAATAATTAACAAATCAGCGTTCTGGAACGCATGCCCGCGCGTTCGGTTGAAGTAGTGGCTATCGGTCGGCGGTAAGGTGCCACGAGAGGCACCGTTCATATAGCAAGCCACATTCAGCTTCTTGACCAGATCGATCGCTTCCTGGTGCCCTCTAGCCATCCAGACCTGAGAGCCGATCAGGATCGCCGGGCGCTCGGATTTGACAAGCAAGTCGGCCAAACGCTCGATATCGGCTGGATCACCGACGGATTTGACGGACGCTCGGTACTTGCCCGGCTGCGGCAGAACCGCCTTATCCGCCGGCACTTCGCGATCCAGGACGTCGCGCGGGATCTCAAGATAGGACGGGCCGTAGGCACCGGCGAAACACTCGCGCGCGGCCATCGCGATCATGTCGGCAATCCGGTCGGTCGAGCGCACACCGGCTGCGAACTTGGTAATTGGCGACATGAAATCGACATGCGGCAAATCCTGCAACGAGCCCATCTTGTGTTGGGTGAGCGCGCCTTGGCCACCGATGTGGAGGACCGGGCTCTCTGACCGGAAGGCTGTGGCGACCCCCGTCATCGCATTGGTGCAACCCGGGCCCGCCGTGGTCACGACGCAGCCGAGCTTGCCGGTTTGACGGGCATAGCCGTCGGCGGCATGGGCTGCGACCTGCTCATGGCGCACATCGACGATACGGATACCTTCATCCAAACAACCGTCGTAGATATCGATGATATGGCCACCACAAAGCGTGAAGATTGTATCGACACCCTCAGATTTCAACGCTTTCGCCACAAGGTGGCCGCCGGATATGACTTCGCCGGAGCGGTCCTTTTGGGCTAGGGTATCGGTCGCTGTATCGGTCACTGTTTTCACTCCTGATCTGAATGCCCGAAAATCGGATATTCCATCCGTATCGCCGAGCCAACCTCGAAACTACGCGAACCGCATCACTGTGTGATAGGGCCGCACCTTAGCTTGCCATCAACCGAGCCTGGTCCGTTTCCGACGCGCTCTACGACAGCAGAATTCCCCTAGTTCAAATGCTCCCCGCTTCCGCGTTCTTTTTGCTCCGCTTGCGGATGAATTGAAACACCGGCAGAAAAATCAAGATGATGGCGATGATCGTGATTGGCCCCGAAATCGGCCGGGTCACGAAGATCGAGAAATCACCGTTCGATATCATCAAGGACTGCCGCAAGGCGGGCTCGGCAATTGGCCCGAGCACTATGGCCAATACGGCAGGCGCAAGTGGATAGTCAAGCTTACGCAAGAGATATCCACCAACGCCGAAACCCAGCATCAACCAAATGTCGTGCATGTCCTGGGTCGGTGCATACCCACCTACCAGACATAACACGAAGATTATCGGGGCCAGAACTGTGAACGGCATCTTCAACATCCAGAGGAACACCGGGATGAAGCAGATGTTGATCACGACCGCGAAGAGGTTTGCGGCGTAGAGGCTGGCGGTCAGCCCCCAAACGAACTCGGTCTCATCAAGGAATAATCTCGGGCCCGGCGTCAGGCCCCAGATCACCATGCCACCCAACAAGATCGCAGTCGTTGGCGAGCCCGGAATCCCCAACGTGAGCATCGGCAGCATGGCCCCGGTCGAGGCGGCGTTATTGGCGGCTTCGGGAGCGACTACGCCCGCGACCTCGCCTTTGCCGAATTCCTCCGGCTTGCGAGAGGTCATCTTGGCGACGCCGTAGGCCATGAGCGATCCCGGCGTTGCACCTGCGGCCGGCAGGATGCCGACGAAGAAGCCAAGCACCGACCCCATCAAAGCCGTCTTCCAAGTACTAAGAAGCTCCCGAAGAGCGCTTACCGTACGCTCGACTGTAACCACGGCCTCAGACATCTTGGGATTTCCGCGGGTTACCTCGATCGTCCACATCATCTCACCGATGCCATAGATGCCGATCGCCAGCACCAGGAAGTTGATGCCGTGCATGAAACCGATAATGTCGAAAAACACCAGCCTGGGCTCACCGCTGATGATGTCCATACCGACGGAACTGAAGACCAAGCCAATACAAATCGAAAATATGGTCTTCGGGATATCATCGCCGCCAAGCCCGACGAAGGTGGCGAAGGCGAGCAGCATCAAGGCGAAGATTTCAGGATCGCCGAAGTCGAGTGCGACATGAGCCAAGGCCGGCGCAAATCCAGTGAACAACAGAATTGAGATCGTGCCGCCGAAGAACGACGCCAGCGCTGCGGCTATCAAGGCCTTATCGGCAAGTCCTTTGAGCGCCATTGGGCGGCCGTCAAAGGTCGTCGCCACGGCAGTTGAGGCGCCTGGTATACCGAGCATGATCGAACTTATCGCCCCGCCATACATGGCGCCGTAATAGATGGCGGCAAGAAAGATGACGGCCGAGGTTGGCGGGACAAGGAATGTCATCGGCAGCAAAATGGCGACGCCATTGACGCTGCCCAACCCAGGCATGGCGCCGATGAACAGCCCGACCGCGACGCCGATAACCACAAGTAAGAGATTCAGTGGCTCGAACGCGACCAGAAATCCGTCGAGAAGATGGCCCAGAATTTCCATCGATTTGTCAGTCCCGTCCCATTTGCTCGCCGGTGCCTAAAGAAAGATGTCGTATAGCGGAAAAAACAGCGGCTCCAGGTAGCCCTTGGGCAGGTCGATCCGCATGGCAATGTCGAAAAAGAAGAACACTACGACCGGCGCACCGATTGAGGTCGAAAGCGTTAGGGTCCAAGAGTGCCGCCCGAGAATTCGCAGGTAGTAGACTAGAAAAATCGGTATCGCGCCGTACATGCCGATGAAATGCACCAATCCGATCATCACGAACAACCCGCCGCCGACCAGAAGGAACATATTCATGGCGTAGCTGTCCATATACCGTGCTGTCGATTGTGCCGGGGCTGTGGATTTGCGAAACCAGTTGATGATGATCCAAACCGTGCAGGCCAGCATGACCGCCGCCAGCCAGAACGGCCAAGCACCGCCGCCTGGCCCTTCATCGGGGACCCAACCGACTTCCAGCTCAGCGCTCTTCCACATCAGATAGATCGAGAAAGCCGCCATCAACACGGCAGTTACGAGTTCCGCACGTCGCATTGTGGCGGCTCCTCAATCTTAGGCTAGTTTACGAACGTTCTATGACCGCCAGGTGCGATCACAGGGTGCGATCACAAAGTGCGATCAAAGGGCGCCCATTTTCTTAAGCATCGCCCTATGAATGGCGCGCTCTTTCTTCCAGTAGGCCATCAAAGCATCGCCCTGCAAAAGATCGCCCTGCAGGCTTTTCTTCTTGCGATACTTCGCCCACTCCGGCGACTTGAAGACCTTGGCGAACAGCGCTTTGTAGTATGCCGCCGCATCGGCACTCATACCCGGGGCGCCGACGACGCTCCGCTGCATGTAGTACACAAAGTCCTTGCCAAGTTCCTTGAAGGTCGGCGCGTCCGGGAACATTTCCAGACGATTGTCGGTGAAACCGGCGAGGGCAACCGTCGTGCCGGCCGCGTAGAAGCCTTCCTGCTCCGACGGATTGTTCACGGTCGAGTTGGCGTGATTGCCGGCCAACTGCTTGGCCACCTTGCCGCCACCCTTGTAGGGAATGTACTTCATGTTCAAGCCATAAGCGGCGTTCAAGAAGTCGGTCAGAAGCTGATCTTCCTGAAGCTTGCCGGTGCCGGCCATGATCCAGTTATTGCCGGCCTTCTTGGCAGCGGCAACGAACTGGTCGACATTCGTGATGCCGCTGTCTTTGTTGACCCAAAGCAAGAAGGTGTCTTCGGCCATGCGCGCGACCGGGGTGAACTTGGTGATATCGACACCCAGCTTCGGCTGACGCATCGGCGTCGTATAGAAGCTGTTCAACGTCACCATGATCGTGTGATCCGGGTCTTTGGCATTCTTGAGATGGACCAGCGCTTCAGCACCGGACCCGCCTGGCTTGTTGATTGGGCTCAGCGGTTTAGAGGACCACTTGTTCTTCTCAACCACACTCTGAAGCAGGCGTGCCATTTTGTCGGCACCACCGCCCTTACCAGCCATGATTACGAATTGAATTGGCTTTTTCGGCTCCCAGGCCTCCGCGACGCCGGTCAAGCCAAAAGCGGCCAGACCGAGGCTCAACGCCACGCCGAGTTTGAGGAATTGTCGTTTAGTTGACATTTTCGTTAGCTCCCTTGGTTTAAAACCGCGTTTATATTGGCCTAATTTTTTAGGGTGAGCGCGGAATTTTTCGCCCGGTTTGCTAGGCTACCGAGTCTTGAATTCAAAAGGTATACGGCTTTTTGTATTTTGTATACCAGCTTTCCTGACAGACCAGTCTATCGCTGTTGATGCGGGTCAAGAGCACCAGTATTCCAGTGCCTTAATGTACAATTTCTCATGTTTTCAGATATCTACAAACAGAGTCGCAGCCAGACTATTAACAGGCTCTCCAACACGACTGGCGTCATACGCGCGGTAAAATTTTAGGCCATTATGACGCCGCAGCAGCAAATTTTACTGCAGGTCCGCCGATCCGGCGCAGTTATATGCAGCCGCAATGCTGTGAATAATCCCACAATGTGGAAAGGGCTACGATCATCAGAGCGGTAAAATTCAAACTCTAGGCAACATCAGTCGAGATAATCAACATTTTGAGCAACATGTTTGGCCAGATCGAGTGCGTGGTCACGCACCAACCGCTCGGCCAAATCGGCATCGCGTCTCTCAATCGCCTCGATGATGTGCATATGGTCTGTCTTGGAGCGTGACGCCCGGTCTTGTTCGCCGATTGTGCGGGCCCGGATGGCCCGGACATGCAGAAAGATCTGGTCGGCCATCTGCATAATCAGGTCCGATTTGGCCAAACGCAGGATGGACTGATGAAACTCGATGTTCCGGTCGGAATATTCGTCAATATGCGCCTGCACCTCGCCGCCCTCGAACTCGGCAAAAAGCTTTCTGAGTGACGCAATTTCGAGATCGCCGCAACGCTCCGTGGCGAGCCGCGCCGCCATGCCCTCAAGTGCCGCCCAGACCGTGATCATATCGATCACCTCGGCCTTGGTCTTGCGGATGATGAAAACGCCCCGTCGCGGTTGGACATTGACCAGGCCTTCTTGCGCCAGCCGGGCCAGCGCCTCTCGCAAGGGCGTGCGGCTGATGCCGAGTTGCTCGGACAGCTGGCGCTCGTCCAGACGCAGATTGGCATCCGGCCCGTAAATGTTCATCGAGGTAATCCCATCCTTCAACGCCTTATACGTCTTATCCTTGAGGCTGAGTTCGGTCTCGATTGGTTGTACGACCAGCGCTGGCGTCGACATATGAGGTGTTCCGAAATGGTTGGTACCGGGCAGTTGTGGGCCAAAGCCAACACCTAGCCTCATCTGGTTCTTTGTATACCACGAGAATTCAACTGTTGACCAGAGACTTGTCTCCAGATGGGATTGGCCAATTCGAAGGCCGTTTTAATTTAATTTGCAGAATTGCGCTAGATCATCGCAGGAGAGCATGCTTCGGCTCCATGTTGTATGAAGTTGCTTCGGGATCTCCAGCAACTCTGCGTAATTTGCTTCACTCGCCCGTCCGTCGTCGCCGATAGGGTTGGTGGGAACTAAGCGATCGCTATGTGCACTAGCAGGACCAATAAATGAACCAGCCGATTTACGGATTTCTTCGGCTCCTGAGAGACGCGGTGCGCGACCTGGCTCCGATCGTTCTCGTCATCGCGTTTTTCCAGATTGCCGTCCTGCAGCAACCGTTCCCCAATATCGGCAGCGTGTTGGTCGGGTTCATATGTGTCGTGGTGGGGCTGGCGTTGTTCGTTCAAGGCCTCGAGATGGGCCTGTTCCCGATCGGAGAGGTCATGGCTCAGGCGCTGGCGCGCCGAGGCAGCCTTTTCATTCTGTTGCTTTTCGCCTTCGCACTCGGGTTCGGAACGACAGTCGCCGAGCCAGCCTTAATCGCCGTCACTGCAGAAGCGGCAAAAATCGCCGGTGAGGCTGGTGCCATCGCCGATTCTGCGGATGCCAAAGGGTCGTACGCATTCTGGCTGCGGATAACTGTCGCGCTGTCGGTCGGCGCCGCCTTGGTATTGGGCGTATTCCGGATACTGGTCGGATGGCCAATACAGTACTTCATCATCGGTGGATACATCTTGGTGGTCGTGATTACGGCATTCGCTCCACCCGAGATCGTCGGCATCGCATATGATTCCGGCGGCGTGACCACGTCGACCATCACGGTGCCGCTGGTCACGGCACTCGGTGTCGGGTTGGCCAGCACCATTCGCGGCCGCAACCCCCTGCTCGACGGCTTTGGGCTGATCGCATTTGCAAGCCTGACACCGATGATTTTCGTCATGATATTCGGGATGTTGGCATAGTGGCGTTCCTGATCAACATCGCAACAACGGTTGCCCAAACCGCATTCGACGTGCTGCCGATCGTCGCGATCCTGTTTGTCTTTCAAGTCTTCGTGATTCGAAAGAGACCGCCACACCTGAAACGCGTCATCATCGGCTTCGTCTACGTATTGATCGGGTTGAGCCTGTTCCTGGTCGGCCTGGAGCAAGCGCTTTTCCCCGTCGGCAAAACGATGGCGCAGCAATTGACCGACCCAGGATTTCTGGGTATCGGCGCCGACAGCAACGTTCATTGGCAAGACTATCTCTGGGTCTATGCTTTCGCTGGCGCGATCGGTTTCTCGACGACCATCGCCGAGCCGTCACTGATCGCGGTGGCACTCAAGGCTCAGGAGGTTTCGGGCGGCGCCATGCGGGCGTTCGAACTCAGGATCGCCGTTGCCATCGGGGTTGCGATCGGTGTCGCCATCGGCACATTTCGGATTGTTACCGGCACGCCCCTGCCGGTTTATATCATGGTCGGTTACGCTGTCGTCATACTGCAAACTTTCCTGGCTTCGAAGACAATCGTACCGCTGGCCTACGATTCCGGCGGCGTCACCACGTCGACCGTGACCGTGCCCGTGGTCGCGGCACTCGGTCTCGGATTGGCATCGACGATCCCAGGGCGCAGCGCACTGATCGACGGATTCGGCTTAATCGCCTTCGCCAGCGTATTCCCAATCATCTCGGTTTTGGGGTACGACATGGCCGCGACGTGGCTGAGGCGTCTCAACAAACACGGTACCAAGGAGGACGCCCAATGAACCTCAAGATGATCATGGCATTCGTAGCGGACGAAAAGACGGAGATCGTGCTCAAAGCCGCGCGCGACGCCGGCGCCACCGGTGCCACTGTTTTTCCCAGCGTTCGCGGCGAAGGCTTGCAGCCCCATAAAACTTTTTTGGGCTTGGAACTTACATCGCAAAGAGACGTTCTGGTGTTCCTGGTCGCCGCACCTCGGGCACGTGAAATCCTGGAAACCATATCAAAGGCCGGCAGGTTCGATGAGGAGCCTGGCAGCGGCATCGCCATTCAGATTGAGATTGAGGATGCTGTCGGCTTCAAGACCCAGGAAGAGACACTCATTCGGGAGATTGAGGAATCGCTATGACGGACAAAGAAATCACCAAAGTCTCGGATATCATGAGCCGAGACGTCATTTCGGTCGAGCCAACCGCCACAGTCAGTGACGCTGTCCGATTGATGCGCGAAAATCACACGAGCTCGGTTCTTGTGGAGCGGCGGGATGAGGCCGACGAATTCGGGTTAGTCACGGTTGGAGAAGTCGCCAGCGAAGTGCTCGCCAAGAACTTGTCGCCAGAACGCGTAAATGTATACGAGATCATGTCCAAGCCAGTTGTGACATTGGCGGCGGAGATGAATGTCGTCTACGCGGTGCGCTTGCTGACCCGGTTCGGTCTGACGCGCGCGCTGGTCGTCGATCATGACCGCAACCCAGTCGGCATCATCACGCTGAGAGACATGGTCATCCGCAGCGTGGCAGACGAGTAAGGCACTAATCCGCAGCGATGGTCTCAGGCGGCCAGCTCACCGGTGATCACATAACGCAGGATCCGAACCACCTGCTCCGGAGTTTCGGCGACCGCCATGGCGGCACCGTCGACCTCCTTCAGCGCATGCGTCAGCGAGGGATCGTGCAAGGTGACGATCGACTTGCCGAGGGCGGCCGCGAACCCGGCATCAAAAGCGGCATTCCATTGCCGGTATTTGTCTCCGAAACGCACAACGACCACGTCCGAGCGCTCGATCAGGGTACGGGTGCGAATGGCATTCACCTTGGCGCCCTTGTGGTCCTTCCAGAACCCGGTTGCCTCCTCGCCCAGAATAGCGACGCCGCAATCGTCAGAGCTCTCATGGTCGGTTACCGGCGATACACACTCAACCGGCAGGCCAAGCTCATTCAAGCCAGCGGCGATCCGGTCGCGCCAGTCGGAGTGGATCTCGCCAGAGAGATAGACAGTCCAGGTTTCCTGCGTCATTCAAGGATCCTCACGGGTCATATGGTAAAAAAAGGGCGCCGCCTTCCTAACAGGCGACGCCCTCAATGGCAAAGATCGGCTGTCTATTTCTTCGGGCCCGGCCAATCGGTCATGATCTCGTATTTCATGGCCCGCTTCTTGTCGCTTTTCATCTTCCAGTTAAAACCGAAGGAGGCCCCTTCCCACGAACCGTAGGTCGGGTTGGCGAGCATGATCCAGCTCTTGCCCCAACGCGCCTGGTTCTTGGCGTAGACCGCCGCACGGTCGGCTGGG
>JABIRP010000224.1 GCA_018699735.1 Rhodospirillaceae bacterium | reverse complement strand
TGTTCGATGCTGGGCGCTACGGGCGCAAAACCCAGATCGGTAATTATCGCTACGACACCAAGGGCAAGGCGATTGATCCGCCAAGCCCGGATCACGAGACCGACGCGACACCGGCGGAAGCCGTCTATGTGGCGGCTGGCGCCGAGGTATTCGACGATCTGTTCGCCGGTGCCAAGATTTTGGCGTCGGATGATGGTGCCAGTCCCATTGTCGCGGCGCTTTTCGGCGAGGATTGCTCGACCTTTGCCGCCCGCGAGGGGATCGATCACCGCCGCTTGGTGGCGATCGATGTGACCGGAGATATTTCAGGCCGGATGACCATCATGACCGCGCCCGGAGCCGATCCAGCGGCGCGGGATGCGGTCGCGGCGAGCCTTGCCAAGGCCGGGCGCAAGGTGACGGCGATCAAGGACTCGCCGGGCTTCATCGGCCAGCGTATGCGCGGCATGATCGGCAATCTTGGGTGTGAGATGGCGCAAATCGATATCGCCGATCCAGCCTCTATCGACCTCGCCATGCGTCTTGGATTGAACTATCCGATGGGACCACTGGAGATCATTGACGACCTCGGGTGTGATGTCGCATGGCGGATTATGACCAATATCCAGGACATAACCGGCGATCCGCGTTACCGGCCGAGCCTTTGGCTGCGGCGTAGAGCGCAATTGGGCTTGTCGGCAGTTACGCCAAACTAGGCCAGCATACTCGTGGGAAAATCGATGGCATGTTGAAAATTGACGGCCGTACGATTGACTACGAAGAAAGTGGCGAAGGTCCGACGGTCCTCTTCGTGCCCGGGTCGTTCAGCACACCGATGGCGTGGCGAAGCATCCAGAAGCGACTGCCCCAGAAATACCGTTTCGTCAGCACGAGCCTCTGTGGCTATGGCGAGACCGAGGAGACACGCAGCCTCGGAGATTTGGGAATGGAGCATCAGATTCGGGTGATTGAGGCGGTTGCCAAGCAAACCGGCGGTCCGGTGCATTTGGTCGGGCACTCCTTTGGCGGAACACTCTCACTGGCAGTGGCACTAGAGGGGGCGCTGGCAGGTGTGGTTGAAGTGCTCAGTATTGCCACGTTCGAGGCCAATCCGCTGGCGCTCATCGGCGAGCACGGCGGCGCTGAACTGTTGGCCGCGACGCAGCGGATGAGTGGCAAATTCGAAGCAGCCTATCATTCGGGTGATCCAGATGCTGCGGGCCAGATTATCGATTTTTGGGGCGGTGCGGGCTCATTCGCTGCTATGCCGGAGGGCGTTCGGGAATACTGCCGGGCGACAGCTTATGCGAATGTGCTCGACTGGCGCACGGCCTATGAATTTCAAGCTCAAAAGGTGGATTATGCGGGCCTTTCGATGCCGGTTCTGATCGTCCGGGGCGGCCTCGCCAACCCGGCAATGGTCGCGATTTCCGAAGCGCTGAGCGCGAGTATTCCAAGCGTTGTTTCAGCCGACGTGGAAGGCGCGAGCCATTTCCTCATCACCAGCCATGCCGATGAATGTGCGGAGCTTCTGGCAGAGTTTCTAGGGAAGAACGCCTGAGAGATTGGAATGCGATGTCTTAGCGAGATGAGGCGAGCCACAAAATCCATACGCCCCATATGATCAACACGCCTCCTGCGTATCGGCCGATCTTATCGCCGAAGGGCGCGAATTTCTCGACCAACACGTAGACGGTCAAACCTGCGATCCAGGCGAAATTCATGACGCCGCCATAAAATAGCAAACTCATCAGAACCCAACAGCAGCCGAGACATATGGCACCGTGATCAAGACCCATCCGAAAGGCGCCAAGGGGCCCGGGGCGCCAGCGGCTCATGATGAAGGCCATCGGTGAGCGGCAGTGGCGAAGGCAGGCGTCCTTGAGAGGCGTGAGTTGATAGATACCGGCGGCAAGCAGCAAAAGCCCCCCGAAGAATAGGCTTGAACTTTCCATCATCGGCGAGAGTAGGCGCGCCATCGCCAGTTGCCATTGCGCGATCACCGCCGCGATGCTGAACCCACCCCAGACGGCGAGGTAGCCCCCAACGAACACCAAAGTCGATACCGTCGGGGCCGCGCGTTCGGCGGCTTTGCGGTTGATCGTGGCGAACAGCATGATCATAGGCATGGCGCTTGGCAGCATCATCGCCACCATCATGACCCACCACATAACGAACAGGACCGATAGATAGCCGGCGGACCAGTCAGCGGGTTTCGCCATATGTGCTGCCGCGCTCATATCCAGACCAGCGCCGGAAAGGACATAGACCCAGGATGCCACGCCCACCACACCCAGACCTGCGACGAGGATCAAGCGGTTAAGCCTTGGAAGAGGCTCAGTTCTACCCTCCCTATCGTTCACGGGGTCTCCCAATTATCGCCGACTTCAAATGCCGAGCTGGCGCCACTACGGCGCTCTGCGCCTGCGCCAAGCGTGGCGCGACGATCCCGATAGCTTTGAAGACCGGACAACCGAGTTTAGCAATATGACGCATCAAAGATTGATCCCCCTGCGGGTGAACTGGTGATACTAGAGCATATTGCGATCGGCTATGAATAGCGTACGACCGATCTTGCTGACATCAATCTTGGCGACCTAGGCCCACCACCGGAGAGCTCCCATCGAACCTTGGATGCTGATCACTGTCGGCGCCGCCTTGGCCCAAACCCTGCGCACGGCCGGCCAAAAACATTTGACGGCGCGATTGAGTGTCTGGTCGGTTACGTGGGTTCGGTTTGTATTCGGATTGCCATTCGCGGTGCTGTATCTCGTTTGGGCAACCGAGCGATCGGCGCACCAATTTCCTACGCTGCAGGCATCGTTTCTGGTGCCGGCGGCGGCGGCTGCAATCTGCCAGATCTTGGCAACGATATTCTTGGTCTATCTATTCTCGCTCCGCAACTTCGCGGTTGGAACGACCTACGCCCGAACCGAGACGGTCTTGACGGCGATCGTCGGAACACTGCTTTTCACAGAAGTGGTTGGGACGGCTGGATGGTTGGCCATCCTCGTTAGTGTGGCCGGTGTATTGATCGTTTCCATGGTTAAATCCGGGTTGACCGGCTGGGCGCTGTTGCGCTCGACCTGGAACCTCTCGGCTGGGGTCGGACTTGCGAGCGGCTTATTATTTGCGTTCTCCTCACTCTTCATCCGCAAGGCGAGCCTCTCATTCGGCATCGATGATAAGCCGTTTGCGGCTGCCATCACGCTGGTCACAGTGGTCGGGGTACAGACGGCCCTGCTCGGTCTCTACATCCTGGCCAGACAAGCCAAAGAGTTGCCGGAGATCATGCGCGCGTGGCGGCCGTGTCTCTTCGTCGGCTTGACGAGCGCCCTCGGCTCCATGGGTTGGTTCACTGCCATGTCGATGCAGCACGCGAGT
The DNA here is from genome assembly GCA_018699735.1 of Rhodospirillaceae bacterium. GTDB lineage: Bacteria > Pseudomonadota > Alphaproteobacteria > Thalassobaculales > Thalassobaculaceae > JABIRP01. Next base: position 10,803 of record JABIRP010000224.1, on the reverse strand, counting down.
TATGTTAAGGCGTTGGGGCAGATCGAGTTTCTGTTCGCGTTGGGGGTGTCGATCGTTTTCTTCCGCGAGAAGTCAACGGGCCGCGAGTTGGCCGGCATGGCCTTGACCGCCGCCGGGATCGCTATCCTGTTGCTTGCGACCGACTAATGGTCATGCTACCGAAATAACGGGTAAAAATTGCTCGTATGGGGACGCGAGCATTGGAGAGACAGATGATTACGGATGCTCAAGTCGAGTTCTATCGCGAAAATGGATATGTACAGGTCGACAATCTGTACAACGACACCGAGGTCGCGCGTATGCGCCAGGTTCTGGCGGAACTTGTCGAAGGTGCGCGAGGTCTCGAGACGCATAACAACATCTACGATCTGGAACCTTCGCACACTCCTGATCACCCACGTGTCCGCCGGATCAAAGAGCCCTTCAAGGCGCATCCCGTGTACCGTCAGATGGCTGAGCATCCTCGATTGATCGAATGCCTGGAAAAGCTCGTCAGCCCCGATCTCGTGCTTCAGGGCGGCAAGATCAATTTGAAGTCGGCCGGCATCGGCTCCCCGGTCGAATGGCACCAGGATTGGCCGTTTTATCCGCATACCAATGATGATCTCCTGGCTGTGGGCGTCATGCTTGATGATGTCACGGAGGAGAACGGTCCGTTGCTGGTTATTCCCGGCAGCCACAAGGGCCCGGTTTACGACCACCATATTGATGGCTATTTTGCCGGCGCCATGGCTCCGGACGCGGGTGAAATAGACTACGACAAGGCGGTCAAGATCACGGGTAAGGCCGGCTCGTGCAGTTTCCATCATGTCCGGTTGGTGCATGGCTCGGCCCAGAATATGTCCGGGCGAGACCGCACACTGCTGCTCTATCAGGTCGCCGCCGCCGATGCCTGGGATCTGCGAGGCCTGCCTTCGACCTGGGAGGAGCATGAGAGCCGAGTGATCGCCGGCAAGGCCACAATCGTGCCACGGCTTGAGCCGGTTCCAGTCCGCCTGCCGTACCCACCGGCCAGGGGACAGGGCTCGATCTACGAAAACCAGATGGCTCAGAAATCCCGCTTCTTCGAGTTCAAGCCGGAAGCTGCTGAGTAACAACTCATCGCGAATAGGCCGCTTCGAAGGCGCTTTCGATCGCGGCGGCGGATTTTCCCGCCTGTGCGGCATCGCCAATGATCTGTAGGGTTTGTCCGGCGTGCGCCTGGGACGAAATTAGCGACGAGAGCCGCGCGCCGGTGCCGCTGCGCCAGCGGTGATAGAGCCGATCGCGGAAATCGTCACTGGAAAACAGACGTTTGAAGAGCGGTAAACGGGCGAGACCGAGCGTCAGTATCAGGCGCGCCGGAAGAGCGAGGCCGGTGCGATAGTCAGCACCGCTCGCGATCACGATACGGTCGAAATCCGTTAACTGGCTTGGGTTATCTTCGACATTGGTGTCGTAGCGGATCTCGACGCCTTGCTCTGTGCACCGTTGGACCAGGGCTTCGATATAGCGCGTTAACGAGGTTTCGCTGGTTTCAACTTCTTGAAAACGTGGTGCCTTGCCGGCGAGCCGAAAGGCGCCGCCAGCTAGCCCGGCTCGCTCGAAGATCGTGACCTGATTTTCTTTGGCGACGAGGTCAGCGTAGGTGAGGCCGGCCGGACCGGCGCCGATGACGGCAATCCGCTCGCCATTTGGACCGGTGTTCTTGTCATATTTCAGCTCGCGCCCAGTTGCCGGATTGACCAGACAGCGTAACCCTGTGCCGCCGCGCATATCATTGACGCAGCTGTTGCAGGCAAGGCAGCGCCTGGGTGTGTGACCGGCTCGGACCGTCGCCGGCCAAAGCGGGTCGGCGAGCAGCGGTCGGCCGAGCGCTATAAAGTCCGCCTTACCTTCGTTGAGTGCTGCTGCAGCGATTGCTGGATCGCCAAGCCGGCCGACGGCGATCACCGGCACCAAGACCTCGCTGCGAATGGTTGCCGCGTAATCGAGAAAAGTGGCATCAGGATAGGCCATCGGCGGGATCATGCGTTCGGCGGAGGGCAGGGAGCGGTAATGCCCTGCGGTCACGTGAATGGCGTCGGCCCCAGACTCGGCGGCCCAAACTGCAATCCGTCGCGCGTCCTTGAAATCGATGCCACCGGGGAAGAAATCGTCGGCGTTGAAGCGAAAGATGACGCCAATTCCGGGGACTTCATCTTTAATTCCACGCACAATATCAAGCCCAAACCGGGCGCGGTTCTCCAGCGAGCCGCCCCAATCATCGTCTCGTGTGTTTTCTTCGGGCGTCAGGAATTGTGAGATGAGATATCCATGAGCGCCGTGGACCTCAACGCAGTCGAATCCGGCCTGCTTGGCCCTGGCAGCGGCGGCGATGTAGGCGCGGGTGGTTTCCGCGATGCGCTCGGCCGTCATCTCCAGCGGCACGATCGTCTCACCCGTCACCTCGTAGACGAAATGCGGCACGGCGGAGGGTGCTATCGGCGCCTCGCCACAAATATCCACACGCGTATGGCCGCCGCCATGCCCGAGCTGAATGGAGGCACGAGCGCCAGCGGCATGAAGCGCCTCAACCAGCCGCCGCAGGCCTGACAGAAAGCGGTCGTCATACAGACCGAGTTCTCGGAGACGATGCCGGCCAACGGCTTCTGGGGCTGCCATCTCGACAGTGACCAAGCCGACCCCTCCGGCGGCGCGGGCGGTGAAATATGCGATCGTCGCGTCGGTGACCTGGCCGTCTGCTTCAGCCAGGCGTGTCGTCATCGCCGGCATGACAATCCGATTGGGGGTTTCAATCGGCCCAATTTGACCGGGTTCGAATAAGGCGTTCATCTGATGATCCCCAAATGGAAGGTTCATCCACCTCTGGCAGATGGGTCGGAAAAATCGTGTCACAGCCTCCGAGGTGCGTCGATGTGCGTTTTATCGCACCAAACCGGTTCGCTTTATTCTCTCACCGGTCCCCTTCCAGCGCTTTCGGCCGCAAGATCGCCAAGGCGGTTACGCCGACGAGCATGACCACCGCCACATGTCCGAAAGCGATGGTCCAGCCGAGAACGCTTTGGCCGCCGGCAAGATCCAACACCCAGCCGATCATGAACGGTCCGACAAATCCGCCGCCGTAGCCGAGGAAGGTATGAACCGTCATTGTGGCACCCTTGTGTTCAGGATCGGCGTTGCCGACGGCGCCAGCGGTGAGTGATGAGCTGTCCAGCCATATGGTAACGCCATAGACAACGGCACCTAGAGCCGCCGCCCAATAAGCGATCCCGGAAAGAGTACCGAGCAGAACCGCCATTATCATCGAAGCCGCCATCGCCAACATAATGAGGCGGGGCCGGCCTATGCGAATGGAAATCTCGTTGCCGGCGACGCTGGTCAGGGTTCCGGTCACACCCATCAAAGTGGCCACTGCTGCCGGTGCTATGAGGGCCGAGGTGCCGCCGTGTAGGCCGGCGGTAAACGCCAGATAGGTCACGACCCAGCCTCTCAGAGCATTCATCTCCCAGGTGTGGACGCAGTAGACGATGGAATAGGCAAGGGATGAGCGATTTCGGAATGCCGGGCGAAAGTCGAGCAGGCGGCGATGTTTGCCATCCTTGGGAGGGGCCGGGCGGTTGCTCGGCATCGCCGAAAGAGCCAATACCGCAGCGCCGACAGCGGCCAATCCGGAAACGATGAATGCGGCGCGCCAGTCAAACATGACAGCGATTGTTCCGGCGATTACGAAGGATGCCGACCCGCTGAGACCAAGGCTTCCCGCATGCAATGCCACAGCCCGTGATTGGGGTTTTCCCGTGACAACGTCGGTTAACGTCCGCAGCCCCGGCATGTAGCTTCCGGCCCACCCGATTCCAGCCAGAACTCGGAAAACCAATGCCGACCAAAACCCGTCCGCCAGATAGGCGTACCCAAGATGCGCGCCGGCGGTCATTGAAACTGCGGCGACATAGATCCACTTCGCTGGAATTCGGTCGGTGAGCGAAACCAGAAATGGCGCCGCCAACACATAGCCGCCATAGAACGCCGCGATAATCCATCCGGCCTCTGAATTGTCCAGTGACCACATGTCTATAAAGGATGGAAGTAGCGCCGGCACAGCATAGGCGCCGATCTGTGCCAGCACCTGCGCCATGCAGACGGTAAGGATCACGGGGCCATGTTTGCCCAACAAGTTAGGTAGCCCCGACCGGTCTCGAATTACTCCGCCGCAGCCGCCACGCGGGATCGGATCGATGATCGCGGCATGCCAGCGTCCGTCGAATCCCAAAAGCTTCCATGGCTCTCTGGCAACGCCCGGTTATTTTTTGGGCTGAGCCAAAGTCGGAGCAGCAATCGCTCCTTGCCGCCCTCGACATCGTCGTGGAATGCTGTGCGACCGTGATAGGCTTGATGGTTGTTCAGTATTTGCAGGTCCCCGAGCGCGAACGGTGCTGTCATCGACAGCTTTTCACAGTATTCGGCCCAGAGATCGAGGGCTTCAATCTGTGCGGCACTCATTTGCGGGACCCACGCGTAGCTCTGAGCTTGCTCAACGAAAGTCCGGGAATACTGGGTCGTCAATTTGCCTGCCTGCAGGCCGAAAATAGGCAAGGCAAATATCCGCTCACGTTCTGGCAGAGAGTCACTTTCCGGCAGGTAGCGGTAATAATCCTCGCAAAGTAATCTGTGCAGGTCAGGGCGCCGCGCGAGGATCTCGTTATAGACCGCAGCGGCGCTTGCAACTCTGGTTTCGCCACCGATATCCGCTGTTTGGGTACACAGCAGCGCGATCAGGTCACATCCGTCAGTATGAAAGCGGAGCGGGCCGTTCGAGCGCGCCCGTGACCTTGATGACAGAACCGGCAATTCGTCTGACGAGTCCTTGTCGCGATGCAATGTGAGCTCGTCGGAAACCCGTAGGTTCACTCGGCTCTCGTCACGGACTTCACCAATCATTTCGCCTTTGTCGGCCTGATTCACCGCCAAGCCCAGATGCATGCCGATACCCCAAAAGATGCTTCGAAGCTCTGCCGGTGCGTAGCGCTCAACCGGGAAACCGGAAACCCGGACGACCCCCAGGCCGTCTTCCAACTCATCCAGGAGTTCGTCAAAGAATCCCTGGAGACCGGGAAGTGGGAAATCTTCGGCTGTAATCTGGGTTTCCGAGACACCACGATTAACGGTTTGCCGCCATGCCCTGTCAATTTCCTCGACCGCGCCATCGGGCCATTGCCGGATCCACTCGCCGGAGCGTTTCAGGTCATCACCGTGCCAAATCTGACGGCCGGTCAGCGGCCGGGAAAGATGGGTAGGTTGGGTGGTATTGGCACTCATGATCAGTCTCTCGATTGGGGCTGTTTTGTGAATTTAACGCCAATCTGGAAGGCTGTCTCTCTCGTCGTTCAGGCGAGCACTCGTCGTCGGCCCGGTTTACGGGCTCAAATCACGGAAACGATGAAGAATTCCTCGACCAATTTCTTGAACCGCTTCCTCAACTGAACCGTTACATCGCGCTTAAAATCGCGAATGGAATCAGTCGTTGGTCGGCCATTTTCATACATCCGCATGGCCATTGGGTAAATGATCCCCATGAGCGTGGCCTTCTCACTCTCCATCGTTGCTTTGGCTGTGGAATCTTTAGCCTGGATCGCGACACTCAGGCGGCCCTCCAGCAAATTTCCGTGAATATAAAGGGAAAAGGTGAAGGGGCCGAGTGGCAATACGTTCGGGCCGACGGCATGGCGAAACTGAATTTCACGATTGAATTTCTTGTCCTTCTTACGCTGCGCCTTTTCCTTTAACTTCCGCTCTATACCTGCCTTATCCGCATCGTTCTGAGAGGCGAAGGCTGGGTGAGCGACCGGCGTTGCAACGATTGCTAGACCGACGAGAACTGCGAATATCGCGCTAAATACTGTGCTGAGCGATGGCCTCGTGCAGCTGTGTCGTGATGACATTTCCATCTCCGTGATCTGAGCACCGCTCATCGAACTTTAAACCCGATGGGGCCACCAAGCAGTTTGGCATCCCAACTGGCAGCATCCCAATTGCCGGTCGAGCCTATGATATGGGCTATCGGTTGCAAGTATACCAGAAGCCGTGCCAAAACAGTCAAACCATCTCGCGCGCCCAAAAGATCAGACTCGTCCGCCAAATCGCGTAGCATTTCCAAGGTTGGTCTTGGTTTTGGGTACGGGACGAGGCGAATGCCCCGCGTGGGAGCGATACCTGAGCTTTCCCGCGCCAAGACTGTGGCCTCGTGGTAGCCGCCCAGGACGTCGACCAGGCCGGCGTCGACCGCATCGGCACCACTCCAAATTCGGCCACGAGCGACTTTATCGAGATCTGTCGGGCTCAAACGCCGGGCCTTACCAACCTGGCGGGTGAAATCGGCGTAGATGAAGTCGAGCATAGCGTCGAGCCGCTTCGACTGCCGCAGGTTGAAGGGCTCAGCTGGGGAGAACATGCCAGCATTGGCCCCGGCGGATACTCTCTCGCCGCCTATCCCAAAGCGCGTCAGCAACCTGCCAGCGGCAACCTTGCCACCTGCCACCCCGATTGAGCCGGTGATCGTGCCCCTCTGGGCCAAGACATGATCGCCGGCGAGCGCGATGAAATAGCCGCCTGATGCAGCCGTATCACCCATTGAGACGACGATGGGAATGCCGGCCTTTCGGGTCAGCCGCAATTCCCGAAGAAGCACATCCGAGGCGACGTAGCTGCCACCGGGACTGTCGACCCTGAGGATCAAGGCGCGCGCTTTTCCGATTTCGCGGACTTCGCGGATGGTATCGGCGATCTCCCTGGCAGAGGCTATTCGGTCGCCCGGCAAGCCGCCGGATCCATTGCGTACCAGTGCTCCGACCACGGCGACGACCGCGATCTCCGCTGGTGGTTCTGCCTCATCATCGATGTCTGAGCTGTTTAAGTCTTCCAGATACGCCGCGATGCTGACGATGGAATTCTTGCCGGCGACCACGTCTTCGACCTCGTCGCGATATCCCAGGCGGTCGACCAGTCTGTTGTCAATTGCCTCCGAAGCGAGCAGCGGTGCCTGGTCGACCAAGGTCAGGATCGCCTGGACCGGCAGTTGGCGCTGACCGGCAATATCTGAGACAGATTGGGAGAACAACGAGTCGACCATGCGCTTGTAATTGTCGCGAATGCCGGCTGGCAATGTCTTTTCGGTCAATGAAACGAAGGTGCTCTTGTATTCGTGGCGGGTGCGAAAATCAGGCGTGATGCCGAACTCATCTAGCGCGTCGCGGAAAAATGGAACCTCAAGCGATACGCCGCGAATATCAAGTATCCCCGAAGGCTGCAGCCAAATAGTTTCAGCCGTACTGGCGAGTGCGAACAAAGCCAACGCGCGCGGGCCATCCAGGCTTTCGACAAAGCTGTGGACGGGCTTGCCGGCGCCGCGCAAGCGACCGACAGCTGCCGCCAACTCCTGCGCCTGGGCATACCCGAGACGAGCCCCAGACAGGTCGAGCATGACGCCACCTACGCGGTCATCCGTCGCGGCTGTGTCTATCGCCCGAATGAGGTCGAGTAATGTAGGCTTACCGGGTTCGAGCAATATGCGGTCGATGGGATTGCCCTGTGCGCTTTCTCGCAAATTGCCGTCGAGCGATATGACGAGCGCGAAGCGTTTGGGGAGGGGTTCCGGTTCTGGCAAGGCGGACAGCATCGCGGACAGCGCAATCACGCCAGCTATCGCGAGCACAATCGTCAAGCCGCCAATGGTCGCGAGTGCCCCCAGTATGATCCTGCCGATGCGCATTGCTAAGCCTTCGAATTTTGTGCCGGTTCGGACTGTCTGTTTATATCATATCGGGGCATATGTAGCCCGTTTCGCCCTAAAAATCCTTCAAGCGCTCGGTCGTCTCCGGATCGAGAAACCCGGCGATTGTTGCTTCGGTTTCCAACTGGAGCGCCCGCTCGAGGTCGCTTGCGGCACCTTGGTTCAGAACCCGTTTCATGGCTCTGACCGAAAGGGTAGGAAGCTGACTCAACTGGGTGGCCACTGCCAAGGCTTCAGACCTGAGGCCGTCATCGCTCACCACACGCCAAGCGACGCCGGCTTCCTTGAGTTCTATTGCGTTGTAACGGTTGCCTAGGAACAACATCTCGCGCGCCTTGTTCAGCCCGACCAAGGTTGGCAGCAGCGACGTGACCCCGCCGGTGACAAAGAGGTTGAGCGAAACCTCGGGGAAAAATCCCCGGGCACTCTCGGCCCATATTGGAAAATCGCAATTGATAGCCCATTCGAACCCGCCGCCAACCGCCCAGCCGTTGATCGCGCCGACCACGGGTTTTGCGCCGCCGACAATCGCGCGCGTAGCCAGTTGGATCGCGTCGACGAGGTCGCGCGCTTGAGCCTCGTTCTCGGGATGAACATGCTCCCGGCGATCATCGCCAGCGCAAAAGGCCCGGCCCGCGCCGGTAAAGATGATCACTTTGGTGGCCGCGTCGGTGTTCGCATCGTCAAAGGCCGATGTAACATCGTCTATCAGGCGCCGGTTCATGGCGTTGAGGCTATCCGGTCGGTTGAGTGAAATCGTGCGCACACCATTGTCATCAATCGCGCTTAGGACGGTTTCATACAGAAAATTTGTCATGTGTAGGTCCTCTCAACCCGCCGCGTCTTGCCTTCGGTTTTCGGGAAACTTGTCGCGGGCAGGATGGTCACTTTGGCGGTGGCGCCAAGCTTGGATTTGATCGCATGCTCGACATTTTCAGCAAGCTTGTCGGTGGGGCTTTGATCTTTTGCCAATTCCACATGCACTGGAAGATAATCGTGCGGCGGCGGCTGATCGAGAGAGATCCGGTAATCACCAGAGAGTGCAGAGAACTCGTTTATCACAGCAGCGATCATGGTTGGAAACAGGTTTAAGCCGCGGACGATCACCATGTCATCACTGCGCCCGACGACCCGGAACCGCATGCCGTGGCGGCCACAAGAGCACGGCTGGGTTTCGTCGACCGCGATAATGTCGCCGGTTCGAAAGCGCACCAGCGGCTGGCAATCGCGCTCAAGATGCGTGAGCACCAACTCACCCTCCTGACCCGCTGTGATGGGAAGCGGCGCTTCGGTTTCCGGATCGATCAGTTCAGGATAAAGCACGTCGCCGGCAAGGAAGTGCAGCCGGGTATCCTGGGTGCATTGCGCTGCGAAGTTTGAAAAGACGTCTGATACGCCGTAGTTCGCATTTCGGGGCTCCATGCCCCAGGTCTCGCGGATGCGATCGCGTAAGGTTTGGTCGTCGAGGCCTGCCTCGCCACCGAACAAGCCGAGCTTCAGTCCGAGATCGCTTGGCCGCAATTCAGGAAAGCGCTCCGCCAGTACGCGCTCCAGGACCGCTGGGTATGATGGTGTGCATGAAATCGCGTCGATCCCGGTCTCAAGAATGGTTCGTATCAATAGTTCGGTTCCACCTGTGCCGAATGGAACAACCGTGGCGCCGGTCCGCTCAAGTGTGAGGTGGTCGGTCACCCCGCCCATCCACATCTGGTAATTGAGACAATGCACGACGGTGTGATCCGGGGTCAGTCCCGCTGCCCGGTGGCTGCGTCCACCGACGATCTCAGTGATCTCGCAATCGCGCGCCGACATGGCGAGGTTCATCGCCTGACCGGTGGTCCCTGAGGTTCTGTGGAGCCGTGTCGCTTTCGCGCGCGGAGCGGCCAAGTAGTTTCCGAACGGCGGACGGTCTGCTTGCGAAATTCGCAACTGTGCCTTGGTCGATAGCGGCAGTTCAGGCAGATCACGAAGATCGGTCGGTGGTTTCCGGCCGTCCCAAATGTTCTGATAAAACTCCGAATTCTCTGAGACGTATCGGCTCTGGCGCGTCCATGCGGATTGCTGCTGGGCGAAAAGCGCGGATCCTCCAATTGTATCACCGTCTGGCACGCGCATTACTCTGTCACCTTTCCGACAGCTAGGCCGAATGCCTGGTGATTGCGAACGGCGGCCATCTCCATTGCCTCGTCGAGCGTAAGGAGTTCGCCTGCCGGGTTTTCCGCCAACCAAGGGGCCGCAACGTCGCGAGAGGTGAAGAAGTTCACGTGATTGCAAAATGAGCTACGCAGATCATCGCATCGTGCCTGCTCGCTCGGCATGATGAACGACATGACTAGGTTTGTCGGAGATGCGCTTTGAACTTCAGTTCGATCCACATCTAGCCGGATGTCCTGGCCGGTTGCGGGACATTTACTGGAAATACGGGCGCGGCAATCCAAGATCTCGGGCAAGAACAGCGCATCGAATACGCACCATGTATGGAGCAGGCTGGTGTCGGTTTCCAGTTGATGGTTGGTTGGCGCTAACGATAGTCCAGCGAATGCGGTGATCTGTCCCTCGGCATCAAATCTCAATCGGGTAGGTTCGACGGATGCGATCACCTGTTCAGTTGTGGCGAGATCGAATTCGCTTTCCCGCGCAAGTTCGTAGAGCGGTACGGGTTGGCCCGCAGCCAGCAACCGATACAAAGTAAGCCGGACAAGCTGGGACTGGAGATCTCCGCCAGGAAAGTACTGGTTACGCAGATATTCCGATACGACTTGGTTCATCTCAGGTCTCTGCTGGCGGGGCATCGATCCGGGCATCTGCCGGTCCCGGGGACGCTAAACTGTTTCAATCGCGGTGGGAATATCGCTACCATCATATTTCGAGGCGATGCTTTCCTGAAAACACCAATGCTTCATCCAGACGAACGAAGGTAGGCGGCACTATGACCGAACTTGATCTCGTGGTTCGCAATGCGACCGTTGTAACTGCGGATGAGACCATCCAATCTGATATTGGGGTCAAGGACGGGAAGATTGTTTCGCTCGGCC
>JABIRP010000223.1 GCA_018699735.1 Rhodospirillaceae bacterium | reverse complement strand
CCCAAGCTCTTCGTGCCCGAGCTGCGCCCGTATCACGACGGCATCGGCCAGGGGAGTTGGTATCGTGATCCCAGCATCCCCGCCTATCTGAAGCAGCGCTTGGCCTTGGGCGTGCATCGTGGGATCGGCGAGTTTCATTTGAACGCACCCGAACATGCGCTATCGAATGTGCTGGCTGAAGTTGCGCGCCTTGCAATCAAACACGCCATCCCCCTGCATATACATTCCGACGTAGCCCCCATACGCGTCCTGTTGGACTTTTACCCCACGCTCAAAATTCTATGGGCGCATGCAGGCTTTACCGAAGGCGCTGACGTCGTCGGCGAAATGCTCGATCGCTATGACCGGTTATGGACCGAGGTTTCCTACCGGGCCGGCGATATTGCACCAAATGGTATCGACCCACAGTGGCGCGCCCTGCTGGTGCGTCATGCCGACCGCTTCATGATCGGCAGTGATACCTGGACCGGCAGCCGGTGGGACGAATACACCGAATTGATCGCCGAGCACCGGGCATGGTTGTCGGAACTGCCTGCCGATGTCGCCAGGGCCATTGCACATGAGAACGCCGAACGCTTATACGGTGGCACAGATTAAGAAGACGGTAAAAGCGTGGTAAGGGCGTGAACAACACCACTTCCCCAACGGTTACCTCAACGGCTGAACGGCCGCGCGCGGTACTTGCCACGGTCGCGGTCAATCATGTCACCCACGATGGCTTTTCCGAGTCACTGCCGGTGCTGTTGCCTGTCTGGCAGGTGGCTTTCGCGTTGAGCCTGACCGAGGCCGGGCTACTCAATACAGCTTTTGTCCTGGCCATGGCCCTGTTCCAAATTCCTGCCGGATTCCTGGCCGAGCGTTTCGGTGAGCGCATCGTGATGACGGCGGGCACACTGGTTATCGGCGGCGCATTCGTCTGGCTTGGGAATGCAAACGGATATCTGGCGATCGCATTGGCGCTCGCGGTTGCCGGGTTCGGATCCGCGACGCAACATCCGCTGGCATCCGCATTGGTCGCGCGCGCATTCCCGATGGCCGGGCGGCGCGCGGCACTCGGCATCTACAACTTTTCAGGCGACATCGGGAAAGTCGCCTTCCCGGTCAGCCTGGCCCTCTTGCTCACGGTCGGCGATTGGACCCGTGCTGTCACAGTGTTCGGGTTCGTCGCCATCGGCGTTGCCATCGCCATGGCGATCCTGCTTGCCTGGACCAAAGCTGGCGGCTCCCACCGCAATGCCGAGGGAAAGCACGCACCCCCGAGCGGGAAAGGTTGGGGGGTTACCGACCGCCTCGGCTTCTCCACACTCTCGACGGTTTTTGTTATCGACACCACGGTTCGCTCCGCCTTCATCACGCTGTTGCCATTTCTAATTGTGTCCAAAGGCATAGCGGTCGAGGAGGTAGGGTTGTTCCTCTCCATGCTGTTTATCGGCGGCGCCGTCGGCAAGTTCGCTTGCGGTATCCTGGCGGAGCGTTTGGGTGTGGTCCGCACCGTTCTCGTAACAGAGGTCTCCACCGCGGTGCTGATCGTCGCCACCGTGTTCGCGCCGATTTCGGCCAGCTACGTGCTGTTCCCGTTGTTAGGTATCGCCCTCAACGGAACCTCTTCGGCTCTTTATGGTTCGGTGGCTGAATTCACGGACCCGAACCGCCATGCCCGCGCCTTCGGGCTGTTCTATACGCTGGGTATCGGTATCGCCGCCGCAACCCCGGCGATTGCCGGGTTGGCCGGAGATGTGATGGGACTGTCGACCGCAATCGCGATATCAGGCGCGCTGGCGCTTGTCACCTTGCCGTTGGCCTTGATGCTCCGCGCGCCCTTGGCCAAAGCCTCGTCGCTGGCGATGTCGGTCGCAGCCAAAACCGAATAGGCACAATCCGAAACTGGCATTGGCCCGCTCCTTGCTTACATAAATAATTATGGAAGCATGCGGGAGCGAAACTAATGTCTGTTTTCCAACAACCCGATTTCGACGACCACGAGCACGTGGCCTTCTTTTCTGACCAGGCCGCCGGACTGAAATGCGTCATTGCGGTTCACAACACAAACCTCGGCCCTGCCTTGGGAGGTCTCAGGATCTGGCCCTATGCCGACGAAGACGCTGCGCTGACCGACGCGCTCCGGCTGTCTCGCGGCATGACATATAAATCCGCGCTGGCGGGATTGTCGCTCGGTGGCGGCAAGGCGGTAGTGATCGCCGACCCCCGCCGCGATAAGACAGAGGACCTGCTTCGTGCGTTCGGGCGTGCGGTTGACCGTTTGGCTGGCAAGTACATCACCGCAGAGGATGTCGGCTCAACCGTTGCAGACCTGCAAACCGTGCGGCGCGAAACCGAATTTGTCGCCGGTATCCCTGACAGCGGCGGTGAAGATCCCTCGTCCGCGACCGCCTATGGCGTCTATCGCGGCATCAAGGCCGCCGCGCGTCATGTCTTTGGCTCAGACAGCTTGTATGGCCTGACCGTTGCGCTTCAAGGAGCCGGAAATGTGGGCCGGCATCTGGCGGAACTGCTGCACGAAGCGAAAGCCAATTTGATTGTTGCCGATATCAACCCGGCCGCTGTCGCGGATCTGGTCCAACGCTTCGGTGCGACCGCAATATCGACGGATAAGATCCACATGACTTGCGCTGAGGTCTTTGCGCCCTGTGCGCTCGGCGCATCACTGAACGACCAAACCATTCCCGAGTTGCGCGCGCGCATCGTCGCGGGCTCGGCCAACAACCAACTCGCCGAGGCCCGCCACGGAGCGATGCTGCGCGAGCACGGAATTCTCTATGCCCCGGACTACGCAATAAACGCCGGCGGCGTCATCAATATCGCCCACGAGGGCCCAGGCTATGACCGCCAGGCGGCGTTCGCCCATGTCGGACGGATCCAGGATACCTTGGCCCAGATATTCGAACTATCCGATCGCGAAGGCATCGCCACAAGTGCCGCCGCCGACAGGCTGGCTGAGGACCGGTTTATGACGAAAGCGGCGTAATGCCGCCTTTTGACGGCCGTGAGCGCCCTAGCTCTGCCTCTCCCTCCCTATAGGGCGCACCTGCCGCGTGGCCGTCCGGCTCCCCTCCCGGACGGCCACTTTCTTTTCATGTTTGGGACTTGCGTTATCACTGCGCGTTTAACTAGTGTCTCTCAGCAATTCACGGCGACCGCAGTCGCCCCAATCACTCGAGGGAGCCTCCCATGCAATACCTTCACACGATGGTCCGGATCAGCAATGTGGACGATTCACTGGACTTCTATTGCAACAAGCTCGGCATGGTCGAAACCAGACGCAGTGAAAGCGAAGCCGGCCGCTACACCAATATATTCTTGGCCGCGCCGAACGATATCGACACCGCCAAAGCCGAAGGCGCGCCGACACTTGAGATGACCTACAACTGGGATCCTGAGGAATACTCAGGCGGTCGCAATTTCGGCCATCTCGCGTTTCGGGTCGATGACATCTATGCCGTATGCCAGACACTGATGGATGGCGGCGTCACCATCAACCGCCCGCCACGGGATGGCCGCATGGCCTTCGTGGTCTCGCCGGACGGCGTTTCTGTCGAGCTACTGCAGCGCGGCGAAGCGCTCGAAGCGGCCGAGCCCTGGTCGTCGATGGAAAACACCGGCAGCTGGTAAAATTTAAGGGGCCATTCTGCTTTTCCCGGAAATGCAGAATGGCCCCTTTTTATTTCGCGACCTAACTCAGTCGTCAGTAGATCGTTTCCTTTATCCGCTGGGGATAGGCGCGATCGTATTCTTCCGCGTCGAACTTGGCACCCTGGATGGCACGCTGGATCTGGCCGCTGGTCGGCAGTTCCGAGCGTGTCACTTGCGTCTCCGGGTCCCAGAGGCGGGAGCGGATCAACGCTTTCGGGCATTGGAAATAAACCCGGTCCACATGGGTGACGATGACGCTCCGGGGCAGCTTGCCCTGCATCTCGAATGAAGCCAGCAGGTCCGGGTCAGTAACGATTTCAGCCGTGCCGTTGATCCGCAAGGTCTCACCAACACCCGGGATCAAGAACAACAGAGAGATCCGCGGATCACGCACCAGATTGCGCAACGTGTCGATGCGATTGTTGCCACGACGATCCGGTAACAGAACCGTATGTTCGTCGACCACGCGCACGAATCCCGCCGGATCACCTCTCGGCGTGCAATCCAGTCCCTCCGGCCCGCAACTGGCGACGATGACGAAGGGCGCCTTCTCGACAAACAATCGGTACGGCGCGTTGATATGGTCGATCTCCTTGGTGACAGCGCCACCGACGGGTTCGCCGTAGATCGCGTCGAGTTGGTCGTCCGTGGTGAGGCGGTGCTCAGGCGCGACATTGGGGAGTTGTTTGGTCATAAATTGAGGTCCTAAGTCGATGTCATGATTTGAAGGAAGATAGCATGGCAGGATTGGAGAGATATACACATCACCGAAGCGGCGATTCGCATGCCTCTCCTTCGCGTAAAGGCTGGCCACAAGCGCGCTGTACGGCAGGCGCTTTGCCGCCCAGCACCGACCTTGCGCCCGGCCCCGCCACCGCCTAGGTTCCCGGCATATCCAGCCACCTCCGCAAAAGGCTCCCATGCGTTCGGCAGTCATCGTTTTTCCCGGCTCAAACCGCGATCGCGACATGCGTCTGGCTCTCAGGCGTGCGACCGGACACGAGCCCCACATGATCTGGCACAAAGACACCGAGCTGCCCGAGCTCGATCTCATCGTAGTGCCCGGTGGGTTCTCCTACGGCGATTATCTGCGCGCCGGCGCCATGGCCGCGCGCTCACCAGTCATGCGTACCGTGGTTGAACGCGCGAACGCCGGCACGCCGGTGATGGGGGTCTGCAACGGCTTTCAGGTTCTGACCGAAATCGGTTTGCTGCCCGGCGCTCTGATGCGCAACGCCAACCTGAAGTTCATTTGCCGGAATGTCGGGCTAAGGGTCGAGACCAGTCAGTCTCTGTTCACGTCCGGATACGACGCCGGCCAGGTGCTCTCGATCCCGGTCGCCCACCACGATGGCAACTACTTCGCGGACGAGGCGACGCTGGATCGGTTGGAAGGTGAGAACCGGGTCGCGTTTCGCTATGTCGATGACGCCGGTGAGACCAGCGCCGCCGGCAACCCGAATGGCTCGGCGCGGAATATCGCTGGCGTCTACAATGAGACCGGCACCGTGCTGGGATTCATGCCGCATCCGGAGAACGCAGTCGACCCCGAGCTTGGCGGCACCGACGGCATGGCATTGTTCGACGGACTGACGAGGGCCTTGAGTTGAGCATTCCCAACGTCACCATCACCGACGAGATCGTCGCCGAACATGGTCTGAGCCCGGACGAATACGCCCAGATCCTAAAAATTCTAGGGCGTGAGCCGAACATGACTGAGCTCGGCGTATTCTCGGCCATGTATTCCGAGCATTGCTCGTACAAATCCTCGAAGAAATGGCTGAAGACGTTACCGACCGAGGGACCGCACGTCATCCAAGGCCCCGGCGAGAACGCCGGCGTGATCGACATCGGTGACGGGCTGGCTGCGGTGTTCAAGATCGAGAGCCACAACCATCCTTCCTTCATCGAGCCCTACCAGGGTGCGGCGACCGGCGTCGGCGGTATCTTGCGCGACGTGTTCACCATGGGCGCGCGACCGGTGGCTAATTTGAACGCTCTTCGCTTCGGCGCGCCTGACCACGCCAAGACCCGGCATCTGGTTTCCGGCGTGGTGTCCGGCATCGGCGGTTACGGCAACTGTATCGGTGTGCCAACTGTGGCCGGTGAGGTTAACTTCGATGCGGCCTATAACGGCAACATCCTGGTCAACGCCATGACCGTCGGATTGGCGCCCACCGACCGGATTTTCTATTCCGCCGCCGCGGGTCTCGGCAATCCGGTGATCTATGTCGGTGCGAAAACCGGACGCGACGGCATCCACGGCGCCACCATGGCGTCGGCCGAGTTCTCCGAGGACAGCGAAGAGAAGCGCCCGACCGTTCAGGTCGGCGACCCCTTCACCGAAAAGCTTCTGCTCGAAGCCTGCCTTGAGTTGATGCAGGAAGACGCGATCATCGCGATCCAGGATATGGGGGCTGCCGGTCTGACCTCCTCCTCGGTGGAGATGGCAGGCAAGGGTGGGCTCGGCATCGAGTTGCACTTGGATCGCGTGCCGGTTCGCGAAACTGCCATGACGCCCTACGAGATCATGCTCTCGGAAAGCCAAGAGCGCATGTTGATCGTCCTGAAGCCGGAAGCCGAGGACATCGCGCGCCGTATTTTCGAGCGCTGGGACCTGGATTTTGCGGTCATTGGGCATCTGACCGACAGCCGCAATCTCGTGCTCTACATGAACGGCGAGATGGCCGCCGATATTCCTATCGACCCAATGGTCGAGGCCTCTCCCGAATACGCCCGGCCGTGGGAACCGACGCCCTCCCCAGCACCGCTCGGACCGGTCGCAGCACCTGAGAGCCTCAGCGCCGCGCTCAAAACCCTGGTCGGATGCCCGGATCTCGCCAGCCGGCGGTGGATTTGGGAGCAATACGATCATCTGGTGATGTCCGATACAGCGATCCGCCCAGGCGGAGACGCCGGTGTCGTGCGCGTCCAGGACACCAACAAGGCGCTTGCGGTTACCGTCGACTGCACGCCGCGCTATTGTCTGGCCGACCCCGAAACTGGCGGCGCACAAGCGGTAGCAGAGACCTGGCGCAACCTTTCGGCGGTTGGCGCCCGGCCACTGGCCGTAACCAACAACATGAACTTTGGAAACCCTGAGAAGCCGCGCATCATGGGACAGTTTGTCGGGTGTGCCACCGGCATGAGAGCCGCCTGTCTGGCGCTCGACTATCCGGTCGTTTCCGGCAACGTCTCGCTCTACAACGAGACCGAAGGTGAAGCGATCCTGCCGACACCTGTCATTGGCGGTGTTGGCGTGCTCGATGATGTCTCGAAGCGTGCCACGGTGGCGTTCAAGGCGGCCGGAGAAACGATCATTTTAATCGGCGAGACCGAAGGGCACCTTGGCCAATCCGTTTATCTGCGAGAAATTGAGGGCCGTTGCGAAGGCCCTGCCCCGGCTGTCGACCTTGCCGCCGAGCGAGCTCGCGGAGAATTGGTCCAGGGCCTAATCGCCGATGGCACGATCACAACCTGCCATGACATTTCCGATGGTGGGATCGCGGTGGCGGTCGCGGAAATGGCAATGGCAGCGCGCGGTCTAGGTGCCGCGCTCACAATTCCTGAGGGTGTGGCCCCTCACGCCTGGGCCTTTGGGGAAGACCAG
The DNA here is from genome assembly GCA_018699735.1 of Rhodospirillaceae bacterium. Taxonomy (GTDB): domain Bacteria; phylum Pseudomonadota; class Alphaproteobacteria; order Thalassobaculales; family Thalassobaculaceae; genus JABIRP01. The sequence continues at coordinate 13,021 of JABIRP010000223.1, read as the reverse complement.
GGGCGCTATCTCATCGCCACGGCCGAGCCCGAAGTTGTGCTGGCAAGAGCGCGTGAAGGCGGTGTTTCTGCGTCTGTCGTTGGAGAGGTAAACGGAATACCGCTATTGACACTAACACCCAGTGACGACATATCGATTGATGAGCTACGCGATGCGCATGAGGCGTGGCTGCCTAACTATATGGGTGAGGCTTAAGCCCACTAAGAGGAGGAACGCCAGTATGGCGATGGAAGCCGGCGAAATTGAACGCCTGATCAAGGAAGGTCTGCCCGGCGCGGAGGTCACCATCGAAGACCTCCGAGGCGACGGCGACCACTATGCCTGCCACGTGTTGTCCACCGCCTTCGAAGGCAAGAACCGTGTGCAACAGCACCAAATGGTATACGCGGCCCTGCAAGGGCGAATGGGCACAGAATTGCACGCCCTGGCACTACAAACCGGCGTACCCGAATAAAGTCTTGACCCAAACTGGTCTGGCGGACCTAACGAGCCAGGCTGATAACATGAGGACACCAACCATGCTTGATCAAGCGACACGCGATCGTATTCAGCAGGAAGTCGACGGCAACGACGTCGTCCTGTTCATGAAAGGCACGCCTGTGTTCCCGCAATGCGGTTTCTCGGCTGCTGTTGTTGGCGTGCTGAGCCACATCGGCGTCAAGTTCAAAGGCATCAATGTGCTGGAAGACCCCTCGGTACGAGACGGCATCAAAGATTTCTCAAGCTGGCCGACCATCCCGCAACTCTACGTCAAAGGCGAGTTCGTCGGTGGCTGCGACATCATCCGCGAGATGTACGAGGCTGGTGAGTTGAACGAGCTGCTCGACGGCAAAGGCATCCAGACGCAAGTCGACGCCTAGGTCCATTTCGAGCGTACTTGACGCTTGGTTTTTCCCGGGGGGAGAAGAATGCAAGCTTTCGCGATTGAAGCGATGTTTATCGGTGCGTTCGCGACCGTGGCACTCGATATTTGGCAGCGAGTCTTGAAACACGCGACCGGAATTCCCCCGTCGAACTGGGCGATGGCCGGACGATGGTTCGGGCATATGCCGCGCGGCCGCTTCGTGCATGAGGTCATGGCTGACGCTGAGGAAATCCCGAACGAGCAGGCCCTCGGCTGGTCGTTACATTACCTGATCGGCCTGGTCTACGGCGTCCTCTACCTCGGCTTGATCGTATTGGTACTCGGCCAGCAACCGAGCTTTGCCAACGGTCTCGCCTTTGGGGTCGCCTCGGTGGTTGTGCCATGGTTCATGATGCAGCCTGGCATGGGCCTTGGGGTCATGGGCCGCAATACACCAAACCCCGCCATGCCACGATATTTGGCACTAACCGCGCACACCCTCTTCGGCATATCGCTATGGGGGGGAACCGTGGTCTACGGAAACCTGATCGCCTAATACAAAGATAATTCAGACTTGGAAGTCGTCTTCCATATGCTTTGGAAGGTTGGACACCTTGCCGCCATATGTCCGCAAGGGCGAATAGGCATCGTTGCCAAGCGCATCCCTGATGCGGCTCAATACACCTTGCTTGATGCAAATCGACCCGCGAGCCTGCATCCGCCGGCTCATTGGTGCGAAGGTCGGCCGGTAAATTCTCGTCAACGCGATCCGGAGATTGTCGCTGCGACCTGCCGTGCCGTGCAGTAGCAAACTGTGGAAGACCAATGCATCGCCAACATTGATATCGGTGATGGTTCGAACCCCGTCGATCGCGAAACCATCCATCGGTACCAGGTTTCGGTTCCGGTGCGGCAGGGCACCGTAAAAATGCGAGCCCGGCACAACATTCAGCGTATTCTTCTCATCTACCGGGGTCACCGGGATCCAGACAGTCAAATCGTCGCTCAACGCGCCGGTCCATTGCTCTTGATGATACGGCTTGTTGGTTACCGATGATCTGTCGGCCGGGTCATTGACGATGAGAGCAATCTCATAGTTCATCGAAATGTCTGGGCCAAGAATGAGTTCCAATGGGTCGATGAGATTTGGGCTTCGGGAAACCCGGTTGATCAAAGCTTCTACGTCGTGATCTCTGCCAATTTGCTTGGCAAAAGACACCGTGTTGCAAACGCTGTCGGAATCGTAATTTCCATGCGCATCCACCAGGTCGCGATATTTTTCAACCGATGCCTCCTGAAGTGCCGTGATCGCGTTTCGATCAACCACGTCGCGCAGAATGGCGTAACCATCCGTGTGGAAGCTCTCGATGAGCCCCTGCTGCTCCGACATATTGTTCATTGACCTTCTATTCCTCATCTTGCGGCATTGGCTTGCCGCGTCACCCTACTAGCGCTTACAGACTACATAAAATTAAGCAATAAAGCTACTTGCACCACAGTCCCGGTAAGACTTCCTCGGAGGCTCACCAAACAGCCTTTACGGCGCCGGCCACTCTGCCATCTATTTTATCGGTCCGGCACACAGACACAGCAAATAATGAGCCATTTTCTCAAAGCCCGTATGAACAACTTCGTCGTTCATCGAAAACAGGAATACATTGCCAAAATGGCGTTCCATCAATTGCTTAAAATCTTTTCCAGTTTTGCAATTGATATGTCCCTTTTTACTGCCAACCGACGCGAATACCTGTGACTCAATCGAAGGCATACCGCAAATCAAGACCCCGTTTTGAGGCAACACCGCCTTGATGTGGTTGACGAACACGTCATCTTGCTCTGTCGGTATATGTTCAAGCACGTCCATGGAGTAAGCCGCATCGAATTCGCCGACCAAAGGCTTTTCCAATATATCGTGAACTTCGGCGTCGATCGGCCACTGTTCGCTTGATCGATCCACTGCATCTGCGATCAGCAAGGGATCAAAGTCGGTTACTTTCAGATAACCGACTTCCTGGCGGACAATGGGCGAGCAGAACGCATCTCCGCAGCCGATCTCAATGACCCTTCCGGACCCACTGAGCATTTTGGCGACGAACTTGTATCGCGCCATGCTGAACAACAGATGTCGAGGATCATTGGTCCAGGTATAGTTGTTCGCAATCCCGAGCCTTTGCGTGCCATATTTGTTTCGATGCTCAATAATCGCTTGGTTCACAGGATCTCGGGTTTTATCCATATCAGACACCATTTTGATAGTCGAAATGCAGGCGCATCGTCCTTCGCGACGGAAAGATTCCGTCACGCTCTGACGACTGACTCAACCAGCATTTACAAGACCTTCGTTTCCTTTTCCACCGAAACCAGCCTATGTATTCTGCGCGCCATCAAACCGCCGACCGTCTCGGGCCAGCCAGCATGCAAACCATTATCATCTCGGTAACGCCGCTCTTCGCGGTCATCTTCCTAGGGTATTTTGCGGCAAAATCTCGGATGTTCGACACGCGCGCCGTTGGCGTGCTCGCGACCTTCGTTTTCACCTTCGCCATGCCGCCAATGTTGTTCCGATTAATGGCGACAGCCGACCTTGCGGCGATCGTCGAGTTCCGGTTCCTCGGTGTCTATCTCTACGGCGAATTACTTCTGTTCGCAGCCGGAGCCATCTTTTCTGGGTGGTTGCTTCGCGGTGGTTTGGCGGAGATGACAATCCAGGGTTTCGGATCAAGCTTTTCGAACGGTGTCGTGATTGGTTTGCCGTTGATGCTGGCTGTGTTCGGAGAGCGGGGCGGGCCGCCCAGCTTGCTGATCATCACGCTCGATGTATTTCTATTCAGTTTAGTCACGATACTTTTGGAATTCGCCCGCGCAGGAAAATCCGGCAAACAAGGCTCGGCGATCATTAAAGAGGCTGGTTTCGCGGTCCTCCGTAACCCGGTCGCCATGGCAACCGCGCTCGGGATCGTCTGGGGGTTAACTGGGTTCGGCCTGACACCTTTGATCGACAAGACCTTCGGGTTCATAGGTCAAGCGGGCCCGCCGGCTGGTCTTTTTGCCCTCGGGTTGAGCCTCGGGCTGCGGCCGATCGCTGGCGGCCTCGGCCCGGCAACCGGAATGGCCCTGTTCAAGCTCTTCGCACATCCGGCTATTGTCTGGTTGATCGCGACCTATCTGATCCCGCTCGATCCGTTCTGGCGGGCGGCGGCGGTCCTGTTCGCGGCCTGTCCGGTCGGCGCAAACGTTTTCGTGTTCGCGCAGCAATACAGCGTCGGTGTCGCATCGTCCTCGACCGCCATCCTGATATCAACAGCGATATCAATGCTGACGATAACGGCGCTTCTCTTAGTCTTACTTCCTATCTAACCGCCGAAAAAAGACGCGCCTAGCAACCCACCAGCTATAACCACAGAGGCGATCGCGGCTGCGCGACAAGCGATTTGAGTTGCTGCCGGTGTCATCGGACCACCGGCGATCAGACTGCCACCCCAGGCCTGTGCCGCTGCGGCTCCCACGATTGGGGTCATCACAGCGCCGGCGGTCACGACGTTGAGGGCCAATAGTCCGCCAGCAGCACCAACCCCTATAGCGGCCCAGCGCAGGGGATTTCCCCCCATCAAGATATCGAGCCCAGCCAGCACACCAAACGCACCAAGTCCCCAAGCGACAGGTGGCGGGATGGTCGCTTGAGCATTTTGTACCGGGGTCTCCGCTCGCGCAGCGATATCCGGCAAAACAGCGGGGCGCTGTGTTTGTGCCATAGCGGAACCCGCCGTCATCATGCCCAGTAGCGTCAAAGCCAGGATCATTCCTCGCATGCTCTCTCTCCTCAACCCTTACTCAATCTGCGGCGCGCAGTTCGACCTCGCCCAAACCTTCGACCGTGTACCGCACGTGGTCACCTGGCACCGGAAATCTTGTCGGCATGGTCGATCCAGTCATCACGATCATGCCGGCGCGCAATTCCTGATCACGCTCCGCCAACAGGTTGGCTATCCAAGCGAGTGCGGACAATGGATTTCCCATAGCCGCTCCCGTGTTTGCCTCTGCCGTCTCTCCATTATAGTCGAGCCGAACCGGCGTATCTGTCAAATCAAGCTCTGCCCACGCAGCCGACGGCTCACCGAGCACAATACCGCCACACCACGAGTTCTCGGCGATCAACGACATCGCTTCTAAGGTTCTGTAATCGGCGTTTCGGTCCTCGATCAGCTCGAAAGCCGGCATGGCCGCATCAACGTAAGGGCGGATGCTGTCTGCCGAATACACCTCGCCCGATACCGGCACATCACGGCCAAGTCGAATGGCGAGCTCGAATTCGAGGCCGACATGCTGATACTCAGAAACCGAGATCGTCGCTGGAGAGGCATGCATGATTGAGGTAAAAATCGCGCCTCCGCACGGTTTATCCACCCCCACCATCTCCTGCATCGGTTTTGAGGTGAGCGCTATTTTGTAACCGCCAACGGGCCCGAAGTCGCCGGCAGACCAAAGGGCGACCAGTGCTCGTTGGCAGGCGTAAGCCTCATCCATATCAGCCGGCAACATGTCACCGGCAAGAGGTTTATAATCGGCCCGCCTCACGTGTTCCTTGGCCAAGTGCTCGGCCACCCGTCTCACTTTCGCCTCATCGACCATGTTTTGTATCCTTGTTCCCGCGAGCCGTATTCTTCCGCGATGTCGCAGGCGGGCGCAAGCGACATGTCGTCGCCTTGCAATACCCCCAATGCCGGAGCACCATACCGCGTACGTGAAAATCCGAAGCGAGGAGCAGTCGCATGGCCGAAGCCCAAATTGAAACTAAAAACTGGCCATTTGAAGTGCGCCCGCTCATGCCGACATTCGGTGCGGAAATCGTTGGCCTGGATCTGGACAAAGCTGTCAGCCCCGAGGTCTTCCCAATGATCCATGAGGCCTGGCTCGAGTATCAGATCCTCGCCTTTCGCGGCATCGAGGTTTCACCCGCAACCCAAGTCGCCTTTGCCGCCAAATTCGGCGAGGTGCAGGTGCATGTCATGAATCAGTATCACGGCTACGATGCGCAACCAGAGCTCTACGTGCTGACCAACCTAGACCAAGACGGAAAACCGTCCGGTGCGCACCCGGACTTAGGCACGCTCCACTGGCACATTGATGCATCCTGGAACGCGCGCAATGGCCATTCGACTTTCATGTACGCGGAACGACCGCCGCGTGAGGGCGGACAAACCCATTTTGCCGACATGTACTCGGCATACGAAGAACTCAGCGATGACTGGCGCCACCGGGTCGACAGCATGCGGGTGGTGCACAATCTCGACTTTTCGCGCAACCGGCGCCACGGTCACGCGCCAATGAGTGCCGAGCAGAAAGCGAAAGTGCCTCCGATTGCCTGGCCTGTCGTCCGTACGCACCCCGAGACCGGGCGGAAGGCAATCTTCCTTGGCGATCATGCCGAGTTCGTAGAGGGAATGGATTATGACGAAGGCCGGGCGTTGATCGAAGAGCTAAACCAAGTCGTCACACCAGAGCATTTGATTTATCGCCACAGCTACACACCGGGCGATTTCGTCTTCTGGGACAATCGCTGCACCATGCACCGCGCCACCAATTTCGATACAGCAAACGACATCCGAGTCATGCGCCGCTGCACCGTGTTGGTCGACGAGGCATATTGAGCCCAGTTGGTCGCTCAGAGCCCCCAGACCAATACGTCGATCCGCTTTTTCAAGTCGTTCAGCGAGACCGGTTTGACCAAATAGCCATCGACCGTGTTGTCGATAGCCTCGAGCACCGTCGGCTCCAATGCATCACCGGAAAGGAATACGATCGGAATACGCGCGACATTGCCGACGGTAGACTTTCGTAACACCCGAAGGAACGTCATGCCGTCGACCGGCTCCATATGGATGTCGCAAAACACAATGTCCGGCTCAGCCTGGATGACCGTATCCAGGCCTTCCTTGCCATCAGACGCTGTGTGGATACGTCGTAACCCGAGACTTCTTAGCAACTGTGAAATTACGTCCCTTGTGCTTTCCTCGTCATCGATCACAGCCGCCGAAAGTTTCGCGTAGTCGATGTCTCTCATACTCAGATCCGTGCTGATATCCATAACCTAGGCTCCGATCCTTCCGGCATTTTCCTTGAATTCCGCGCACATGCCCTGCAGCGAACCCGACATTAGGCGCGCTCCGTCATAATCCTCACCATCGATCATGTCTTGAATATCGCCGGCGAGGCCGCCCAAGCGCCCAATTCCAGGTGATAGGCACGCGCCCTTCAGCGCATGCGCCTCCCCACGAGCCGACGCGAACGCATCTTCCTGGATCAATTGGACCAATTGATCCACACGCCCCGGCAACCCATCAGAAAACTTCCTAACGCTCTCGACCGCGAGATCATTCACGCTCCCGAACACAGTCGCCAAATAGGCCAGGTCCAAGATCCGTTCATCGACATCGGGTATGGTTTCATTGACAGCAGGCGCGGTCTCTACCCGACGTCGAAGCGCAAGCGCACGCGGCAATCGTACTTCAATTTCTGCCTGAAGCTCACGAGGGTCGATCGGCTTGGTAAGGTATCCATCCATTCCGGCGCGACGGCATATCTCCGCCGTTCCCGGAAGGGCGTCCGCAGTCAGGGCGACAATTGGAAGCCTCCCACTGCCGTTCGCGGTCTCTCTAGTCCGAATTTCACGAGCCAATTCGAGACCATCCATATCCGGCATGTGGTAATCCGTCAGCAGCATCCCGTGGCGCGCTGGATCATAAGCCTCGAGAGCCGACATTCCATCAGGCGCGATTTCCGAAGCGATCCCCAATCGCCCAAGAACCTGTTCGATAACAATTCGGTTGGTGGGGTTGTCTTCAGCCACCAAAACTACGGCACAGGCGGCTTCCGCTTCTGCTTTCGGCGGCGGCGCGTGCCGCAAGAAATCGTCTGTATCATCGGCCATCGCGGAAAGTTGCTCTCGCCCGACAGATGCCGCCACGGCGTTAATCAGTCGATGTCGGCGAATTGGAAGGCTCAACGTCGCAAAGACGCCCAGTTTTCCGGCTTCCCCCAAAGTGGATGCCAAAAATCTAGATGCGGCAAGCAGGACCGGGGGAGCGCTTGATGTGGACATAATCGACCGCGCGACATCCAAGCCCGGAATATCCGGCGGATTGGCGTGAACAAAGACCACATCGCCAAGATCCACTCCGCTCGAAACGGCCTGCACCCCGCCATTGATCTCCGAAACCTCAGCGCCGGCGGCCGTCAAATAGCTTTGAACTGCATGTCCTTGCAGATCGTCAAAGCCAACGACGGTTACACGCAAACCGTTGAGCGGATCGGCATTCTTTGAGGTATCCTCAGCAACCGGTGTTGCGCTGACCTGAGGGTTTTCGAACGGCAATTCAAACCAAAACGTGGTTCCTTGGCCCTCTTTGCTGTCACATCCGATTTCTCCGCCCATCAACACGACGAGGCGCTGGCAAATCGACAATCCGAGCCCAGTCCCGCCATATCGGCGAGCGACGGAGCGATCACCTTGAGCGAATGCCTGGAACAGGCTAGCTCGATGATCATCCGAAATTCCAATGCCGGTATCATTCACTTCAAAGCGCAAGCGGGAAACGGTCGACGATGCCGTCGTGCATGTAAGTGACACCGAGCCTTTGTCGGTAAATTTGATCGCGTTGCCGAGAAGATTGAGGAGAACTTGGCGGATTCGGCTCGGGTCTCCGATGAGATAGTTCGGGACATTCGGGTCAACTAACACAGAGATCCGCAGCGCATTGTCTTCGGCGCGAACAGCCAGAAGTTCGGCACTACTCTCGCAGACATCAAGAGGCGAGAACGACATGCTCTCAATTTCAAGTTTGCCGGCCTCAATTTTGGAAAAATCTAGAATATCGTTCAAGATCGTGAGCAAGGTCGAAGCGGACTCCAAGATTACCCGCGTCATACCGCGCTGCTCGACGTTCAGGTCAGTCCTGTCAATAAGACCCGCCATCGAAATGACGCCGTTCATCGGTGTGCGAACCTCATGGCTCACCGTCGCCAGAAACAGCGAGCGCGCCTCGACCGCTTCTTCGGCACGTTGACGGGCCGCGTCAAGATCACGATTTCGGTTCCGGATTTGGTAGGCCCAGAGAGCCCCTAATGCTCCCGCAGTTCCGAGAATTCCGAGCAGTTCAACAACCAGTATCCAATCGACGCCATGCTGGTGCTCGACGATATGCTCATGCGGTAAACGCACCCATTTGATCGCGTTCTCGTCTCGCACCGTATGCGGTATAGCTGCGAGTGCTTTCTCAATCACCCGAAGTCCGATCTCATCTGTAATCGGCAATCCGAACACCAAAGCGGCTGAATAGGGTGTAAAACCTGTCATATGCAATCCATCGATACCAAGACGACGGATCAAATAGGCGCCAACAATTAAATCGCCGACATAGGCATCGGCTTTCCCCGCCACAACCGCTTGTATGGCGCCGGTAGCACTGTCATATGGTGCTAGTTTGATTCTCGGATGCTTTCCACGAAGTGTGCGTTCGGTGCCAAACCCTGCGACGACGGCGACGGTCCGGTCATGCAGGTCGAGGAGGCTCTGTGCCCCGGTATTATCGCCACCTTCCTTGGAAAATATCACAACGGGCGCGCTGAAGATCGGGTCCGTAAAGCGTAAATGGTCATGCTCCGTCCGCGCCTTCGCTTCTCCTATCCATATATCTGCGCCCTCTGCTTCGGAGGTCCGTAGCGAAAACTGAAGCCCTGTCATCTCGTGAATGGCGGCAAGATAGTCAGACACGAGCCCTTGGATCACGCCGTCATGATCCGCGAAGGCAAGCGGTGGGTGGTTAGCATCCAGTTCGACCCGTAGTTCACGGCTGGAGCCAATCCATTCGCTTTCCGCATCGGTCCAAATAATATCACCCGCGGCATGTCCTTCGCCGGCTGCCAACGCAGGCTGCATGCCCCCGACCATGAATACGACCATGAGTACGGTCATGAGTGCGGATACGCTCAATATCGTCCGAAACAGTGTAGATAGACTCAAAACTTCCACCGCCACGACTCAAGACTCCAATCGTCCCAGTAAACTGGTTGGGATATTTTGATCAGATCACACAAATCTAAATACCAGCTGGACAGCCTGAAATTAGAAACAAATTTATCTTAATCTCCATTCAAGCTTAATATAGCGCTCCCCCGTCTATAATATTCTATGTATTGACCATTTTCTTAACAAATTTTAACCAAGAATACAATCAAGCCGCTCGCGAAATAATTGTCGAGAAGGCGGGTTGATCGCACTTGTCCTGTTATTTCAAGTTGGGGCCCCGACTGCTATGATCAAGCGAGTGATCCGATTGGCAGGAGGAATGGAACATGGGCAGCGACACACGCAGAACCAAAGGATTGATCCTCGCTGTCGGTGGGATCGCGGCGAACAATCTGGCCTTTCTGTCCGACCTGGTCTTCCAAAACCAGGGCTACATCATTATGGGCGCGAAATCCTGGGGCCTGGCGGCAGTTGGATTGGTCGTCGCCCTCATCGGCATCCGCATGCTACTTCAAGTACCACCCGAAAGTGACGGTTGAGACCGATGGTCTGCGAATGAGCGGGGGCCGCTCGATCTCTAGAATCGGGAAAGGTGCCCCGGACGATCGCCCTAACCTTTACCTCCTGGTCGAAGAATCCTTTCGTGAACTCGACGCCCGCATGATCGTCGCCGCACACGCGTTTGCTGACGGTTGGGACGTGACCGTAGGTCAGCAATGGTGGTTTTTCGAGAATTTCGGACGATTAAAGCCGGGCGTGGCGCTTTTCAAAGGCAATAACGACATTCAGGCCCACAATATGGGCCTGGCCAAGCGAGCCGGCCACCATGTCGCGTCACTTGAGGAGGAAGCCTTCGGATTGGTCGATTTCGGCGGCCAGCGCCTATACGCCGATGGCATCGCGCAAGTCTGCGACCTGTTCCTGGTTCAGGGCGAGGTGCAGGAACGGTTTCTGATCCAGCAGGTCGGAGTACCGGCAACTAGGGTCGCCATAACGGGCAATCCCAGGGTCGACATCCTGCGACCCGAATACCGCCAGGCCAATGAGAAAAAGGCGGCGGAGCTTCGAGACCAATTCGGAAAGTTCGTCTTGGTCAATACTAATTTTGCGTCGATAAACCCCTTCGATCACGATGCCTGCAACTATTTTGATCGGTGTGTGCAGGTCGGCGTCATCGACCCGGATATCGCTGCCGATGTCGAGGCCTTCCACGATTGGTGCGCGTGGGAACGCGCTAATTTTACAGAGTTGCTAAGCCTTATCGGCCGACTGACAGATGGTGGCGCAGCAATCCCGCTCATAATCCGACCACACCCTTCGGAAAATCATGCGCCCTGGCACCAGACCTTCGCCGGCCGTGAGCATGTCACCATTATCGAAGATCCGGATTACACGTCTTGGATTTTGGCCTCCCAAGCGATGGCGCACACCGGTTGTACGACTGGATTGGAAGCCTATCTGCTCGGCGTTCCCTCGGTAAGCGTACAGCCGGCAAAGAGCAGCTGGAACGGCAATGTCCTATCAAATGAGGTGAACCAGACTGCCTCGACGGCCGAACTGGCCGAACAAATGCTGAGAGATCAGCTCGCAGGGAAAGCAACAATAGCCCTGAACAGCAAGGACGCTGGCAAGAGATTGCGCCCGCACCTCGTAACTGACCCCCAAACTCCGGCAGCCCGCCATATCGTGCAGGCTTTGGAACATCTGGCAGCCGATTTGGATCCCTGTCGGATTCAAGACCCGCAGTCAGACTTTGCGCTCGAGAATACCGCGCGTCAGTTAAAAAAGGCGGCCGTGGATGAAGCGGATTTCAACGAGCGCTGGTTTGAGTTGGCCGTCCTTCTTGGCTTAAAAAATTCACCAAAAGCCAACTTCTTGGCACCCTCTGTCGCACGGTTGACCGCTGGGCGTATGTCGTGACCTCCCAACCGCCAGCAGTCGTACACGATCTTGTAATTGAAGCCGGCCGGGCGATTGGTGTCGGCAACACCGGCCATGCGCTCGCGCTGTTATCAACGATCACGACCAAAGCCCCAGGGTGGGTGCCTGGAAAAGTTGAGTTTGGGTCGCTATTAATGGCGGTCGGGCGTTTGGCAGAAGCGGTATCGGTGTTTCAAGACGTCGTCGAAATTGACCCGACGTCCACGGAAGCCCGTTTTGTCCTCGCAGCCGCCCTGTTCAATGCTGAAGATTTCGACGGCGCGTTTCGCGCGTTCCGACAAGCGGAGGTCTTGGCACCGGGCACCAGTCGCGCTCTGGCAGAGCTTCCCCGGTTACATGCCCGAATGGGCAGCGCCGCGCTCATACCGTGGGCCTACCGAAAAGCATCAACCATCGCCCCCGCTGACATCAGCGTGCTATCCGCAGCGGCAACCCATGCCCGCACTCTTCGCAATTCCGGCGGGTGGGCCTGGGGCGAGCCGTATGCGCGTCGCGCTGTGCTATTGCAGCCAGGATCGATGGTGACGCTCGGTGCCCACCTTTGGCTCCTTGCCATGTTGACCCGGAACGAACAGGCCAGACCGATTGCGAAATGGTTAGACTTTCTTGCCCCCAACGACCCAGGCATGCTCCATCTGGGGGCCACGGTAGCCCTCAACTCAGGTAAATACTCCGATGGTGCCAGACGGGCACAACACGCGGTGGAAACCGTCCCAAACCGGCCCGCCACCTGGTTTTTGCTCGGGCGTTGCCTTAAAGCCGCCGGACGCATCGACGAAGCATCGCAAGCCCTTGATCGCGCCGTCGCCGGCGATGCGAAACTTTCCGAGCGCCGTCGTATTTTAGACTGGTCAATCGGCGTCGCGGATTTCGAAAGAGCGCTCGCCGAACAGGAGTCAATTCCTTGAGCCGTGATCCCTTTCTCGACAACTGGTATGCCAATCGCTCCGTCGGCCTAGGCGAGCGCGAAGACGCACCATTTCGATGCCTGGTACCAATCAAGTCTCAATCCTTTGGAGACTATCTTTGCGGCATATGGTTTGGGGCCAAGATCGCGGCGAGATTCCGCCATTCCCTCACCCATTTTATCGTGATCGAGGAAACCAGCTATCAACGGGACTTGATGGAATTCTTCCCCTACCCATTTCAGACCCGCTTCGTGGACAACTCGGAAACTTTTAAGGACGTACTGCGGGACGCCGTCCTCTCTG
>JABIRP010000222.1 GCA_018699735.1 Rhodospirillaceae bacterium | reverse complement strand
TAACTCGTTGTAATATATGGGGTAATTGTGGGTATAATTAATTTAGATAAAATTTTATTTAAATATTGACTACCTCCCGGAATAATGCATTATAGGCGGCGTGGACACAGCATCCACAAATGGCCGGCAAAACGTCGGCGTCAACCTTAGAATGAGGTATTAGTAAAATGGCTGTCCAGAATTCCGTTATCACCAATGCATCCAGTTTCGTCGCGCTCCGCACGTTGAATGGCATTAATCGAAGCCTCGATGTGACGCAGCAGCGCGTGTCGACCGGCTTACGTGTCGCCGGCGCACTTGATGACGCCTCCAACTTCTCAATCGCTCAAGGCATTCGGGCTGAAGTCCGAGCGCTTGGTGCCGTTACCCAGGGCCTGAACAACGCCAAGGGCATCGGCAAGGTCGCTCTTGCTGGCGCCACCGGCATATCAAACCTGTTGACCGACATCCGGGCAAAGCTGACCGAGATGGCGAACGAGGGCATCACAACCTCGCAGCGGGTCATTCTGCAGAACGACTTCAACAAACTGCTCTCCCAGGCCGCCAACTTCATCACCAACGCCAAGTTCAACGGCAAGAACCTGATCGAATCCGGTGCCGCCAACGTCAACACACTGTCCAACCTTTCCGGCGGGACCTTGACCCTGACGGCAAAAGACCTGCGGACCCTGACCAACTCCTTGGCCGGCTCCACAGTCGCAACCGCAACCAACGCACAGAGCGTGATCGCAAACGAGTTCTTTAACCTGCAGTCGACCGTCAACGTGGCCTTGGGCACGCTTGGGGCCGAGGTGCGCGCCCTGAACCTGCAGACCACCTTCCTCGACGAGCTGACCGATGCAACAACAGAAGGCCTCGGCAACATCGTCGATGCCGACCTGGCCCGAGAATCCGCCCGCCTCACCTCCCTCCAGGTGCAGCAGCAGTTGTCCACACAGACACTCGGGATCGCAAACCAGCGGCCGCAGATCCTCCTCGGCCTGTTCGGGTAAAACAACCAAAACAAACAACACGACGAATAGAGGGCGGGGGAAACCCCCGCCCTCTAAACTTTTGGGCATATTCCTAAAACAAAAATTACAAAGGGGTCTGGAAAGGCAGGTCGCGAAACTTAGACCTCCAAGATCTAGACCGCCAAGATAGAGCGCTGCGACAGCCTGAGCCAAAGTCTATCCCGGTACGCCCGCACCGATATCAATAAATTCATACTCTTCCGCCAGCGGCGCTATTCCCAACGCAATATTATCATCAAATTGGCGCTCACTTAGAATATCTATTGTCGAATATATCTTGGAAATTTGCCCTGATATTGTGTCACCCGCCGGGAGCAATATCGAGGACGCCTCCACGGTAAATCCCTGTTTCGTGCGAAATCGTGAGACGACGTTGAAAATGCCACAAGGTGTGTTCCTAATATTCTGGAACCTCTCAACGCGCCTGGGGCGTTGCTCTGGCGGCACTGTACTGTACCAATCCTCACCTTGTAGATTTCTCCCGAACAATTCGACCGCGTCGGTCGACATCATGCGAACGATCAGTTGATTTGGGTCTTGAAATTTCATGATGCCTACTGAGCTCATAGTAGGTCCGAGCATCTCCGGTTTAATATCCCCAGAAACTGGAAACAGATTTTGCCCACGCCACTTCAACCAGACTTCCAGTAGCCTGATGCTGTTTGGCATGTTTGCCAAACGGATCGGCAAACTAAAGACATCTAACATGATAATTCTAACAAGCTGACAATCCTCGGACAGCCCTATGCCTCGGTCAATATAGTAGCTGAACACCATCTACAACGAAACTACGGGCACGGTTGCGGCGTATTTTATTTGGAATTCTCTCGATGGGTTAGATCGTGACGAGCGTGCTGTTATTGCGACTGGACGCCTGTCCCGCATCGACGATCATCGCTGCGTCGCGGCAAATTTCCGGTTGGCAAAGGGTGGTAAATGGTTTGTCGCGCCGTATCGCCCAGAGGAAGTGCGCGGCGGCATTCTCCATATACGCCGGCGGCGGTGGTACTGGCACCTGAACACCCGCTGGTGTCTCCAAATCAGCCCGTATCAGGCCACCATTTGCCCGGGGACCAACGAGGAGGCTGCCGGTCTCACCATAGATCATCGGCGCGTAGGCACCGAGCTTGCCGTGCTGGGTCCAGGACGCTTCAGCAATCGCCATCGCGCGCGGGTACTGCATGAGAATTACGGCGTTATCCTCAACCGAGATGTCGTCCCGGCAGAAGTTTCCAGCGAGACCGCTGACGGCATTCGGTTGGCCCAGAAGTACGCGCGCCAGGACCGCCCCATAACAACAGTAATCCACCAAAGCGCCCCCACCCGCGCGTTCCTCGTCCTCCACCCAGTCCGCGAATTGCTGGCTGTGGCCCATCGCGACGATACCTTCGTGGGCGCCGCGGTATCGAACCTGCAAAAGTCGGCCGATCGTGTTTTCGTCTAGCACCATACGGGTCGCAAGCTGCAGGTTCGGCCACCACGCGAACGGCCAATTGACCATGAGCCGAGTACCGTTCTGTTCGGCCGCATCAATCATTCGCTCCGCGTCAGTGGCATTCTTGGCCATCGGTTTCTCGACCAGGACATGCAGGCCCCGCGACGCGGCATCTATGGCCAGCTCGGCGCTCGATCGGTTGTCGGTGTATATGCAGACCGCATCGAGCCGTTCTCGATCGAGCAATTCAGTGAAATTCTCGTAGGTCAGAACACCGAGATCGCGTTCAGCCTTTGCCCGAAGTTGACCGTCGCGATCGGCTGCAGCGATCACATCAACACCGTCGCTTGCTTGGAATTCAGCCGCCACCGTCCAGACATGATCATGATCGAGCCCTAGCACCGCGATACGAAAATTCTCTGTCTTCGAGTTCGTCATGCGACATCCTTTCTACTTTGGGCCGGTTGGCGTGCTTCTGGTTGGCGAGCTTCTGGTTGGCGTGTTTCTGGGGCAATGTTAGCGTGATCCGGTATGAATGGAGTGCAAAGAATGTCAGCCGAAAACAGATTCAATACCGTGTTTGGAGAAACCAAGCCGGTGATCGCCATGGTGCATCTGAACGCCTTGCCCGGATCTCCGCTCTACGACCAAGAGCGCGGGATCGACGGCATCGTCGATGCGGCCAGGGCGGACCTGAGCGCGCTTCAGGCCGCCGGGTTTGACGCTGTCATGTTCGGCAACGAGAACGACCGACCGTACGAGTTGAAGGTGGACACAGCGTCGACGGCGACGATGGCGCATGTCATCGGCACCTTGAAACCGGAAATCAAAGTACCGTTCGGGGTCAATGTCCTTTGGGACCCGATGAGCACCATCGCTCTCGCTGCGGCCACGGGTGCCGGTTTCGCGCGCGAGATCATGACCGGCACGTTTGCCTCCGACATGGGTCATTGGGCGCCAAACGCCGCCGACGCGCTACGGTATCGCGACCGCTTGGGCCGGTCCGACCTAGCCCTCCTGTTCAACATCTCGGCTGAATTCGCCTATTCGCTGGATCGACGCAGCCTTGCCGATCGTGCGCGGAGCGCTGTGTTCTCCTCAATCCCCGATGCTGTACTGGTGTCAGGCGCGATAACCGGGGAAGCGGCCGAACTCTCCGATCTGCAAGCCGTGAAGGACGTTTTGCCGACGACACCTGTCTTGGCCAACACCGGCGTCAAACACGGGACCGTGGCGGATGTACTGACAATCGCCGATGGTTGTATTGTCGGGTCCTCGCTGAAAGTCGACGGTGATACCTGGAAACCGGTCGACCCGGAACGGGCGGCTGACTTCATGGCGCGCGCCCGCGCGGCACGCGGAGCTCCAATTCAATGAGATATTATTTGGGCGTCGACATCGGAACCTTCGAGTCAAAGGGCGTCCTGACCGATGGCGACGGCCAGATCAAGGCCATCGCCAAACAACCCCACAAAATGCTCGTTCCTCAGGCCGGGTGGGCCGAGCACCGTCCACTTGAAGATTGGTGGGGCGACTTCACCGCGATCACGCGCGAATTGCTTGAGACCAGCGGGGTAGCACCGGGCGACATCCGCGCAGTCGCCTGTAGTGCCATAGGGCCGTGCATGCTGCCGGTCGACGAGAACGGCGAGGCCCTGATGAACGCCGTGCTCTACGGTGTCGACAACCGGGCTCATGCCGAGGTTAAAGCCCTGACAGCGGAAATTGGAGAGGACCGGCTGTTAGATCTCTGTGGGAATACTTTGACCTCGCAATCCGTCGGCCCAAAGATCCTTTGGCTTCAGAATGAGCGTGCAAAAATCTACCGCAAAGCGCACCGGATTCTGACCTCGACCTCCTATCTGGTGCACCAACTGACCGGCCGGTTCGTGATTGATCACTACTCAGCCTCGAACTTCAGCCCGCTTTACGACATCGGCGCCTGCAATTGGACCGATGGCCTGACCGACCGCATCATGGAGCTTGAACGTTTACCCGATCTCTATTGGTCGACCGATATTGTCGGACACGTGACCGCAGCGGCGGCCAAGGCAACCGGGCTTGCCGTGGGAACGCCGGTGACGGCGGGCACAATCGACGCCGCCGCCGAGGCCGTCAGCGTTGGTGTCAGAGAGCCCGGCGACATGATGGTGATGTACGGCTCAACTATCTTCATCGTCCAGGTGACGGAGACGCGATTGCGCGACCCGCGCCTTTGGCATGGGCCGTGGCTGTTCGAGGGTGGATATTCCTCGACGTCCGGCCTCTCGACCAGTGGCACGCTGACACACTGGTTTCGCGATCAACTTGCCCAGGATCTGACGGTGGAAGCCGCATTTCCCGAACTCGCGGCGGAAGCTGCCGCATCCCCGCCAGGGGCAAAGGGTTTGGTGATGCTTCCGTATTTTTCCGGTGAACGCACACCAATCCACGACCCAAATGCAAAGGGTGTCCTGTTCGGTTTAAACCTGACGCACACGCGCGGCGATATATATCGCGCTCTGCTGGAGGGGATCGCCTACGCAACCAACCATATCTTCGAGACCTATGCCGAAGCCGGTCAGGTGCCCAAACGCGTTCTGGCCGTGGGCGGTGGAACCAAGAACGAAGTCTGGGCCCAATCCACGTCGAACGTCTCTGGGATCGATCAGACGCTCAGGCGAGAGACGATCGGCGCCTCCTACGGCGATGCCTTTTTAGCAGCCCTGGCAGTCGGAGATGTGCGGCAAGGTGACATCGAGGCTTGGAATCCCGAAACATCCAAGATCTCCGCTCAACCTGACGAAAGTCTCAGCAAAGGCTATTCGGTGTTTCGTCGACTGTATGAGCAAACGAAAGACCTGATGGCGGAGCTTGAGTGAGGTCGTCAGGGCAGAAATCATGACCGAACCCTACCGACCTGATGCAGGCGGCTTCACCGGCGCCGTCTCCGCTTCCGTCCCAACACCCGAAACGGTGTAGGTCTGCAACTCAGCTTCACACTTTAGGTGGATATCGCCGATATCGGGATCGAGCGTTCAAATAGGTTGGACATTGGGTTTGGGATATTTGGTGGAGCCAGACGGGATCGAACCGACGACCTCTACAATGCCATTGTAGCGCTCTCCCAGCTGAGCTATGGCCCCACATTTTGGGGGACCGGCGATTGCCGACCCGCGCCGTTAGATAACGATAGCCTCTGCGGCTTTCAAGCGGAAATTCTCCACGATCCCCAAACCTGGGCAAATCGAGCCAATTTCGTCGAATACTCAGCTTGTCTCACCGTTTTCCCTGCCGCCGATGTTTAGAAAAAATATTACCCTGTATTTTATTGAAAATCACTAACGTTTCAATAACACTTTAGTAATGAATTAAATAATTGAACTTTTTATTTAAATAATTATTTATACCTTTAAGCGGAAGAGACGAATATTGAATGCGGAGATCAAATTATGTCTAATAATAACAGAACAAATACTGAAATCACCGACTCTCAGAGCGACTATGATCCCTACGAGCAGCATTGGTTGTCGCATGTGAACAATTGGCCGCATTGGCATGGTTTCGCGCCCGACGACGAACGGTGGGACCAACCATTCCACGGCTATGAGCATGATTTCGGTGACGGCGAGGATATCTACGATCACGGCAAGCTATACGCCGAGGATTTCGGGCAGACCGATACCTCCGGCGGCAGTCATGATGGCTCGGGCGACGGGTCGGATCGCGACAATGATGATGACAATGATGATGACGGCGAAGATTTGGTCGGCGGCGACGATGATGACAGCATGACCGGTGGCGATGGTGACGACACGCTTTCAGGTGGCGCCGGTAACGATGTCATCGACGGCGATGGCGGCGACGAACTGGATGACGATGAATTGGATGACGATGAGGGCGACAACGATGCGCTTCTCGGCAACCAGGGCGATGACACAGTTGCCGGCGGTGACGGCAACGACTTTGTGCATGGCGGCCGTGACAATGACGTGCTTTTTGGCAATCAAGGCTCGGATGCGATGTTCGGCGGCCATGGAAATGACGTGATGCATGGCGGGCAGGCCAGCGACGCAATGTTCGGCGGCGACGGCAATGACGTAATCAATGGCGGGGTCGGCGACGACATGCTCGCCGGTGGGGCCGGCGAGGATGTTTTCCTGTTCGGCCCCAACACCGGCAACGACATTGTCGCCGATTTCGAAGTTGGCGCCGACCTCCTGGCGATCTCGGCCGATGCCGGCATCTCCTCGATTTCCGATCTATCGCCGACCGAGATTGCGAATGGTGCCGGTACGCTCCTCACCCTATCCGAGGGCAACACGATCACCCTCGTCGGCATTGAGCCGAGCGAGCTCGGTGCTGGATCGGTTGTGCTTTTTTAGAAGCCAGCAACACATGAAAAGCAAATGGCGGGATCCGATCGGGTCCCGCCATTTTGCGCATCACTTGAAATGCGGAGATTAATTCTCATCGGGCTCCGGAATAGCCGGAACGTCGCCGTCATCATCGTCGAGGTCGGACGCGTCATC
>JABIRP010000221.1 GCA_018699735.1 Rhodospirillaceae bacterium | reverse complement strand
CTCCGGATTGCGGTTTCGTCATGGTTGGCGTGGGTGACGAACGCGAGACAGATACGGGATTGCCAGATGCGTTGGCGATAATCGTCGCCAAAGACCGGACCGCCCGAAACCAAATCGGCATAGGTTTTCTGGTCGAGCATCCTCTCCCATCGGTTTCCGCGAATATCGACGCGAATTCCGTGATTACGCAAAAGCTCGGTCACCAATCGCGCCCGGTCGTCATAGGGCGAACCGGTAAAACTGGTCTCAAGGTCGCGATCTCGGTCGGACCACCCATCGGGTGGTGGAAACTGCCGCTCGGGATCGAAAGCCAGTTCCATCAGGATCATTTGGGCCGCACCTGCTTTCGGAAAATCGAGCATGCTGGAGCGTCTTGGCGTCACATGGGCATCGTAGAGCGGAATGGTTTTGCGGAAGAGCCGCCAGATCGGCTCACGCATGTCACCGAACGGATTGTCGACATTGTGGCTGACCAGAAGAACACCGGCAGAGCAAAGCTTTCGCAGCGTCTTGGGCTGGATTGCCACCGGCTTTTCGCCCCAGATCATGTCCGGTTTGAAAGTGCTCGCAGCCTCTAGAATCGCGTCGTTCAAGGCGTCTACAGCCCCGCCCATCATCAACCGATGGCGCAGCCAACCGGATATACGGCCGCCACGCGCAAGAAAAGGCGAGGGATCGAGGCCCTGTACCTCACACCCCACCCGTTCAAGCGCCCGCAGATGCCCATGGGCATTTCCGTTCGGATCGAGATCGCCAACGAACAATACCCGCAAGACTTTGCCCTCTCCCTAACCACACTGAATGGACCGCGTTCCGCTCGCACCGACCGAGCCTTGGTATATACTCTTGATATATACTACGGAACTGACCCTGGGGCCCAGCCGACCCCATATTCAGCAAGGTGGGGAGGCACAGGTGCACGACGAAGAGGTGGAACCCGACAGCGAGCCCTTTCGTATCGCCTATCTGGTCAGCCATCCGATCCAGTACCAGGCCCCGCTTCTGCGCCGCCTGGCCGCCGAGCCAATGATCGACCTGACGGTCCTGTTCCGCAGCGATATCACCACGCGCGGGTTCAGCGACCCTGAGTTTGGGCGCGAAATTGCTTGGGACACGCCGCTGCTGGAAGGATATCGGTACAAATTTTTACCAATGGTCGGACCAACCGACAGGGTCGACCTGTTGTACCCGCTCAACTATGGCATCGATGCCGAGCTCGCCTCGGGCGAGTACGAGTTTCTCTGGGTGCACGGCTATGCCCTGTGGTTCAACTGGTTGGCGCTTTGGCGGGCACGGAGACGCGGCATCACAACGCTGCTCCGCGACGAAGCGACCGGCATCAGCCGGCCGCGGGCTGCCTGGAAGCGCTGGGCAAAGCGCCGCCTATTTTCCACGCTCGATAAACTGGTCGACGGTGTCCTGGCGATCGGCAGCCTCAATCGCGCTTATTACGCCGAGAACGGTATCGCAGACGGCAAGGTTTTCGATCTTGGATACACGGTCGACAACGCGCATTTCCAGACAGGAGCGGCTGCGGCCGTTGACCGCCGCGACCTTCTGCGCGAATCATTGGGCCTGGAACCGGACGCCCCGGTCATTCTCTACGCCTCCAAACTGACCCGCCGAAAACGCGCCGACGACCTGTTGGCGGCGTACCGGGAACTTTACGAACTCGGGCCCATCGAACCGATGCCCTACCTGCTGCTGGTGGGCGACGGCGATCTAGCCGATGAGCTCCAGCAAGAGGTATTAACCTCCGGTCTCTCCCGGGTCCGTTTCCTTGGATTTCGGAACCAGTCAGAGCTGCCGGCGCTCTACGATTTGTGCGACGTCTTCGTCCTGCCGTCGGAAAACGAGCCCTGGGGATTGGTGGTCAACGAGGCGATGAGCGTCGGCCGGCCGGTGATCGTTTCCGATAAAGTCGGATCCGGCGCCGATCTGGTTCGCCATGGCGAGACCGGTTTCGTTTTCCCCGTCGGCGACCGAGCGGCTTTGCGTCAGGCGCTGGAGGCGGTCTTGGAGAACTCAGAGCAGCGAGCCCGTATGGGCAAAGCCGCAGCGGCCCGAATGTGCGATTGGGATTTTGAGCGCAATGTTATCGATCTGGTCGCCGCACTGGGAGAGCTGCGTCGTCGGCGCGAAACACCTACACTCACAGCTTCGGCGACAAAACAGGAGAACAACGCATGAAGCGGGCCTTGATCACCGGAATCACCGGACAGGACGGCTCCTATCTTGCCGAGTTTCTGCTCGCCAAGGGTTATGAAGTGCACGGGTTGATCGGGCGCAGCTCAACTTTCAACACCGAGCGACTGGAGCATATCTACATCGACCCCCACGAGGCTGGCGCGCGCCTGAAACTACATTTCGGCGATCTCTCTGATGCCACTGGACTGGCGCATGTGATTGAACAGGTTCAACCGGACGAGATATACAACCTCGGTGCCCAGAGCCATGTTCGGGTGTCCTTCGATCAGCCCGAATATACCGCCGATATCGTCGCACTCGGAACCTTGCGCTTGCTCGGCGCCGCCCGAGATTACCGCGACCGGAGCGGCCGCGATGTGAGGATCTATCAGGCCGGGTCCTCCGAGATGTTTGGCGAAACGCCGCCACCGCAGAACGAGGAAACCACGTTCCGTCCGCGCAGCCCCTATGCCGTTGGCAAGCTCGCCGCACATTGGTTCGCGGTCAACACCCGCGACGCCTATGACCTGTTCGTCGCCAATGGCATCCTGTTCAATCACGAGTCTCCTCGGCGCGGCGAAACTTTCGTCTCGCGCAAGATCACTCGGGCGGCTGGGCGCATCAAGCTGGGCCTGCAGGACAAACTCTATCTCGGCAATCTAGACGCTGCACGCGACTGGGGGTTTGCCGGCGATTATGTCGAGGCAATGTGGCTTATGCTGCAGGCAGAGAAGGCCTCGGACTACGTTGTTGCCACCGGTGAGAGCCACAGTATCCGGGACTTGCTGGATCTGGCCTTCGGGCGTTTGAAGCTGGATTGGAGCGAGCATGTCGAAATCGACCCTCGGTATTTCAGACCGACCGAGGTCGAAGCGCTCAAGGGCGAT
>JABIRP010000220.1 GCA_018699735.1 Rhodospirillaceae bacterium | reverse complement strand
GATGCGGCCCGCAAGGAAGGCCGAACTCGGCTTTATGACGGCCGTTGGCGCGACCGGGATCCGTCGCAAGCGCCTGCCGGCGTTGATCCCGTCATCCGGATCCGGATGCCCCTTGAGAGTGAGACCACGATCAACGATCTGGTGCAGGGCGAGGTCACTGTCGCCAATGATCGCCTTGATGACATGGTCCTTCTACGGGCCGATGGGTCACCCACCTACATGCTCTCGGTCGTCGTCGACGATCACGATATGGGGGTCACGCACGCGATCCGTGGCGACGATCACCTGAACAACGCCTTTCGTCAGCTCCAGCTATTCCTGGCCATGGACTGGCCGGTCCCGGAGTTTGCTCATATCCCACTCATACATGGTCCCGATGGCGCCAAACTCTCGAAGCGCCACGGCGCGCTGGGGGTCGATGCCTACCGCGACATGGGGTTTCTGCCGGAAGCCATCCGCAACTACCTCATGCGCCTCGGATGGAGCCATGGCGACGACGAGATCATTTCCACCGAACAGGCCGTCGAATGGTTTGACCTAGCCGATGTCGGCCGCTCTGCTTCGCGTTTTGATCTCACCAAGCTGGAGAACCTGAACGGTCACTATATTCGAGAGGCCGAAGACGGACGATTGGCCGAACTGGTCGCGCCGCGGCTGACCGACGATGGGCCTCTTGGTCAAGTTGATCTGGAGCGGTTGCAGCGGGGTATGCATGGCTTAAAGCAACGCGCGAAGACATTGCTGGAACTTTCTGATAATTCACAATTTTACATTGCGTCATCACCTCTAACCATGACCGATAAAGCTGCCGGTTTGTTGGATGCGGACGCGCGTCTTTTGATGGCTGAACTGGCGACCGTCTTTGAAACTGTCGATGATTGGTCCGAAGCGAGCGTCGAGTCTGCTGTGAGGGACCTGGCGGAGGCCAAGGAACTGAAGCTCGGCAAGCTCGCCCAGCCTCTTCGCGCCGCGGTTACCGGTTCGACTTCCTCGCCCGGAATATTC
Source organism: Rhodospirillaceae bacterium (assembly GCA_018699735.1). Taxonomy (GTDB): domain Bacteria; phylum Pseudomonadota; class Alphaproteobacteria; order Thalassobaculales; family Thalassobaculaceae; genus JABIRP01. The sequence goes on along the minus strand of JABIRP010000220.1, from coordinate 4,239 downwards.
GAGGTTCTTGACGTTCTCGGGCGCCGGGAGACTCTGGATCGTATCAACGCGATTTGCGGCGGTGCACAATAAAGGCTAAACTCATTCAGAAAAAATTCGGAATGGCAGACCTTGAAATGGCAGACCGCCGAAGAGCGGCCAAATAACAACAATTCACTTAGGATTTGAGGCGCATGAGCAAAAGCAATGCTGGATCTTATACGCTGACCGATAATCAGACAGGTCAGAATTTCGAGTTACCGGTACTCCACGGATCGATCGGCCCAAGCGTGATCGATGTCCGTCGTCTCTATGCCGAGACAGATCATTTCACCTACGACCCTGGCTATACATCGACCGGTTCGTGCGAGTCGAAGTTGACGTACATTGACGGTGACGAGGGTATCCTGCTTCATCGCGGTTATCGGATCGAGGATTTGGCCGAGAACAGCGACTTCCTGGAAGTGGCGTATCTGCTGCTGTACGGCGAATTGCCGACCGAGGCCGAGCAGACGAAGTTCGATAGCGACATCACCTATCACACCATGCTGCACGAGCAGCTGATCAATTTCTATCGGGGCTTTCGTCGTGACGCGCACCCGATGGCAATCATGTGCGGTGTGGTCGGCGCACTGTCCTCGTTCTACCACGACAGCACCGACATCACCGATCCACACGCTCGCATGGTCGCGATGTATCGGATGATCGCAAAAATGCCGACGATTGCGGCAATGGCGTACAAATACTCGATCGGCCAGCCGTTCAATTACCCACAAAACAACCTGAGCTACGCCGAAAACTTCCTCTACATGATGTTCGCGGTGCCGGCTGAGGATTATGAAATAAACCCGGTCCTCGCCAAGGCGATGAACCGGATCTTCATCCTGCATGCTGACCATGAGCAAAACGCGTCGACCTCGACCGTGCGGCTCGCCGGATCGTCCGGAGCCAACCCGTTTGCCTGCATCGCTGCAGGCATCGCGTCACTTTGGGGGCCGGCACACGGCGGTGCAAACGAAGCCGTTTTGCAGATGCTTAACGAGATCGGGCACAAGGACAACATCCCGGAATTCGTCAAGAAGGCGAAAGACAAAGACGATCCCTTCCGCCTGATGGGCTTCGGCCACCGGGTTTATAAGAACTACGATCCGCGCGCCAAGGTTCTGCAGGCAAGTTGCGAGGAAGTGCTGGGTGACCTCGGTATCAACGACCCATTGCTGGAACTGGCAGTGGATCTGGAGAAATTGGCCCGTGAGGACGAGTATTTCGTCGAGCGAAACCTCTATCCGAATGTCGATTTCTATTCCGGCATCATCCTGAAGGCGATGGGTTTCCCGACCTCGATGTTCACGGTGCTATTCGCGCTGGCCCGAACGGTCGGCTGGGTCGCCCAGTGGAACGAGATGATCGAGGACCCCTCACAGAAAATCGGTCGGCCACGCCAGCTCTACACCGGCCCGGCGGAGCGTCCCTATGTTGGCCTCAACAAACGCGGCTAAGGTCTGCCAGATACCGAATCAAAGGGGCGGCCTCAGAACCGCCCCTTTGCTTCTCGGAGGAATTATTTCCCTGTGTTGGCGCTAGGCCATAAAATCCCGCAAAACCGCATTGTACCCGGCGATATCCTCCAGATACGGCGCATGTCCGACGCCATCGAGATGCAATCGCAGGCAGTTCGGAACCGCAGCCGCCAACTCGTCGACCCGGGCAGCCGGAACAACCGTATCAAGGTCACCTGAGAGCGCCAAGACCGGCATCGAGAGGGACCGGGCTGCGGTCTCGTTGTCAGCATGATTCAACATCCGGCACGCAGCTCTAAACCCATCGGGATTGATCTCAGTCGCGATTTTCGCAACCCGCTCGCGGGTTCTGTCAGATGCGGCCGACCCGACCATTCCCTGGGCCCGGGCACGAGCGAAGTCTTCGATGTCGAGAGTGTCGATGTCTTCAATCCGTTTGGCATAACCAGAGCCAAGCGGGCCACCGTCCGGCACACGGTCACCAAGAAAAGAGCAAGAAACCACCAAGCGTTCGACCTTTTCCGGCGCAATCGATGCCAACCGGACCCCGACGACGCCTCCCATCGAATGGCCGACCAATGTTGCCCGTTCAATACCCAGGGCTTCAAACAGCGCCAAACCCGCCTCGGCATAAGCCACCTCATTCTCTTCCTGAAGAGCCGAGCCGCCATATCCAGGCGCGTCCCAAGCGACGACCCGGCATTCGCCAGATAGCGCCGACAGTTGCTCTTCCCAGGTTCGGGAATTACCGCCTAGTCCGTGCATAAAGACAACCACCGGCCCGGATCCGGCCTCGCGGTAAGTGATTTGTCCAGTTCGTGCGTCAACGCTTCTACGGTCGAGCTCGTCCATCCGCCACGTCCCCTTTCCGCCCCGGCAATCTTGAATCATTCCAGCGTAGACCGGAGTGTGTAAACAATTTCTTATCAAATTCGGTTAATTTTCCCAGGCCTTTGGGTCTCTAAAATCGATCGATCGCAAATGGAGATATCGGCAAGGAAACCTCGGCGCTCATCACAAGCTCCGACATAATTCGTCCGACAATTGGGGAAATCTGAAAACCGTGCCCGCAGAAACCGAAGGCGTGAAACAACCCCTCCTCAGTCGTGCTCGGGCCGATCACGGGGATACCGTCCGGCATTTTTCCCTCGATACCGGCCCAGGCGCGCACCAGAGTGGCGGATCGCATCACCGGGAACAGGTCAAGCACTGTTCTGGCGCTGATCCCAAGCTCGGCGAAATCGATCGCACTTGCTCCGGTTTGCATATCCGGGCGGCCGGGGTGCCCGCCTCCGATCAACACCGTACCGACCGCACTTTGCTTAAAGGACAGGCTGCGACCAACCGAAAGCACCACCGGGTCGACGAACGCCGGCATGCGGGCCGTTACCATCATCATCGGCGCGAAAGGCTCCAACGGAACCGGCTCTCCAAGGCGCTCAGCGAAGCGGTGGGCCCAGGATCCGGCGCAATTGACAACTTTATGTGCATCGAAAAACCCCGCCTCGGTCTCGACCCGCCAATATCCATCCTTCCGGTAAAAATCCGTGACCGTGGAGCCCTCCCGGATATCAACGCCAAGGGCCTCGGCTTTGCGGCGGAAAGCTGTGCTGGTTCGAAACGGGTCGGCAAATCCGTCGTCCCGGCAAACCAAACCGCCAACGCATCCCGGAACCAGGGCCGGGACAAGTCGGTAAAGCTCTTCGGCGTCGATCAGTTCCTCGTAGTCATAGCCGAGCGCCGAGACTTCGGCGTGGCGTTTACGGATAGTCTCCATCTCCGCCTCGGTCTCGGCGACTAGCACTTGACCGGAAACGGCGAACCCGCAGTCGTCGTCGACCAACTCGGCGATCCTATGCCATTTCTCCATCGCTGCCAGCGATAGCGGGATCTCAGCCGGATGGCGCATCAAACGGCGCACCCCGCCGGCGTTCGCGCCCGAGGCATGCCGGGCGACATGAAACCGCTCAAGCACGATCACCGACAGCCCGGCAGCAGCACAGTGTACCGCCGTCGAGCAGCCCATCAGGCCACCCCCGACGATGACGACGTCGGCACCTTCACTCATGTGTTGTCCGCCAAGCTCGCCAGTTCGGCCAAAGTCACCGGTTTGGCCGGCGGTCGGATGCGGAACGAGCCGACCTCATCCAAGCTGCGCCCGCTCTCAGTTGCGATGATCTCGGAGACGGCAGCCGCGCACATCCGACCCTGACAGGGCCCCATACCGCAACGCAAGTAGGCCTTGGCCTGGTTCGGCCCGGTGCAACCGATCCGGACCGCCTCTCGAACGGCACCGGCTGTAACCTCTTCGCACCGACATACCATGACCTCATCGGCAACCGCTCCGATCCAATTCGGTGGCGGAAAAGCAGCGTCGATAATGCGCCGCGCCGCGCGGTCACCGATCAGGGCAAATCGCGCATGATCAGCGACAGCGGATGCTTCCGCCAGACCGACCCGGCCGAGCCTCAGGCCGATCGCCACCGCCGCAATGCGACCGGTTCTGGCGGCTGCATCGCCACCAAGGATACCGCCACCGTCTCCGGCGACATAGACACCGGCTGCCGTGCTTTCACCCCACTCATCGAGCACCGGAAAGAAACAGCGCTGGCCCTGGCTCCATTTATGCTCGGCCCCGACCAAACGAGTGAGCTGTGTGTTGGGAACCACGCCTTCGTGCAATGCGACCATATCGGCGGACAACTCGTAGTCCTGCCCATCGACGCGAAACGCCAGCCCT
>JABIRP010000219.1 GCA_018699735.1 Rhodospirillaceae bacterium | reverse complement strand
TCGATCTCGGCCAAGCTGGTGCGCGCCGGGAGACCAAAGATCTCCCCGCCTTTGGGATTGACCGGGATCAGCTCTCCGGAAAACCCGCCCTTGCGCAGCATCTGCATGACCGCTCCGCCTGACGAGGTCGTCCGCTCGCCTGCACCCACCACGGCGACGCGCTTGGGTGCGAGGAAAGGGCGGAGGTCGAGGCTCACGGTCTCGTACGCCTAGTCCAGGTCGACCATGACGGGGGCATGATCCGAGGGCTTCTCCCAGCCCCGTGCCTCGCGCAGCACCGTGGCGGCGCGCAGGCGTTCGCGCAGAGGGTCGGTCACCCAAACATGGTCGAGCCGCCGGCCTTTATCCGCCGCCGACCAGTCGCGCGCGCGGTAGCTCCACCAGGAGTACAGTTGTTCGCTTTCCGGAACGAACTCGCGAACCGCATCAACCCAGGCGGCGCTGCCTTGGACTGCTGCCAGAGCCTCGACCTCAATTGGGGTGTGCGAGACAACTTTCAGCAGTTGTTTATGCGACCAGACATCGGTTTCCAAGGGCGCAATATTGAGATCCCCAACTAGCACCATCGGCTGATCCGGCTTGCGGTTGGCTTCGAACCAGTCCCGCATCTCGGCCAGGAAATCGAGTTTGTGGGCGAACTTGTCGTTTGCTTCTCGATCCGGCACATCGCCGCCGGCCGGAACGTAGAAGTTATGCACCTCGGTACCATCCGCCAGCCGCGCCGATACATGCCGGCTGTCGCCCTTGGCGCACCAATCGGGGCTTTCACTCGCCTCAATCGGCTCACGCGCCAGGATCGCGACGCCGTTGTAACCCTTCTGACCTTTGACCAGCTGATGGGCGTACCCAGCCTCGGCCAGGGCTTCGGTCGGGAAGGTCTCGTTTACGGTTTTGATCTCCTGCAGGCACAACACATCCGGTTTTGCCTGTTCCAGGAGTTGCAAGACGATCGGTAAGTGCAGACGAACCGAGTTTATGTTCCAAGTGATAAGACGCATCTGTCCGGCACCCGTCAGGCGATGGTGATCTTGAGATCCGTCAGGCCGTCGACATGGCCTTCCAGAACGTCGCCGCGCTCGATCGCCGCGACCCCGGCCGGTGTCCCGCTGTAGATCAGGTCACCCGCCGCCAGCTCTACCAGCCCTGAGAGATAGGAAATGGTCTCAGGTACTGACCAGATCAGCGCGTTCAGGTTCGAGGTCTGGCGGGTCTCGCCATTGACCTTGAGCCAGATGTCGGCCGCATCGATGATACCGGTCTCAGAGACCGGATGCAGTGGCGAGCACGGCGCTGACCGGTCGAAGCCTTTGCCCATATCCCACGGCCGGCCAAGCTTTTTCGCCTCGCCCTGAAGGTCGCGGCGGGTTAGGTCGAGACCGACGCCATAGCCGAAGATGCATTCGTTCGCGTTCTCGATAGCGATGTCGGAACCGCCGCTTTTCAGCGCTACGACCATCTCGATCTCGTGGTGCAGGTCGCTGGTCGCAACCGGGTAGGGAATTGTTGAGCCGTTGGGCACGATGGCGTCGGCCGGTTTCATGAAGAAAAACGGCGGCTCACGGTCTGGATCGTGGCCCATTTCGCGGGCGTGCGCCGCATAGTTGCGACCGACACAATAGACCCGGCGCACCGGAAACACCTCGTCTGAGCTGGCGACGGGTATGGAGGTTAGATCCCAGGCAGGAATGGCGTATTTCATGAAACGATCCTTAGATACAAACGATTTGAAGGTCTTTAAAGCGAGCGCTCCAGCCAGCAACCGATCGGCGCGCGGAGCAGTGGTTATCAGAAGACGCGAAAACTACCCCCGATCGGCCCGAGAGGAAAGCGCCCAGCGACAAACAATCGAAACTTGATCCGAAACGGGTGTTCTGCGGCTCCTCCCGCCAATATGGCAACAGCCGCTTGATGGCAGGATTGGGTCGCGGCACCAGCCGCAACACGGCTCAGATTGGCATCTGCAATTCCGGCCCGCGCTGCCGCGATTGCAGCCGCACCGTGTACCACATCGCTGGTTTTTTGTACTGTGTGGGTCAACGCCGCCAGGGTTTCCTCACGGCCCCATTTCACTTCCGCCTCGGCCATCAGGGATCGGCGCAGCGTCTCCTCAGTGTCCCACCAGGCGGTATCCCAGTCGGGCCCGTTGGCGAGCCGTTCGACCGAGGGCCAATCGACCACCGGCTCAATCGCCAGCGCCGGCCAACCGAGCCCAGACAAACAAGCCCAGGCTTCTGCCCGTTCTGCCTCCAGCATTGGTTCGCCAACAGCCGCGAACCAGGATGCTTGACTGATCGATGTCGCCAGCCCTTCGAGAGCAGTTTGGGCTGCCGTCATCAGCTAACCAGCCGTTCCTCGCGCCAAAGCCCCAGTTTTTGTTGCACCGTGCGGTCCGAGAAGCTGAACAGCACCGCATCGCCGTCCTCGACGATATGGCGGTGTTTGTACCAGCTGGGTACGACGAAAGTGTCTCGCGGGCCCCACGAATAGCTCTTGTCACCGATCACTGTACGCCCCCGGCCCTCGACGCAAACATATATCATTCCGTCTGTGGAACGGTAATCCGCGCCCTCGAAACCCTTGGGCATGAGTTGCATAAATGTCGACATGGTCGGCATGGCATAGTCGCCGGTTACCGGGTTGACGTATTTCATTTTCAAGCCGTGGCAGGGGTCCCATTCGTCGGTCCGCCGCATGGTCTCCAGGGCCTCGCGGGTGCGGGCATAGGGGTAGTTGAAGATCGGCGAGACGACACCGCCGCGCTCGTGGTCGACCGGCAGCATGCCTTGGCCATAGCGCGCCGGGCTATCGCCCGACGGCCGGCTGATCGCCTGCTCGTCGGTTTCGAGCTCCTCGGCGAAGCTGGCATCCAGGAAACGGATCAACGGGATGTCGAGCCCATCGAGCCAGACCATCGGCTCAGTGCTGTCGTTGCCATGGTCATGCCAGGCCCATTGCGGCGTGATGACGAAGTCGCCGGGCGACATGATGGTGCGCTCGCCATCGACAGCGGTGTAGGCGCCCTGGCCCTCAATCACGAAACGCAATGCCGACTGGGTGTGCCGATGGCTCGGCGCCACCTCACCCGGCAGGATCAGCTGCAGGCCGGCATAGAGCGTGTTGGTGATACAAGACTGGCCGCGCAGGGCTGGGTTTTCCATGACCAACACCCGCCGGATCGCTTCTTTGGCGGTGATGAGGCTGCCAGATTCAAGCACATAATCGCGGATCTCATCATAGTGCCAGATCGCCGGAACGCACGGCGTGCGCGGCGTCGGCACCACCAGAGCGCCCAGCACTTCCCACAAGGGTGCCAAATCGTGCTTATCGATGCGATGGTAGAAATCCGCCCGCGCATTACTCGCGGGCTTTTGCTCTTGCTCGATAGCCATGATTATCTCCCTCATTGCACCTGATTGCTGCTTCCCGGCTTAGGTGAGCGCCCTTCGACACGGATCTCGGCTCCGCTCGATCCGGCTCAGGATGACGAAATAGGCTAGCCCTCAGTTCACGGTGATCTCAAGTTCCGGAAGTTTCAAGCCGAGTTTGCCTTCGACCAGTACCCGAGCGCGATTGACGTAATCGATCCTCATTTCGTCATTGGTGCGCTGCTTGATGCCCCATTTGCGGAAGATGTCGTTGTTGCGGGACTTCGAGCGACCGAAAAAGGCGGGCAGGATCGGATAGTAGATGTCGATCGCCGCCTGCACATCGCGCCGCCCCTCTTCGGTTTGGCAAAGCTCGGTGCAAAAATCCTCGCCGAACTGAGCGTGGAAGCGCTCTTCCGGCATGGTCATGCGGGCCAGGTTTCGCAACGGATGGAACGTGCAGTGCAACAGATCTTCGACCTGGAGGATTTCCGCCAGGTCGGCCAGCAGCTTGATGACGCAGAACTGGGCCCAGCTCTCAAGATCGAACTCGAAGATCGAGAGCGGTTTCTTCTCGCTCGGCGTCATCCGCTCCGCTGCGATGCCCATCTGCTCGCCCAGCTCTTTGAAGCGAACGTGGTGGCCGTATTCCTCCATGGCCACCCGGCAGGTCAGCCATTTGGCGTAGGGCGTCGGGGCTAAGGCAATCGCCGGCTCATCGAATACCTGGGCGCCGTAGAGCTCATTGACCGCGTGGCTAATCACGAGCTTGCCAATCGCTTCGCGATACTCTTCGGGGCGCCCTGCCAGGTCCTCGCAGGTGGGAACCTGTGTTTGGGTATCGTCGGTCATGCGTCCCTCCTTTAGATCAAGGGTTCGGTGTTAAAGCTCTCAAGGTCGGTAACCAGCGGCGTCAGCGCGTCACCACATCCAGCTAGCACGCCAGCCAGATCGCTCGGATCCCATTCTCCGGCTTGGTTGGCTAAAGTCTCGGCAGGGCGGGCCTGATTGAACAAAAACACTTCGCGCGCCCGAACGCCTAGGATTTGACCGCTGACCGATGACGCTTGCGGCTGGCAGAGCGCTGCGACCAGATTGGCGACATGGCGCGGTTCGATCTTCATCGCCCGTTCTTTGTAGCTCGCCTGCTCGTCGTTCGCCGGCTGGATCATGTCGGTCACCCGGGTCCGGGCAAAAGGCGCGACGGCGTTCACCGTCACCTTGGCGCGGGCCAGATCGAGGGCGGCCACCCGGGTCAACCCGACCTGCCCCGCCTTGGCACTGGCATAGGCCGCTTGGCCGTAATTTCCGTAGAGCCCGGCGCTGGAGATGATGTTCACCACCCGGCCCCAGTCATAACCTTCACCATCGCCCCGACCGGATTTGCCTTGGCCGCGCATGACTTCCGCCGCCGCCCGCAGCATAAAGAACGGTGCCGAGAGATTGTTGCGGATCACCGCTTCCCAATCCGCCGGATCCATCTTGAAGACAAAGGCGTCGCGCAGGATAGCGGCATTGTTGACCAGGATATCGAGGCCACCGAAGCGCTCGACCGCCATGGCCACGGCCTCAGCAGCCGCGTCAGGGTTGGCGATACTTTGGGTATAGGCCACACCGCCAATCTCGGATGCCGCAGCCTCAGCGACGCTCGCGTCCGGAGACCCGCCGGCAACATCAACACCG
>JABIRP010000026.1 GCA_018699735.1 Rhodospirillaceae bacterium | reverse complement strand
TGCAAAACCGTTCAAAAGAACTGCTCGCACGCACGTTAACCATTTTGTGTTAATATCTCTCAAATTTCTCGTTGGGATGGAGAGCTGTATGGCTGAAAGTCCAGGTTTTTGGGATGCTGTAGCGGGGGTTGTTGCATCTCACCCAGGAGCATCCTTGGTAGCAGTCGCTGGTGGCTTGGGACTGCTGTTTTTGGCTTACAAGTATGGACGCCACACAATCCACGAGGATCATACCCGTCTTCGTGGTAGCCGTGATGACGCATTGGCTGACTTGGAGCGTGAGCGGTTAGCACGCGAAAAGCTTGAAACAGTTTCACGAGAAGCTGATCCCAACGCAGTGGCACAAATTTTACTCAACGACAATGATTTCGTTGAGGGTCTTCGTGAAATAATGGCTTCCAACACAGGAGGAGAGCCAGAGCCAGAACCAGAGCCAGAGATTCTTGAATATATTGATCCGTCAAACCCAACGTTTAACGTCGCTCATGGAGCATTAACGAGGGCCTTTTATGAACGTGACGCGGCTAGAGAGGCCAACACTGTGGTTTCAACAGTGTTTGGACTAACAGACAGTGAAGGTGGTTTAACCGCAACGGGTGAAACCTTCACGGAATTGTCCGCCATGCCAACTGAGGAAATATTTCGTAACTATACGGTTCTTTGGTCTAAAGACGGCATGAGAATAGTAGCTATTGATCCACAGAACCCTGGTGATGGTGATGGAGTAAGGGGTGCAACTTCTGGGGTGCCGTTAAGAAATGGACTTGGCAATACTTTTGATGAAAAAGACGAGTAGATTATTTGGAAAGCTCCTGCTTGCCCAACAACTGTCATTGTATAAACTGTGATTTAGCAACGACGTTATTGCGTGCAGTCTGCGTGCGGCCCATAAACACCCCACTTAAGTCCTTGCAAAGGTTACAATAAATGTCGTTGGACTTTTATTACTGGCCGACACCGAACGGCTGGAAGGTCGCGATCCTGTTGGAGGAGCTCGGGCTTCCCTACAAAACAATCCCGATTAACATCGGCAAGGGCGACCAGTTCACACCAGAGTTTCTCGCCATCAGCCCGAATAATCGCATGCCGGCGATCATCGACCATGACGTGGCGGCGGAGGTGCCGGGGGAGCCTATTTCGGTCTTCGAGTCTGGCGCCATCATGATCTATCTGGCGGAGAAAACTGGGCGTTTCATGCCGGCCGACCCGCTCGGCCGCAAGGAGACGCTTGAGTGGCTGTTCTGGCAGACCGGAAACCAGGGGCCGATGGCAGGCCAACTTAGCCATTTCGTCAATTATGCCCAGGGCGAGCATACCTACTCGCACGAGCGCTATGCCGGTGAATACGACCGCTGCCTCGGTGTGCTGGAACGCCGGCTTGGGGACCGCGAGTTCATTCTCGGGCCCGACTATTCGATCGCCGACATGATCTGTTGGCCCTGGGTCCTAATCGCCAAGCCGCTCGGTGCCTCGCTGGATGCATTTCCGAACGTCTCACGCTGGCGCCAGACGATAAAGGCCCGCCCGGCTGTCCAACGAGGTGTCGACCTCGGCAAAGAATTCCGCCGCGCCGCACCGCCGACGGACGAAGAGCGCAAGGTGCTGTTCGGGCAGACGTCCAAGTCGGTTGGCGAGCAGGCTGGGTAGCTGCCCCTGCCCCAATGTCTACCGCTTCCCGGAATGCGCGGAGCGGTTATCCGGGATCTCGCGGAGAGCGCGCGCGAATGCCTGATCGAGATCCCGGCTCTCGCAATGCTCGGCCGGGAAACGGCGAAAGGAAGCTCGGCCGGGAAGCGGCGAAAGGAAGCTCGGCCGGGAAACGGCGAAAGGAAGCTCGGCCGGGAAGCGGCGTTATTTGTTGGTTGGGGCGCTATGGTTCTTGTCATGGCGTCGCTATATCCAACCAAAGATCTCGCCAGGTTGGATTGTCGGCTTCGATCAACTCTTCCTTCCACCCTCGCCGCCAACGTTTGATCCGACGCTCTCGTACAGCAGCCTCCGCGACGATCTCCCAATGTTCGAACCAAACCAAGCGGTCGATCCCGTACTTATCGGTGAAGCCGGGTAACACGCCGGTTCGATGCTCATAAATCCGACGAACCAGATCTGTTGTCGACCCGACGTACAGAGCACCGCGTTTCCGGCTGGCAAGTATGTAGGTCGCTGGTGCCATGCCCCAACTATGAACAGGCTAGGAGCATAATTCTCAATGTCTACCGCTTCCCGGAAGGCGCGGAGCGGCTATCCGGGATCTCGCGGAGAGAGCGCGCGAATGCCTGATCGAGATCCCGGCTCTCGCAATGCTCGGCCGGGAAGCAGAGCCATTTGTCAGCCGGGTCGCTGCGTCATTTGTCAGCCGGAAAGCGGGAGCATCGGAAATGCGGGGGTCACTGGAAAGGGAACCCGGCGCCTACGCCCCCCTACTCCACCGACACCACGCGGCCATCGCGCAACTCCAGGATCCGGTCCATGCGTCGGGCGAGGTCGTGGTTGTGGGTGGCGACCAGGGCCGCAATGCCGGTTTGCTGGACGATCCGGCGAAGCTGGCTGAAAACATTCTCCGCCGTCGACGGATCGAGATTGCCGGTCGGCTCATCGGCCAGCAGGACCTTGGGCACATTGGCGATCGCGCGCACGATGGCCACGCGCTGTTGCTCACCACCGGACAGCTTGGCCGGACGGTGTTCGGTGCGATCCGAGAGGCCGACCATGTCGAGCAACTGATCCGCCCGGTCCCGAGCCTCGCTCCTCGAGAGGCCGTTGATTAGCTGCGGCAGCATGACGTTCTCGCGGGCGGAAAACTCGGGCAGCAGGTGGTGGAACTGATAGATGAAGCCGATGCGATCCCGCCGGAGCCGAGTCTGATCGCGCTCGGAAAGCTTGCCGCAATCCTTGCCATCAATCACCACCCGACCTTCACTCGGCGGCTCCAGCAATCCGGCGATCTGCAGCAGCGTTGATTTGCCGGAACCGGACGGTCCCACCAGTGCCACCATCTCACCCGGAACAATGCGCAAATCGATGCCCTTCAGAACGTCGATCGTGCTCGCCACCTGGGTGAAGCGTCGGCGCAAACCGATCAGTTCCAACGCCGGCGCTCCGATTTGGCCCGGGGTCCCATCTCCCAGCCGTTCGATTTCGCTGCGGCTATCACTCATACCGAAGCGCCTCGACCGGATCGAGCCGGGCCGCCCGCCAGGACGGATAGAGCGTCGCCGCGAAGGACAGGAACAAAGACATCAGAATCACAGTGGCCACTTCCAGCGGGTCAACCTCGGCCGGAAGCTGTGAGAGGAAGTAAATCTCGGCCGCGAACAACTCTGTGCCAGTCAGCGACTGCAGCCATTGGCGAATGGTTTCGATGTTGTAGGAAAACGCCAAACCCAACACCGATCCGACAATGGTGCCGAACACGCCGACACTGGCACCGGCCAACAGGAAGATGCGCATCACCATGCCCCGACTGGCGCCCATGGTGCGCAGAATGGCGATGTCGCCGCCCTTGTCCTTCACCAGCATGATCAGGGACGAGATGATGTTAAACGCCGCCACCAGGATAATCAGCGTCAGGATCAGGAACATGACATTGCGTTCAACCTGCAGCGCATTG
>JABIRP010000218.1 GCA_018699735.1 Rhodospirillaceae bacterium | reverse complement strand
GACGGTGAAAGGCTCCATCCCGGCAGCCTTATCCTCGACCCCTTCCAACTCCAGCCCGAGCATGGTGAGGCGGTCGGTGATCTCCTCGACCGTGGCGTCGGTTTCCAGATGTTGCTTTAACCAGCTGAGTGAGAACTTCATCAGTTGATCCCCCCGGAAATCGTCGGCACCGAAAGCGGCATGAAGCCGTAGTGGCGCATCCAACGCAGGTCACTGTCGTAAAACGGCCGCAGGTCCGGGATACCGTATTTCAGCATGGCGATGCGCTCGATACCCATGCCGAAAGCGAAGCCCTGATACTCGGTCGGATCGATGCCGCAATGCGCCAGCACGCGTGGGTGCACCATGCCGGAACCAAGGATTTCCAACCAGTCATCACCGGCGCCAATACGAAACTCGCCGCCCTTGCGCGAGCAACCGATATCAACCTCTGCCGAAGGTTCCGTGAACGGAAAGTAGCTCGGCCGGAAGCGCAGCGGCAGATCGTCGACGCCGAAGAATGCGCGGCAGAAATCCGTCAGGCAGCCCTTCAGGTGACCCATGTGGGAGGTCTTGTCGATCACGAGGCCCTCAACCTGATGGAACATCGGCGAGTGGGTGGCGTCATGGTCCGAGCGGAAGGTGCGCCCGGGCACGATGATGCGGATCGGCGGGGTCACCGTCTCCATGGTGCGGATCTGCACCGGCGAGGTGTGGGTGCGCAGGACGCGCGGCGTGCCGCTTTCGTCTGGCGGCAGGTAGAAAGTGTCTTGTTCTTGGCGGGCCGGATGCTCGGGCGGGATGTTGAGGGCGGTGAAGTTATAGTAGTCACTCTCGATATGCGGGCCTTCGGCGACGGTGAAGCCCATCTCTCCGAATATGGTCACCAGCTCGTCGATGGTTTGGGTGATCGGATGGACCGAGCCACGCGCCTCGGGCCGCGCCGGCAAGGTGACGTCGATCCGCTCTTCCAACAGCTTGGCGTCGAGGGCGACCGAGTCCAGCGCCGTCTTGCGGGTGTCGATCGCCGCCTGAACTTCGTCCTTCAGCCGGTTCAGTGCCTGGCCGGTCTCGCGCCGCTTGTCGGGCTCGACAGCGCCCAGGCCCTTCATCAGCTCGGTGATCCGCCCCTTGCGGCCAAGTGCGGAGACCCGGAGGTCTTCAAGCGCGCCTGCGTCCGCGGCGGTATCGACCGCGCCGATCAGCTCCTCGCGGAGTGTGTCAACGTCCTGCATTTTTTTCCCCCATTGTCGGGCGCAAAAAGCAAAAGAGAGGGCCCGTCCCCCAGGACAGGCCCTCTCGATCTTGTTGGCGATCGTCGGGGCCCGGTCCCAATGGTTCGATCAAACCACTAGGCCAGGCCCATATCCGACGATCGATTAGCCGAGCGCCGCCTGAGCCTGGGTGACCAGGCCCTTAAACGCTTCCGGTTCGCGAATGGCGAGATCCGAGAGCACCTTGCGGTCAAGCTCGATACCGGCCTTCTTCAGGCCGTTCATGAACTGCGAATAGGTCAGCCCGTGCTCGCGGGCGCCGGCGTTGATGCGCTGGATCCAGAGAGCCCGGAAATTGCGCTTGCGAACGCGGCGATCACGATAGGCGTATTGGCCGGCCTTCTCGACTGCCTGAACGGCAACCCGGAAGACGTTCTTACGACGGCCGTAATAACCCTTGGCCTTATCGACGACCTTCTTGTGGCGGGCGTGCGCGGTGACGCCCCTTTTGACGCGTGCCATCTCTGGTCCTCCTTAGGCGTAGGGTAGAAATTTTTTGACGATGCGCGAATCCGATGCCGAGAGGATCATGGTTCCCCTGGCCTTGCGCTTCATCTTTTGCGGCTTGCGGCGGTTCATGTGGCTCTTGTAGGCCACATTGCCTCGGATCTTACCCGAAGCGGTGAGCCGGAACCGTTTTTTGGCTCCGCTCTTAGTCTTCAGCTTGGGCATTTCGCTCTCCTAGATAAGAGTGTGTCGTAGTGCCGGCCTGGCATGCCCTTTCAGCCTTGGCTCGGCGGAACGGGGTGTATACAGGGGGGGAGATGGGGAATCAAGGGCGGGGGGATTAGCTGGGTGTAGCGAGGGGGATGGTCTTGATGTGAGCGTCGATTGCTTTGATGGTTGCCTTGGAGAGTGGCAGGTGGCTTCTTTCACCGCTCCAAATCTGAAGGAATAAATCTGTTGTTTCCTTCGCGGTATCGAGAACCAGTTTTCGAGGTAGCATGGCACCTGATGCTAGGTGCGCGAGTTCATCCTCCGAAAACTGGCTAAACCGCCTTGTCCGGCTGAAATTGAGTGCGGCCCCAGTATCCTTCAGGAAGGCAATTGTCGAAACAAAGTCGTACCCCGGCGCGAGAGCGGCGGTCCGGCGGTCCGGATAAATCAGAGACCAGTTTTTCAAATGCATGTCCGCGTTGCCAATCAGCGTATTGAAGGTCAAGCGACGAATGAATTCGACGATATCGGCCGTTGTGCCTTCAGCACCGATGACCGTCGCGATGTTGCGGTAATTGGCCTTTTTATATTTATCACCAGGATATACTCGAAAGATCTGAGCAAAATCCTCAATGTGAACGGTCGTTCCATCAGAAAGTCGGTCGAAACGTTCGATGGCGAGAGCTTGGCCGGTTATCTGGTCGATGTTAGGCGGTAAATTTCCGATCTCTGCTACATCGATAAGATCGACGAACGGGATGTCCATCCCAATCATCCGTGCCAGGACCATCATGGAGAATTCGTTTTCGGGCACGCCTGCAAATCGCTGATCGGGAAATTTTAGAATCCATGACCCGCCGGAGCCTGTGGCTGGAATCGTCAGCCCTCCTGATGCTTCCTGAATAGCCGAGAATTTGAGTTGCACGCCAGCCAGCGAAAACCGCAAGGCGTTCTCTTGAGAAGTGTCACTATCCGCATTCTTGCTGTTTGGGATCGGCAACCAGGATTGTCCCTGTATAGGTCGGATCGTGACCGAGCCTGGTAGGTCAGCCCCCAATGCCCAAAGAAGAAAAAACTCTCGCTCCGGATTCACACCAACTAGGTCCGCCAAATACGTGCGAAGCTGAGCTTCAGGCAATAGGTTTGAAAAAAACGGCATTAGCTTAGTCTGGGTGGGCCTGTGATCCGTTATTAATTCTCCAAACTGGTCCTTAAATCCGAGACTAAGGGTCGGACGGGCCCAGCTTTTCGTATAGGACTCAGTAAAAGCGAATAGCGTGCGATCCCCACCAACATTAGTCAAAGTCCCAATTGGCTCGCCGTGCAGCAAAACCTCAAGTACAGAAACGTCAGCCATCATCGACCTCATCCAAGCTGTAGGCAGGTCGTGCTTCCATGTCGGATTCTGTGATTGATTCTGGAGTGGCCAACAGTTCCGACATTGAT
>JABIRP010000217.1 GCA_018699735.1 Rhodospirillaceae bacterium | reverse complement strand
GCTCTGCCTGCACACCGCCGGGGCCCACTCCTCGCAATACCGGCATCTGATGTGCGACCCAGAGGTTACAAACCGATACCGCGTCATCGCCTTCGACCTGCCGTGGCATGGAAAATCCAACCCACCCGTCGGATGGGAGCGCGAGGAGTATCGTCTGACCAGCGATTTCTACACCGCTATCATCACCGCCTTCGCCGAGGCGCTGGATCTCGACAGGCCCGTGATCATGGGCTGCTCGATGGGTGGGCGCGTCGTCGTACGCCTCGCCTTCGAACAGGGCAACACCCTTGGCGGCGTGATTGGGCTTGAGGGCTCGAACCGCCCCTCGCCGTGGTATGACGACAGCTGGCTAGACAGCCCCGAGTTCGGAAATGGCGACTTCTGCGCCGCTCTTGTCTCTGGCCTCGTCGCGCCACACAGCCCGGACGAGTTTCGCTGGGAAACGCTCTGGCATTATCAACAAAGCGGAACCGATGTATTCAAAGGCGATATGCACTTCTATCGCACCGACAGCGACTACGAGACCGATAGCTCGGAAATCGACACCGCGCGCTGTCCGGTCTATCTTATGACCGGAGAATATGATTATTCCTGCACACCCGATGACACGATCAGGACCGCCGAACGCATTCCCGGTGCTGAGGCAATTATCATGAAGGAGATCGGCCATTTCCCGATGGCCGAAAACCCCGACCGGTTTCGCGAGTACCTGTTGCCGGTCCTGAGCCAAATTCACGACGCACGCTGACGGAGACCCAAAATGACGGACAACAGCCCATGAACCAGATCACCGCAGATTTCAAACACGACCGAAACAGCATCTCAGACGCCGAATGGGATCTGCGCGTGCAATTAGCGGCGGCCTACCGGCTGGTTGACTATTTCGGATGGTGCGAGTTGATCTATGGCCACCTGACCGCCCGTGTGCCCGGCCCGGAGCATCACTTCCTGATCAATCCCTACGGCTTGAACTACGACGAGATGACCGCCTCGAACCTGGTCAAGATTGATCTGGAAGGCAACAAGGTCGATGACACGCCCTACGACGTGAATGAGGCCGGGTTCATCATCCACTCCGCCATCCACATGACCGACGCCGACGACAACCGCGTGGTCATGCATACCCACACCCGTGCCGGCATGGCGGTTGCGGGCACGCAGGAGGGCCTGCAGCAGATCTCGATGAATGCCACCATGTTTCACAACGAAATCGCCTATCACGACTATGAGGGTCCTAGCCTCTATCTCGATGAGCGCGAGCGGCTGGTGAAATCTATGGATGGCAAGAAAGCGCTGATCCTGCGCAATCACGGTCTGCTCACCGTTGGTCGCACCGTGCCTGAGGCCTTCCAGTGGCTCTATCGTTTGGAGCGCGCCTGCCAAGTCCAGGTCGACGCAGGAGCCGCCGGCACCCTGGCCCCGGTCGGTGAAAACATGGCAGCCAAATCCGGCGCCGATGTAAGGTCTTTCATATCCGGCGGCGGCATGGGTGAGCAGAAGTCCCAAGGTGCCGGCGAGCTAGAGTTTGCCGCCCTGATGCGCAAGATCGACAAGATCGACTCCAGTTATCGTGACTGATACGGCCAATGCGCCAGAGCTAGAGCCAGAACAAGAGCCGTTCTGGCGCACCAAGACACTGGATGAGATGACGCCCCAGGAATGGGAGTCGCTTTGTGATGGCTGCGGGCGGTGCTGCCTGATCAAACTGATCGACGACGTCACCGATGACCTGCATTTCACCGACGTGGCCTGCCGCCTGTTCGAAGAGCAGACCTGCAAGTGCCGAGACTACAGCAATCGCGGCAAGCGGGTCCCGGATTGCGTCATCCTGACCCCGGAACTGGTCGACCGCCTGACCTGGATGCCCTCAACCTGCGCCTACCGCATGATCTATGAGGGCAAAGACCTGGCCTGGTGGCACCCACTGGTCTGCGGCGACCCGAAGATGGTGCATGAAGCCGTCATCTCCGTGCGCGGGCGGACTATTTCAGAGGATGACGTTACGGAAGACAAACTACCGGATCGGATCGTGGACTGGATTGAGTGAGGGGTTAGCCCTACATCGGATGCTTGGGCGCCAATGATCAGAAAATAGAGTATAACTAAATTCACAGAGGTGTACATTCGGTTACAACATGAACACAGTTCAATATATTTTCATTTATTATTATACCCGGCGATAAATAATCGTAAAATATACTACTAATACAAATCTAAAACATATACACCGGAATCGAAAAACTGAATTGAAATTTTTGCTGATATTTCTGAAGTTTCCCCAAATATATCTTCAGTCATATAAGATATATTGGCGCCAACGCTACCGTTCGATGAACGAAACGGCCAAATACTATTTATTTCGACCATCTCACCAACTTCAGTTTTCTTACTGTGACTAAATGTCGGGTCTAGAGATTTGTCGTCAGATCTAGACGTCTTCTGATAGTAATCGCGTATTGCCTTTGAGATCACAACACGATTTTTTTGAACAAACTTTCGGATTTTGACGAGATCACCTCCAGGATTTCCTTGAGTGACAAAGCGTGGCTTTTCGCGTTTCGGAGTTTCCAAAATTCGCCCACTCGGTTTTGGTAACTCGATTATCGGCGGGCTTGGAAGTGCCGCGACTTTTTGCACTTTAGGCTTCACCACCGCCACCAGCACCGTCTTCGGATCACCGATCGCGCTTGCGTGCTGCACCCGTTTGAAACGTCTCCGCGCCGCGTAGCTCATTTCGTCATCGAGATAGGCCCGCACCTCAGCCAGGGTCACCTTGCCGTCACCATTGCCCCAGCGGTCCTTATCCGCCTCGCCATACAATCCCTTCAGGGCAAAACTCGTGAACAACCCGAGCTTTGCCTCCCGGTCCCAGCTCGCCAACTGATCGCCGCGCGCCGCCGAGAGCACCGTGATGCCTTTGTTCACCTCGCTCGCTACCGTCTTCACAAAGACTGGAGAGGCCGCCTTGATCAGCATGCCGCCCTCGCTGGCACCGGAAAAGCATGCATCCAACATCACTGTCACCGAACGTGCTCTTAGCTTGGCGAGGTTGCGATACAACAGACCCAGCGGGTATCCGTTGATCTCAACCGTCGCTGGGTCGCTGTCGACCGGCAACAGATATCCGCGCTTGTCCCGCGCGCCAGGGGCGCCGTGGCCTGAGTAGTAGACGAACACATCCGAGCGGCCCGGCCGCACCCAGCTCCAGAGCTTGCCCTCGTGGCTACGCTCATTGCCGAATACCGCCAAAATATCGGCCTGACCGGCATTCCGCAGATCGATGATGTTGCCGTCGCGATAGCCCAAAACGTCTCTTAGAAACGCCTTCATAGCATCGCCGTCATTGCTGGCGTAGTCGACCTTCGGGATCTCGTTGCGGTACTCGCTATTTGCGATGATGACGGCAATCGCATCGGAGTTCGTGGGTTGAGCGGCTATGGCAACCTCAACGAAGATAGTCGCACTGACAGTCAAGATCAGTGCGGTCCGTAGCAAGTGGCCGAACGCCGATCGCGTGATCAATCGCTTCTGCGTCATCGCCACGCCCTGATAACCGTGACCCGGTCAGGATCGGCCCAAACACTCGTGCTCAACCAAGTTGCGCGCTCTGCGAAATCATCACCGATCCAATTATACCAAACCCGCAGGAACATAATGTCACCCTCGACCCGGTCGAGCTCAATTCCCTTGATCTCCTTCATAGCGGTTGCGGAAATTCGTCTTCCATTCCGCCCGATCTCGACGTCCCAGTCCTTGCGAACCAGATCTTTGTTATAAAACTTCCGAATTTCCTGCCCGATATTGGCGCGGTTTCCATTCAAGTAGTTTTTCCCACGGAGAAGGTCGCCTCTCGGAAGTTTGCTTTCGTCGACTGAAATCGGTTTCGCTGGAAGGGACGCTACGGTTTCTGGAGGAATTTCCGCCACCATCACCGTCTTCGGGTCACCGATTGCACTTGCATGCTGCACCCGTTTGAAACGTCTCCGGGCGGCGTAACTCATTTCGTCGTCGAGATAGGCGCGCACCTCGGCCAGGGTCACTTTTCCGTC
>JABIRP010000216.1 GCA_018699735.1 Rhodospirillaceae bacterium | reverse complement strand
TCTCTGCCTGCTGCCCCGCATCTGCGGTTGGCCATTGTCGGAGATGTTCCAGGACCCGATCGAGCAAGCCTTTCAGTGTCGCGATCACTGCATCCGAGGCATGCTCGACGGCGCGAACCCGTGCAATCGCAGTCTCTCGTGCCGTGATCCAGTTGTGTAGCAGCTTCGGGTGATTGACCAGATAGGGTGCCATGCCCAGGCCCGTGGCATTGCCGATGCCAAAACAACGCCTCAGATTTCGCGCCATCGGCACCGCCCGGTCACCGCCTCGCGCGCGGGCAACATGGTCGACCAGATCCAGGGTGAACTCTCGGATCAAATAGACACAGAGCATTTCGGCCTGGAAGGGCAGCGTGAAATGTCCCTCTCGTCCGGCTTTCAGAAAATCCGCCATGCCGAACTTGCCGTTGCCGTAGACGGCGGTGGTTCGCATCAGGTAGCCGACATTCGCGATCTCTGTCACGTCGGGCTGGCGGCCCTCAGAGAGTGCGGCGACGACGGATTCGAAGAGACGGACGCTTTTATTTGCTCGACTGAGCACGAAATCGGTATCCCCACAGCGCCCCATTTCCTGCAATGGCGCCTCGCGCGCCAGGCGGTCGATATCGATCGCTTCCGGCGCACCGATCGACAAAACGAAAGCCGCGTCCCATTTTTCCGCGATCACCCGGTCGGTCCGCTCGGACGGGTCCAGTGGATTGGCAAAACCTGAGAACGTGAGAGGGCCCTTTGGGGTATCCACGCGGTAGACGATACGGCCGAAACCATCCCCGTCGAGATCCAGAACCTCGGTTGAAATCCGCCACCCCTCGCCGGCCATACGGCGGATCAGTGTGCGCGCGAAGCTGATCCGCGTCGGGTGAAACGATCCGATCCGCTTCAGTCGCATCACCGTCTCTGGAGGGCGCAAAGGTGCGGTGAGAACCATAAGCTTACCCCGCCGGCTCAAAGGCGCTTTCCATGAAGCGCAACCAGTTGCCGCCCATGATCTTGTCTACGTCGCTCTTTGCAAACCCTGTGTCGAGAAGGCCCTGAGCGATGCCGGGCAGATCGTGATTACCGGCGAACCACGAGGTCGGAGCCGGCCAGGTCAAACTGGCGTTGGTCTGCTTCGTCCATTTCCCGCTGCGCATCCAATCGACAACTGAGTCCGGTTGCTTCTGCACGAGGTCGGAGCCAATGCCGATCCGGTCCACGCCCATAAGCTCGGCGGTCTCCGCCACCATTTGGCAGAACGCGGGCAACGTGCAGTCCGAACCGCCGGCCAGATGGTGCGGGTAGAGTGAGAAACCGAGCATCCCGCCACTCTCACCAAGCGCCTTCATCACAGCATCCGACTTGTTACGCTTGGTGTCGCGCCATGTGATCGGGTTGGCGTGGGTGACGGCAATTGGCCGGGTCGAGATCTCGATCGCCTCCAGGGTCGAACGCTCGGCACTATGGGACATGTCGATCACCATGCCGAGCCGGTTCATCTCAGCAATCACTTCACGCCCAAAGCGGGTGATGCCTGGGTCTTCAGCCTCCATCCAGCCCGTAGCAAGTACACTCTGGTTGTTGTAGGAGAGCTGCATGTAGCGAACACCCAGATCATGCAGGATCTCCACCAGATCGATCTCTTCCTCAATCGGCGAGCAGTGTTGAAGCGCGAAAGTGACAGCGGTCCGGCCGTCGGCTATCGCCTGATGAACATCAGCGGCGGATTTCGCGTGCACGATCAGATCGGCATTGTCGGCGAAGTGGCGCTTCCATTCGGCGATCCGGGTCAGGGTCTCGCGCGTGTTTTCCCAGTAGACAATTGTGGCGTTAACACAGGACACGCCGCCGGCCCGCATCTGTTCGAACACCTCGCGATCCCAATTGGCGTATTGGCAACCGTCGATGACAACCGGGGGCCTGTAGCCTTCCACACCCATCCGCTTAGACTTTCCGTATGACCATGTAACAGTGGACATAGTCCATGGCATGACCCTCGGGGCTTTCGCGCACCATGGTCTCGTAGCTGTCGTAGAAACGGTCGACGATGTTTTGGCGCTCCTCAACCGGGCGTTCCTCGGAAAGCCCTGAGAAGAACGTGCTCTCGGACCAGGAACGCAGCGTCGGAATGTACTCATGAGCAAACCGCCCGGCGTCGCGGTGCTCTTCGAAGGCGGCAGCGTATGGGCAGCGCACGACCCGCGTTTCCGCGTGGGAAAGGCGCAATCCGGCCTGATGAACCGGGTTGGCTTCGTCTATCAGCGGCGCCTTGAACTCCGCCACCGTGCGATAGTGTTGCGGGAAGTTGGTGGCAGCGAATTCCTCGTTGGTAACAGCCCCTTCATCGACCAGCCGTTGCCAGAGCAGACTGAAGGTATCGAACATGCTGACACCGCCGGTATGACCGAGATATCGCCCTTCTTCGTCGATCCCGAAGTTGAACAGACAGAGCCGGGCGCCGGACGCCATGTCGGCGGCACGATTGCTCAGCATGCTTTCCCAGTCCTTCCGGCCCTGCTCGGTATAGGCCGCACGCTCGGCCCCTTCAGCACCAACCATATGGACATGGTTGGTGATGTTGCACGGGCGGTCGCTGATGTAATGCGACGCGGTGGCAGAGAAACCGAGGTTGAGCGTGCCGGCTGGGAATATACGTTTGTGGAACGACGTCCCGGATGCCATGACGAACAAATTTTCGAAGTCGTCGATGTATGACTTGGCATCTGACAGACCATGTACGTTGCAGAAGACTTGGCTGAAATCGTTGCGCGGCAGATCGGTATAGACCATCTGCAGCGGCCTGGACGGGGCCTTGGCGCGGATCGCCGCCAGGGCTTTTCCGACCATGGCCATCGAGGTTCCGCCGTCGGCGCATCCCATATCGGACATCGTGAAAATTGCCCCATTGTCGGCGATTTCCATATCGGCGATGGCGTCCAGCACCATGGTCGTGGCGCCATCGATTACGTCCTTGGCACCGCCGGTGGCTTTTGAATAGTAACCGCCACCTTTCATGGCGATATCACGCGCCGTGGTCGCCGCTGCACTCATGTCTTTTTCTCCTCAAGCACGGTCGCCTCCGAAGCCTCGATCATGGCCCTGTCGCAAGGGCACTGGCAAGGGTTTGAAGCGCCATCGCAGGTGTCTTGGGAATATTTCTGGCATAGTTCAAATCCGTTCTTTGCTATAAGCCGTAAAGTTGATGACGGAGGCGGGTGTTGGACTGAAATATGCCGAATGTTCTTGAATCGCGAATTGCCCGGTTGTGCTCGACCATGGGCCTGAAGATGACCGAGCCTCGGCGGGTGATTGCTCGCGTGCTGTCGGAATCGGAAGACCATCCGGATGTGGAGCAATTGCATCTGCGGGTTCGCGAACACGACCCATCGATCTCGATCGCCACGGTCTATCGAACCATGAAGTTGTTCGAGGAAGCCAATATTGTCACCAAGCGCGACTTCGGTGACGGTCGCGCACGGTATGAGGAAAAGCAGGGCGACGGGGACCATCACCACCATCTGATCAATGTCGCCACCGGCGAAGTGGTCGAGTTCTTCGACGACGAGTTGGAACGCATCAAAGTTCGCATTGCCCGCCAACACGGCCTGCGCCTGGTCGATCATCACCTTGAGCTTTTTGGGGTTCCGCTGGACGAGGACAGTGGCCCGGAGAAATAAGCGATATCAAAGAAAAACGGCTCCTCGACGTTTCAAGTGGAATTGATGAGTTTTCCGAGTGGTGCGGCGATCAGATAGATCATGG
>JABIRP010000215.1 GCA_018699735.1 Rhodospirillaceae bacterium | reverse complement strand
CAGGCCGTGTCCTCGCAATTCCAGGCGGCCTGCTTAGCGCATGGATTGGCAAGCGCCGCTTCATAGTCGTTTGCCTGGCTGCCATGGCGGTAGGAGGCATGTTCGTCGACAAGTTCGGTCGGCCCAATGTCGTCATCGTGGCGGGGGTTCTGATCTCGCGTCTTGGATTGTTGCTGGTCATGCCATGGTCGAACTCGGTCGCCTTGTTGTTGGCGCTCATGGTCGCGTTGACGGTCATCGGAAGCCCGTCGGCCGGCCCCATTGTCGCGACGGCTTCGCAAGTGCTTCGGCCCAAAGCGCGCGCGGCCGTCTGATCCAGGCAGTCTATTGCAACGAAAAACGGCGCCGCTGATACTCAGCGGCGCCGTTTTGAATTGGCTGTGTCACGGACCGATTAGGCGGCCTCGTTGACCTCGCTCTCGTAGCCTTCGACAACCTCGACGAAGCTGTCGAGCAGCGCTTCCACGCCGGAGGTGCCGCTTGCCGTTACGAGGTTTGCTTCGACCGTGCTGGCCGCGTCCTCGATGCTTGCACCGGCTTCCGTCAGCGCCTCGCGGGCGAGATCAGAGCAGGCGACCGTGCGGCCCTTGGCCAGCTCGGTGGTCGCCAGCATTGCAACCGCATCGCCGATCAGGGCAACTGGCATGCCGGCCCGCATGAAGGCTTTCAGGATGCGGGCGCCGTGCGCGTCCTCACCCAGCTTGTCAACGTGGCGCATGCCACCTGGAACCAGCAGGCCGTCAAAATCGATAGCCAGCGTGTCGGCCATGTCGCCGTCGACGGGGAAGAAATGCCCCCAGGCGCCATCATACCAACCATTAACCAAGCCATTGGCGCGCGAAACGGTCTTCACCGTTGCTCCCGCGGCGATCAGGCGCTTCTGCGGCTCGGTGAAATCGAGCTCTTCGAAACCATTGGCAACCATGATCGCGATCGTCTTTCCGGTGAGAGGCCGTTCGTTCATTCGTATCTCCTTCTTCGGGTTATGCCGTCTTCATTCGATTGCCTGTCCAATACGACAAACAACCCGGCCAGCCGCGCACTTGTCGCGGCGGTCCGTATGCCACCAATGAAAGCCTGAACCGTATTCCGGAAGGGCTCGATCACGCCACTGAAAGCGGGCGGTGGCCGAAGACGATCTGAGTATTCGAAATTCGGCAGGGATGACGTAGCCGCTCGCGCGACGAATTTCAAGCGTTCTTAGCTGCGACAGGTCGCCACGCCGAGATCAGGATCGTAGAGCACGAAACAATCCGGGCGCTTTGGAGCGGGTACGGGGAATCGAACCCCGATATTCAGCTTGGGAAGCTGATGTTCTACCATTGAACTACACCCGCCCGTGACCGCTTTAGCAAACGATTTGGTCAACGATTTGGCAGAAGATATCGGGGCGGATGGACCTGTCAAGCGATCACATGAAGGTCTGTGGGCAAGCACTTGAAATCCCAAGATTCATTTTCGGCACGGGTCTTGCTTTATTGATTTCCAGGCAGCTTGGAAAGATCACTCCGGGGTGTTTTTCGATGATCCGCATGCTATAGTCGGAAAGTCGAACCAGAAGAGGTTTGTCAATTATTTCGCGGGTTTAGAAATGGCAACCGTTACCACGACAGTCGACAGTTTAGCGTCGGTTGCAGCCGATACTTCGAATTCCGGGACATTGAACATCACGTCCGGAGAGCTTGCGACGAGCAGCTTTGCAAGCGTCGTCGGCTATTCGACAATCAACGTGACGAGCAATGCGGCGCACTCTATCCAGTTGCCGACCTCGATATTGTCCTCCACGACGGGCACGATTACCATGTCGTTCACCAGCACGATCGGCGTCATTGTCGATGGTTCTGCTTTGTCCGGCACGGCTCTCAAGCTGAACGTGACAACCGGAGCGGCCGACGACAGTATCACCGGTGCGCCCGATGGTGACACCGTCAGCGCTGGCGACGGCAACGATACAATCTCCGGCGGCGCCGGTGCCGGCGCCGACCTGATTTACGGCAATGCAGGCGTCGACAGCATTATCGGCGGCATGGGTGCAGACTCGCTTTACGGCGGTGTCGATGGCGACCTGTTGTTTGGCAATCGAGGAGATGATTTTCTGGTCGGTGGAACCGGGTCCGACACCTTGTTCGGTGGCCAGGACGACGACATGCTGCTTGGCGGCGGAGAGAGTGACCTGATCCGGGCCGGTACCGGCGAGGACACGGCGAGCGGCGGAAGTGGTGATGATACGATCACCGGTGCCGCCGGCAATGACTCGGTCCTGGGCGATGCTGGCAACGATCTGGTTTTCGGAAATCTTGGTAGAGATACGCTGTCCGGTGGGTTGGGAAATGACTCTATTTTCGGCGGCGCGGGCAACGATTCAATAAACGGCGGTGCCGGCGATGACAGCATGGCGGGCAATGTCGGCGACGACAGTATTTTCGGTGAAGCCGGCGACGATACCATGCATGGCGTAAATGGCAGTGATCTGCTGAATGGCGCAGCCGGCAACGACCTGTTGCTCGGAAATGCCGGAGCGGACACGCTTTCCGGTGGCGAAGGTTTAGACAGCTTGTTTGGCGGCGGCGGAAATGACTCGCTGGTTGGCGGTGCCGGTAATGAT
>JABIRP010000214.1 GCA_018699735.1 Rhodospirillaceae bacterium | reverse complement strand
GAACTGACCGTCGGGCAGAAACTGCGCGATATGAATTGGGGATTGGTGCTGCTGATTACCGCCATCGCGGGCATTGGCTTTGCGATGCTGTATTCCGCGGCCAATGGCAATTGGAGCCCCTGGGCTTACCGCCAGGCGATCCGGTTCGCTGGAGGTGCGGTGTTGATGATTGGTCTGGCGCTGGTCGACCTGCGATTTTTGATGCGCTGGGCCTACGCCGGTTACCTCACCGCCTTTGCGCTGCTGGTCGCGGTTGAGATTGCCGGCGAGATCGGCATGGGTGCCCAGCGCTGGGTCGACTTTGGGTTTTTCCAGCTCCAGCCATCGGAAGTGATGAAGCTGGCCCTAGTCCTCGCCTTGGCAAGGTACTTCCATGGTCTGACACACGAAGAGATCGGCCGACCACATTATCTGTTGATTCCGCTCGCCATGATTGGGGCGCCGGTCGTACTGGTCTTGCGCCAACCTGACCTGGGGACCGCTGGCATGATGCTGATGGGGGCGGGGGCCATATTCTGGGTCGCCGGTGTGCGGTTCTGGAAGTTCGCCACGTTGGCAGTGGCGGCTGTAGGGTCGGTGCCGATCGCTTGGGGCTTCCTGCGCGAGTATCAGAAGAAGCGGATCTTGACGTTCTTGGATCCAGAGAGCGACCCGTTGGGCTCTGGGTATCATATTCTGCAGTCGAAAATCGCGCTCGGCTCTGGGGGGGTGTTCGGCAAGGGCTTCTTGCAGGGCAGCCAGAGCCATTTGAACTTCCTCCCAGAAAAACAAACCGACTTCATTTTCACCATGTTGGCCGAGGAATTCGGCCTGGTCGGCGGGATTGGATTGCTCGGCCTTTATACCTTGGCATTGGTCTATGGCTTCGCGATTGCTTTGCGCTCGAGTAGTCAGTTCGGGCGCCTGGTGGCGATGGGTGTCACGACGACTTTGTTCCTCTATCTGTTCATCAATATCGCCATGGTGATGGGGCTGATCCCGGTGGTCGGCGTGCCGCTGCCGTTAATCTCCTACGGTGGTACGGCAATGCTGACCGCGATGCTAGGTTTCGGCCTATTGATCAATGTGTTTGTCCACCGGGACATCGAAATAAGTCGCCAGGGGGTAGATGAAGACCCGTGACCGCAAGGCGCGGCCGAGGCGAAGCGGAGACGAAGCGGAGGTGTCGAAGCGACCAGACGCAGACAGGCTGTCCGTCGGCCCCATTCGCGCTTGCCATGACCAACGGATTTCGCTATCTAGCTCCCCTCGCCATAAGGCGCGGGCGCTTAGCTCAGTTGGTAGAGCAGCTGACTCTTAATCAGCGGGTCACAGGTTCGAGCCCTGTAGCGCCCACCAAATATTTCAAAGGCTTAGCTCGAAATGGCTGAGCCTTTTGTTTTTTATGTAAGCACTATGTAAGCGGCGGGAATGCGGTTTGATCGATTGCCGAGCCGAATAATATTAGTGAAACGCTGAAGCTTATCCAGAGGCCCGTAGGCGAGCCTCACACGATTGTGCCATTGCGCCGGCCAGATCGCCGCGTCCGCTGTCACGTGGGCTCTAGACGTCGATGTCGAACGGCTCAACGCTGAATGAGTGTCGATGCTCAAATCATCGATTCGAACGGCTGAACTCAGATCAAGAGCGGACAACTTGCAAATCCATACGAGCGGCCGCTAAGTGCCAAAAACAGAAGTCCATGAAGTTGATTATTGATTATTAGTGGGGCGAATCGATCCCTTGCACGAATGCCAAGACCGATTGAGTCAATGCCTGGCGCACCGGCTTGAGAGGCTGATAGTCCGGGTCGCCATAGAATGCGTCGGCCGCCTTCATGTCAGGAAATTCGATAACAACGAACCTTCCGTCTGGTAGCTTCCCTTCCTTCATCATGCATTCATCTGCGATAATTAGGGGTTTTCCGCCATGCTTTGCAATTAGCGATAGGGTAGGCTCAACATAATCCGAATGGTATTTTTCATGATCGGTGATTTGGAAAAATCCAACAAGATAAGCTTTCATTCGTTATCCCCCCTTGTCTTTGCCATTTGCAATAGCCTTGAAGATGGTGCCATTACCGCTACCAGCATCCAAAAATTAAGCAAGCCGACGTTTGCTGGTGCGTTCAAGTATGTTCTTCATCCAAGATTTCGCTTGCGGCGGTCAGTCTATATACCTCTTTTTCAGCTGTCTATTTAAGCGATCTTGGACTTCCGAGTTGGGTCGAACACAGACCATCCGGTCACCATCAACTACGACTTTATCAACACTATCGGCAAATCAGCGACAACCTGATTGGCGATTGCAATGTCGGATATCCATCCAGTAGCGGGCCTGATCGTCGACGACGTAAACGTCTCAGTTTCCAGACGTCATAATCGAACGGCTCCTCGTCGACTCAAAATAGCTACTGAAATTTATCAATCTGAGCGACCGAACGCTGTTCAAGAGCGGATAAACTGTCGATCCGGGCAAGTGTCCGTTAGCGACCAAGAACGGGCATCTGTTGGCCTCTGAGCGGTATTTGTCCTCGGTCGACCGGCTGATAAGCCATCGATCTTGATCAAGGTGTCAGCGAATCCAGCAAGGCCTTGGCGTCAATCCAATCCGTTGTATCAAAACCTTCGGTGAACCAGTCATGGATCGGTTGCAGCAGATTACGAGCATTGCCTATCTTTGCTTTTTGCGCCCACAAAAACACCGCACACCTTCATCCAGAGGCTCATTCCCATGTCCCGGAGGAACCAGCGTTAAGAGTCAAAGCGCTTGGACGCTTTTGGTCGAGAAAGGCTTGCTTGATAGCGCCACCGTCGATGCCTGGATTGAAGTCTATAGTGACGAGATTGGGCCGAAGGTTGGCGCCAAAGTAGTCGCGCGAGCGTGGTGCGACCATGATTTTCGCAAACACCTGCTCGCCGATGGCTCGGCGGCGATAAAAGAGATGGAGCTCTCAGGTTGGGCGCTCGGCGACTTGAAGGTCGTTGAGAACACGCCCGTAGTTCACCATCTCGTCGTCTGCACACCTTGTTCTTGCTACCCTCATGGACTCCTGGGCATTCAACCATCCTGGTACAAGTTGGAATCCTATCGATCCCGTGCGGTTCGTGACCCCCGTGGTGTCCTTGCAGAGTTTGACGTTTTGCTGACAGACGATGTGCGTGTTGACGTTTGGGACAGTACCGCTGAGCTAAGGTACCTCGTGCTACCCCAACGACCTGTCGGCAGCGATCACCTCGATGAAACACCGCTAGCGGAATTGGTAACGCGTAACAGTATGATAGGGACCGACCGCAACCTGACGCTAAAACCCGGAGTGTTGTGACATGGACGGTATTCACGATGCCGGCGGCAAATTCGGGTTCGGGTCGATCAAGGTCACGCCTGACGACCCACCTTTTAAAGAGACGTGGGAGGGGCGGATGCTTGGAGTCGCACGTGCCATCTCACGTCCTGCGGATTGGAATTCCGACCAGTTTTGACACACTCGCGAACATGAAGACCCGGTCCTCTACCTTACGCGACCCTATTTTGATCAGTGGTATAAAGCCTACGCCTGCATGCTCATTGGATCAGGTGTAATCACTATTGATGAGCTTGCTAGTGGATCATCCAATGGCACGAGGCCGATCAGTCTGCCAGAGCCGATGCCTCCGGAAAAAGTGGCGGCCGCCAAACTTGCAGGATCGTCGTTTGAACGGCCTTATGATGGCGTTCCAAACTACATAGTTGGTGACACTGTGCGGGCGCGCCTGATGAGCCCAACTGGGCACTGCAGACTTCCAGGGTATGTTCGGGGCCATTGTGGTCAGATTGTAGGCTATCACGGAGCGCATGTCATAGCAGATGCGTCGGCGCAAAATGAGACCTTCGTCGAACCACTCTACACCGTCTGTTTTCAGCTCAGCGAGATATTCCCGGAACGAACGGGGTCGCCGGACCGAGTTCACCTTGATCTTTGGGAGAGACACCTTGAAGCCGGCAAGTAGGGCGGACGGGCCGTTGGCTCCGGCATTTGACGCACCCTGGCAGGCACAGATTTATGCAATGTTTCAGGTCCTGATCGAAAGTGGAGTGATCAAGGTCGACATTTGGGCGGCGCCGCTCGGCGCATCAATTATACGTCGCCAATCAGCAAGCGCCGACGACACGGTGGAGGAATATTTTCTGGCTGTCGGTGACGCGCTGATGTCTGTTCTCCCGGTAGAGACTACGGAAATAAGCGAGACGATGGACCCGTGGCGCTCAGCCTACGAGGCGACGCCGCATGGTAAACCAGTTTTGTTACTGCGAGGGCACGCTGGCGATTGAAGCCAGGCACCAAGCCGACCGGCGAACATGAGTTTAGGTCACTTATTGGTAGATCTCGGAGATATTGACAGCGAGAATGAAATTCGAAGTTCATTCAGCAGTAGATTTTGAACTACACCGTTTCATTGTCTCCGAATTACCGAAAGGGGAAGTTCATAGCCTTGATTGGACCGAGGTGATAATTTTTCGAACGCTGTAAGTTGCGACTGCGGCATTGAGCTGTGCGAGGCGTCCGGGACCCCGGACGCCGACGCGGTTGTGGCTGGCGTGAAGATGACAGAGGCCTTCGTCTTGATGGACGCGTTTCTCTCAGGGTCGAAAAGTCCACGCAGCCGCCAACCGATTGTAGGTCATGAATTGCGTCGAATGGAGTTCGGACGTTGAAAAAAAAACTGCTGATCATCCCTCCGATACTCATCGGTGTTGCGGTTCTCGCCTTCATGATTGGGGGATGGTCGGCTCCAGAGCGCAAACCTCCGCAGGAGCGTCCCCGAGCGGTCCGCACGATCACCGCCGATCAGGTCATGCTGGTTCCGCGTGTCACGGGCTACGGCAGCGTCTACCCAGGCACCGTCTGGAGCGCCATCGCTCAAGTTGCGGGCGAGGTGGTTTATGTCCATCCGGGACTCAAGAAGGGTGCGATCCTGCCGGCCGGTACGGAAATTCTGCGCATATCTCCAGTAGATTTTGAACTTGCCGTCGCTCAGGCGACCGCCAATATCCGCTCGGCCGAGGCCAAGTTGGTCGAATTGAAGGTTACGGAAACTAACACCACCGACCTGCTGGAAATCGAAAGACGCGGATTGAAGCTTCGCGAGGCGGACGTGAAGCGCAAGAAAGCCCTACTCGGGCGTGGAACCGTGGCGAAGACCTCGTATGAGACTGCTCAACGCGACACGCTCTCACAACTCAAACTGGTCCAGGATCTGAAAAATAAAATCAGGCTTCTGCCGACCCAACGCGCCGTGCAGCAAGAGCAGATCGCCGTCTATCGGGCGCAACATGACTCGGCCAAACTCGACCTCTCGCGTACGCACATTATCCTACCATTCGAGGCGAGGATCGGAGTGGTTTCGGTCGAAGTCGAGCAATTCGCCCAACTAGGTGGGACATTGGTAACGGCGGACAGCCTGGACGTTGCAGAGGTCGAAGCCCAGATCCCGATATCGCAATTTCGCGCTATGATTCACGCCAGCGCCGATGGCCAGGTTCCGGTCGGCGTCGCCGCCGCGAACTTATCACGAATCGTCAAGACAATCGGTTTCGAGGCGACAGTTCGACTGCGCGCTGCTGACGAAACTGTGGAATGGCCCGCCCGTTTCGCCCGGATCAGCGACGCGGTCGACCCGAAAACCCGCACCATCGGGGCCATCGTCACAGTCGAAGGGGCTTATGCTAAGGCGCAACCAGGACAACGACCACCGCTCGCCAAGGGGATGTTTGTAGAAATAGAGATCCGTACCCGCGCCAAAGCCGGTCAGATCGTCGTGCCGCGCTCGGCATTGCATGACGGGAATGTCTATATTTTGGACTCCGATAGCCGGCTGGCGCTTCGGCCGGTGACTGTAGGGTTGGTCCAGGGCGATATTGCAGTAATAGACGTTGGCATTACCTCCGGCGAGACGATCGTCGTCTCGGACCTCGTTCCCGCTGTGGCCGGCATGCTCCTGATGCCGCAACCGGACGAGCAATTACGGGATCGACTTCGGGCCGAGGCGAAGGGCGGGGTAGCTGCAAAATGATCGAGTATTTCGCCCGTCACCCAACAGCTGCGAACCTCGTCATGATCGCGCTTATTGCTGCTGGAGTGTTCGCCGCGCCGTTTCTGCAGAGAGAGACCTTTCCTCGCGTTGAGCCAAACAGGGTCGAAATTCAAGTGCTCAATCCGGGCACAAGGGCGGAAGATGTCGAGGAAGCGATTTGCCAGCGGATCGAGGACGCGCTCGACGGCATCGACAATGTCTCGGAGATTAGCTGTGCGTCGCGTGAGGGTCGGGCGCGCGCCGTCGCCGAAATGGTCGAGGGGTCCAACTTCGACAGATTCACGACAGACATCCGCACAGAGATCGACGCCGTCGCCGACTTTCCTAGTCAGGCTGAGGAGCCGGTCGTCAAGCAACTCGGCCGTACTGATTTCGTAGCCTCGATCGCACTTACGGGAGCGGTGGCAAAGCCGGATCTAAAGGCTTACGCCGAAGATCTGAAACGCCGCATGCTGCGTCATGGCGGTATACCGAAGATCGAGATCAAGGGTTTTTCCGACCATCAAATTCGGATCGAACTTCCCGACGCCACGATCCGGCAGTATGGCATCAGCATTTCCGATGTAGCGCGTGCCATTCAGCGCCAAAGCCTGGACCTGCCGTCGGGCAACATCCAAACCCGGGATCAGGACGTGTTGATACGGTTCGCTGACGAACGTAAGACGCCAGACGAGTTTCGCGACGTGGTCGTCGTGGCTGGTGCCGGTGGTGGTCAAATTCGGTTAGGCGACATCGCGAAGATCAGTGACCGCTTCGACCTGGACGAGGCAAAGATTCTGTTTAACGGCAAGCCGGCCGCGATCCTTGATATCACCAAGACCGAGACCGAGGACACTCTCGATGTGATCGACGCGATTAACGACTTCATCGATATCGAGCGACTGACCTCGCCGCCTGGTATCGAGATTGTTGTCACCAATGATGTTTCTTCGATCGTTCGTGGCCGATTGCAGCTGCTGATGAGCAACGGTGGTCAGGGCTTCGTGCTGGTAGTCTTGGTTTTGTGGCTGTTCTTCGGATTTCGTTACGCGTTCTGGGTCGCGGCGGGGTTGCCGGTCTCGTTTCTTGGCGCAGCGGCGTTCATGGTCGCCGTCGGCTACACCATCAACATGTTGACAATGGTCGGTTTACTTATCGTCATCGGCCTGTTGATGGACGACGCGATCGTCATCGCCGAGAACGTTGCCGCCAAGCGCCGGGAGGGCAAGGAACCACTGGAAGCGGCGATCGAAGGTACAAAGCAGGTATTACCGAGCGTTTTCGCCTCGTTTGCGACGACGATTTGTATATTCGGATCGCTCGCGTTCTTGAAAGGCGATATCGGCCAGATCCTCCGTGTGGTTCCGGTGGTGATGTTGTTCGTTCTCATTGTCTCGCTGGTTGAGGCTTTCTTCATCTTGCCGAAGCATTTAGCCCATGCGCTCGCCAAAGACGATGGGAAGTCCACCCGAGTACAGCAGGCGGTTGACCGTGGCGTAGATTGGGTGCGGGATCGCGTCGTCACGCCGGTGGCTATTGCGGCCGTCCGCTGGCGTTACCTGACCATAGGGATTGCGATCGGCCTCATGCTGCTCGCGATCAGCAGCATTGCCGGCGGGCTGTTAAAGTTCTCCGCCTTTCCCGACCTCGACGGAAATGTCATGACGGCGCGGATCCTGCTGCCGCAGGGCACGCCACTGAGGCGAACCGAGCAAACCGTGAACCTGGTCAACTCGGCTCTCATGCGTATCAACGACGAGTTGAAGCCGAAGCAGCCCGGCGGGGCGTCCCTCGTCGAGAACGTAGCGGTCAAGTTCAACGAAAATTCGGGCGCCAATGAGGCCGGTGCGCATGTGGCTACAGTGACTGTCGACCTGTTGGACTCCGAAACCCGAACCAGTCGGATCGACGACGTTATTGCCATGTGGCGAGAGGAGACCGGCGAGTTGGCCGACGTCATATCGGTTACGTTCACCGAAGCCCAGATTGGACCGGCCGGGCTGGCATTCGATATCCGCCTGACGGGCGAGGATTTGAATGAACTCAAGGCAGCGGCCCTGGAGTTGACCGATTGGCTCGACGGTTACCGAGGCACATCAAATCTGACCGACGACCTCAGACCCGGCAAACCCGAGTTGCGCATTCGCCTGAAGGACGGCGCCTCGACCCTGGGGGTCGACGCCCGACAGATTGCCGACCAGTTGCGCGCTGCCTTTTTCGGTACCAAGGTAAGCGAAATACAGCGAGGTCCGGAGGCTTACGAAATCGACGTCCGGATCGACCCGGCCAGTAAGGACAGCCTGGCGGACATCGACAATTTCGTTATCACGCAAACCGACGGGAGCGTGATACCGTTGACCGCTATTGCCGTCGTGAACACCGGTCGTGGGTATTCGCGTATCAACCGAATCGATCGCCGGCGCACTGTCACCGTCCAGGGTGACATCGATGTCACGGTCGCCAACGCCAACGAGATTCTGAGGGACACTAAAAATCGTTTT
Organism: Rhodospirillaceae bacterium; assembly: GCA_018699735.1. Taxonomy (GTDB): domain Bacteria; phylum Pseudomonadota; class Alphaproteobacteria; order Thalassobaculales; family Thalassobaculaceae; genus JABIRP01. Next base: position 32,819 of record JABIRP010000214.1, on the reverse strand, counting down.
TTCCCCGAATTGGCCGAACGTTTTCCGGGTGTCAACGTTTCACTCCAAGGCCAAAATAAGGAAGCGCAAACGACCCAGCGCTCGATGCTCGGCGGTTTCGTCCTCGGCCTGATTGGCGTTTATCTGCTTTTGAGCTTCCAATTCCGCAGTTATGTCGAACCACTGGTCGTAATGATCATTATTCCCTTCGCGCTTGTCGGCGCGATCATTGGACACATTCTCATGGGGCTCGATTTCACCATGCCTTCGATGCTCGGCTTCGTAGCGCTGGCCGGCGTGGTGGTGAACGACTCGATCCTGCTGGTAAATTTCATCAAGCACTACCACGGCGAAACGAAATCGGTTCCGGAAGCGGCATCGCAAGCCAGTCGCGCCCGCTTCCGCGCCATCCTGCTGACCTCGCTGACAACCATTGTCGGCCTTCTGCCGTTGCTGTTCGAGACCAGCATTCAAGCGCAGATTCTTGTCCCATTGGTTACCAGCCTCGCCTTTGGGCTGATGGCTACGACGGTTCTGGTGCTGTTTCTGGTGCCGGCGATCTATTCAGTCCTCGACGATTTCGGCCTCGCCAAGGTCGACTGAACGGCGTCCTCTAGCGGAGGCGCGCCTGTCCATCAGTGTAAGTTGTCATATCGGAGCTATGACGAACTGCGTATGCGATGTTTAGAATGTGCTCCTTATTGGACTTTGATCTGAACCGCTTTGATGTTTGCAGGCCTCGCACCAGGGCATCGCGGGGGCGGTCGCGACAATAGCCTATGTTCAGTAGAAACCGCCCCACAGCGAATGTTACATCAACCGTATCCGAGCCGTTTGGCGATACCGTCCCCGTAAGACGCATCAGCTATTCGGAAGTAACCGAGTTGTCTTTCGACGATATCCGCGGGCACGCCGTCCATAGCACCGGCAATGGTGTCCATCAGTCGGTCTCGCTGGTCCCTCGACATTAGGCGGAACAGGTCGCCGGCCTGAGTATAATCATCATTGTTTTCGCGATGATCATATCGACCGGCGTCGCCGGTTATCGCCAATGGAGGCTCATTGGCCGCCGGATCGTCGACCGGCCCCCCAAAACTGTTGGGCTGGTAATTTGCCGCCCCACCGCCATTGTCATCGAACCGCATAGCGCCATCGCGTTGATAGTTGTGAACCGGGCAACGGGCAGCATTCACGGGGAGATGCTGATGGTTGGTTCCAATCCGGTATCGCTGTGCATCACCGTAAGAGAGAATGCGCATCTGGAGCACCTTGTCCGGACTATGTCCGATACCCGGCACCGTGTTGGCCGGCGTGAACGCAGCCTGCTCTACTTCAGCGAAGTAGTTCTCCGGATTCCGGTTGAGCTCTAGGGTGCCAACTTCGATCAAAGGAAAGTCGTCATGCGGCCAGACTTTGGTCAGGTCGAACGGGTTGTAGGGCGTTTTGTTTGCGTCCTCTTCCGACATGATTTGCACCTTGAGCTTCCATTTCGGGAAGTCACCGTTATCGATAGCCCGAACGAGATCTCGTTGATGACTTTCACGGTCACTGCCAATGATCCGCGCAACATCGGCGCCGGTGTTGGTCTGATGACCCTGCATGGTCTTAAAGTGGAATTTCACCCAGAACCGCTCACCGTCAGCATTAATCAGGCTGTAGGTATGTGAGCCATAGCCATTCATGTGACGGTAAGTCTTCGGTTGGCCGCGGTCTGACATGAGGATTGTTATCTGATGCAGCGCTTCGGGCGCGCGCGACCAGAAATCCCATTGCATCGTGGCATCGCGCAGATTGGTTCGTGGATTACGCTTCTGGCTGTGGATGAAGTCCATGAATTTATAGGGATCTCGGATGAAGAATACCGGCGTATTGTTGCCGACGATGTCCCAGTTACCGTCCTCGGTATAGAACTTGACGGCGAAGCCCCGCACGTCACGCTCGGCGTCGGACGCTCCTTTCTCGCCGGCCACGGTCGAGAACCTCAGAAAACACTCGGTCTCCTTACCTACATCGAAGACCTTGGCCTTGGTGTATTGGGATATGTCGCCGGTGACGGTCAGTTTGCCGTATGCGCCGGAGCCTTTTGCATGAACCACGCGTTCGGGAATTCGCTCTCGGTTGAAGTGAGCGTGTTTCTCGAAGAGTTGCCAGTCTTGAGCCAGCAAAGGGCCGCGGGGGCCGGCGGTCAGGCTGTTTTGGTTGTCGGATATGGGACTGCCGTTTGTCGCGGTCATGATCGGAGCGTCGCTCATCGGGTTGTTTCCTATCTGCTGCTGTATTTCGGGCATCACTGTCGATTGAGGTAGCAACAGATTTAATATTTGTATAATCGATTGTTATTATCATAATGATCGGAATTAACGATCAATATGTAAAATAAGGGAGTTAATCCCGTGAATATACGAGACCTTGAATATGTTGTGGCCGTTTCCGAGGAGCGGCATTTCGGTCGGGCCGCTGTTCGGTGCCACATCAGTCAACCAGCGCTCAGTGGCCAGATCCGCAAACTGGAGGCGTCACTTGGAGTCGCGTTGTTTGAGCGGACTAACCGAATAGTCCAGGTGACGCCGGTTGGAGAGCAAATCGTAGCGCAAGCTCGGCGCCTGATAACCATATCCGATGAAATCGTCGCCACTGCTCAAAACGCCCGAGATCCGTTCTCCGGCCAATTTCGCCTCGGTATAATCCCGACTGTTGGCCCGTATCTGTCACCTCTGATTTTGACTGAGATTTCGAGAGGATTGCCAAATCTGGCATTGACGCTTGTCGAAGGATTGACTCCAGATCTGATGAAGCGCTTGGCAAACGGAGATCTGGACGGAGCGATACTCGCGACGGAATTGGAGGATCCACATTTGAAAGAGATAGTCCTCTATGACGAGCCGTTCTGGGTAGCGCTCTCCGAAAATCACCCGCTCGCAGCCCACGAAACTGTGGACCTTGGCGAATTGTCGCCGGAGGAGCTTTTGCTTCTTGCTGACGGACACTGCCTCCGCGACCAAGTCGTTGATGCATGCCAGGCCAAGACCGGGATCAACAATGCCAACACCCGCGAGACTAGCCTGGAGACGCTATTCGCGCTTGTCGCGGCCGGAGACGGGGTTACCTTGGCGCCGGCACTGACAAACCGGAATGGTAGCAGGCAAAGCAGTACCATAGTCATGCGCCGGGAAAGGTCCGGCACCGCCGGACGAACCGTGCGGCTTGCCATTCGAGTTTCATATCCTCGGGCGGAATTGGCAGATCGTCTGGCATCGATTGTCCGCGCGAAAGTGCCAGCGTCTCTGGTAACTGTAGCAAATTGATCGGATTGGCCCAGCGTCAGGTATCATCACCCGATCGATTTGAAATTTGAAAGCTACTAGTAGCGTAGTTATAAGATGTAACACTACGGTGTTTGACGATGAGCTCGGTTGCGAACGTCATGGCTTCACACAGGCAAGCTGCGCGCCATCGGTGAGCGTGTCTTGCAAGCCCTGGCGCCATTCGTTTGGGGTCGTGCAGTAAGCGTCGGAGACGATGAGGATGTGCGAGATCTTCACCACGCGTTGTGGCGTGTTCGATAGGTAGAGATTATCGTTCACTTAGCGACGGATGACTGTCTTGCCCGCGTGGATCTCCGCCAGCTCATCGGCCGGGTGATTGACGTAACTTCCCAGAGATCGAACCAGATCCTCGGCATAGCCTCCGGCGACCCCGTTGGTTAACGGAAGGGATTTTGCGCGCCCGGACACTATGGAATGCCACGCTCTTGCTTAAGCCAATTTGCACTGACAATCCCAGGGCCGGTTTCACCTGGAGGAGTTCGGTATCGGTGTGGACGCGCCCCATGACACGGCGGTCCGGCACGGCGAGATCGCTTTGAATGTCGGTAATACACGAGCCATGGGCGGCCGATCAAGGGCTCACCGGCGACCCGTCTATCTCTATCGAGATCCCATCGCTGACCAGGTCAATATGTCGGTCGCTAACGATCGTGCCGCCATAGATCGACGCGCCGCGCCAACCGATGAGATGATTATCACCAAGCGCGATATGCGCCGTGGCGCGGCGAAATTTGTTCTCCACATGGCCCACCGGACGCGCGGCCGGGTTGGTGCCAAGACCAAGTTCGCCCAACAACCGCGCGTTGTCATCGGCCTGGTCGAGGATCGCCTGCAACCGGCGCGCCGCTGAACCACCCCGCAGATCGGTCAAGCGGCCATCGGCGAAGTCCAGGGTGATCGGATCCTCCAACAACCCAAGCTGCGGGCCGCCGCCACCGAGATAAACAACCTGGCCAAAGGCATCGGCGACAAAGGTCCCGTTGGCTGTCCCTTCCTCCGGCGAGAGCATTGCCTCACCGCTGGGAAAGGATCCGAAACCGGTATCCTCTTCGGCGTGCCCGGTCAGCGGTAAACAGGGGCGGCACACGCCGACGGTTAAATCCGTACCGTTATCGGAGGTTACCCGAACAGATCGGCCGCCGGAAACCAGGCCGGCCAATCGCTGGGTCCGGTCCCTCAAATCCACCGGATCAGCGAGAGAGGCGCCCCGGGTGAAATCTTCCAGCGGCGCGTTATTGATCAAGACTTGGCGCTTACCCGCAGCATAAAGCGCCTCGCTGAGATCATCATAGGCGCGCGGAAACCGAATGGTGGTCGCGACAATCGTCAGGTCGGCATGCTCAACGGCGGCAATAACCGGAGCCGGATGACGGTAATCCGTCATATCCGCCGGACAAGCGATCACGGCCGCCGTGACGGTTCCCGCACCGGCAGCGTCAGCCGCGCTGACCAGCGCATCGACCAAGGCCAATTCTTGATCCGAACTCGAGACCACGAGAACAGCCTCGCCCGGCCGGACGTTATCGCTGGCCAAGTTCCAGGTGGCCCGGCGCAATTCGTGGAAGGTAAAAACAGCCATCCGCATCTCCATATTCTCCGACGGCATTGTCGATTAAAGCCATTCTTTCATCGATCCGTATCCGGCTGAAGCCCATCAAGTGCATAGGCCGGATCGGGCCGATTGTTGAAATGGATGGTGTTCTGGAATGTCATCCATTCGGTTTAAATCGCAAAGGCAATCCCCGCCACCGGGGTGTGTGTTTTACCCGTCGGATGGTTTGCAAGCCATATCATGGGTTCGACATATTCTTACCGATGAAGTCGATCAAATGGGAGGCGAGCAATGTTGGGCTCTGTTCGGCAACAAAGTCAGTGGCGGCTTCGAGAACCACTGTATCCGCCGCAGGCAGCAGCGCAACGGCGCGCTCGTGCATAAACCCAATGCGATCGTCGGTGCCGCCGATCAACAAGGTCGGAACCGCGAGAGTGTTCGCAACCCGGTTTGGCAAATCATAACGCCAGATTGCCCGATACGACTGGGCGAAATCTGCCCCGGCGGCAAGGTAATCCTGCACGAAATGGGTCGCCAGTTCCGGGTCGATCCAGGGATACTCACCCTGAATACGTTTCCAGATCGCCGATATATGCGAGCCGTCGTCAAGATACTGAAAGGGCGGTGCGAAATTCGCCATCCGATCGGCCCGTTCTTCATCCGTGTAGACTGGCATTCCATGCAGGATCAGACAGGATACTCGTTCCGGGTGCGAGAGCGCGGCTTCGACAGCAAAGACAGTGCCGGTGGCACGCCCAAATAAGACGATCTTCTCGGCACCGATCGCGTCTGCACATTTCCAGACTGCGTTCGCGTAATCCTCGACCTCCCAGTCCAAGGGGGCCGCCGACGAGCCCCCGTACCCTGGTGTATCGAGTGCGTAGGGCGCGCAGTGCTCGGCCAGCAGGGGCAAGAGTCGATCGTAATTCCGAGATGACAGCGGTGACTGGTGCAGCAAGAACATCGGCGAACGGGTGTGATTGCTGGGCGAAGTTCTGTAGTGAATTTGCCCCCAAGGCATGTCGAAATAGCCCTTTGAAAGTGATCCGCTCATGGCCAAACCCCGCCTTTCATAATCTCGCTCCCCTCACTCCACAGACATTCTGCGATGCTATACTGTGGCTGCTGAACGATAAACGAGGGACTTTATGAGCAATCCAGACGCAGCCGAATTCGAGCGAATTGCCCTTCGCGTCGGCCTCGACCCGGCCGATCATGACATGGAGGGAATGCGCGGCGCCTATATCCGCCTTCGCGAACTGATGACCCGCCTGCGTTCGGATGACAGGGCGAAGACTGCGGAGCCGCTCTTCACCTTCGATCCGGTGAGCAATCGTGACTGAGCCAACGGATTTGCACTACCTCTCGCTCGCCCGTTTATCGGGCCTGCTGGAAACCCGTGAGGTTAGTTCCGTTGAATTGACCAAGGCGTTGATCGCGCGGATCGAGCGCCTGGATGATGAGTATCGCGCCTTCATCACACCCACCTTCGAGCTCGCTCTCGATATGGCGCGGGCCGCCGATGCCGAGATCGCGGCTGGCCGCAAACGAGGCGCCCTGCATGGCATTCCGGTGGCGCTGAAGGACGCCTACGACACCAAGGCTATCCGGACCACCATTTGCTCGCGGGTCTTGGCTGACCGGGTGCCCTCAGAGGATGCCGCGGCCTGGGAGAAACTCCGCGATGCCGGCGCTGTTCTCTTGGGTAAACTGGAATGTACGGAGTTTTGTCTCGGCGGACCCTCTGACAACGGATTGGTCCCACACTCCCGCAACCCTTGGAACACCGATCGATATCCGGGCGGATCTTCCAGTGGTGCCGGGGTCGGATTGTCGGCCGGCCTCTTCCCGGGCGCGCTTGGATCCGATACTGGCGGGTCTGTGCGGATCCCAGCCGCGTTCTGCGGCATCGTCGGGATCAAGCCGACCTATGGTCTGGTCAGTCTGCGCGGGCTGTTTCCGCTAAGCGGTTCGCTCGATCATGCGGGGCCGATGGCGCGGTCCAGTGAGGATTGCGCCTTGATGCTCGATATCATTTCCGGGCACGACCCGCGTCACCCGACAAGTGTGGTAGCCGCCCCTCCCGGAGCGACGGCGGCGCTGAGTGATCGCCTGGATGGTCTGCGCGTGGGTTACGTTCGCGGTTTTGCCGAAGAGGAGGGCGTCGGCGAGGAGCCACGACTTGCGACCGAGGTGGCATTGCAGGTCTTCGCCGAATTGGGCGCCGAGGTGGTTGATGTTGAGTTGCCGAGTTTGTGGGATTTCACAGTCTGCAACTCCGTCATCATGATGTCGGAAGCTTTCGCCATTCATGAGGAGTGGCTGACCTCGCGAGCCGGGGACTATTCGACATTGACCAAAGCGCGGATATCGCTCGGCGGTTTCATCTCGGCAACAGACTACCTAGAGGCCCAGAAAATGCGTCGGGAGTTGGCGCAAGCGACGCGGCGGGCAATGGATGAGGTCGATGTATTGGTCTATCCCGGCATGATTGGTGATCCGCCGCTCGCCGCCGATGTCAAACCCTTCTATTTCCTCAACACGCCTCTGATTACGGCGCCGGCGAACGTCTCTGGAGTTCCTGCTGTTTCGACACGCTGCGGGTTTTCGGCTGCTGGGATGCCGATGGCCTTGCAGGTCACTGGTCGTCTGTTCGAGGATGCGACAGTGCTACGTGTCTCCCACGCCTATGAACGCGCGACGCCCGAGTTCGATCGCCGCGCAATCGCGTAGTCAGCAAAAGGAACCAAGGCATGGCAATCGTCCGACGCGGCTTCGTGGATTTTCCTGACGGCCAGGTCCACTACCGTCAATCCGGAGAGGGCGGGCCGGCGCCGCTGGTCATGCTGCATGCCTCGCCCGGATCCTCGAAGATGATCGAGAAGGTAATTGCGGCCATGGGCGACAGCCGCTGGGTCATCGCTCCCGATACGCTTGGCAATGGGGATTCGATGCCTCCAGAGGGCGATACGCCCGAGATCGCCGACTACGCGGCCGCCGTGATTGGCACGATGGATAGGCTCGACTTGCAGGCAGTGGATCTCTACGGCACCCATACCGGGGCCCGCATGGCAACGGAAATTGCGCTCGCCTATCCGGGCCGGGTACGCAAAGTGATCCTCGACGGATTCGGGCTCTACACACCGGATGATCTCGATGAGATCTTAAAGATCTACGCGCCCGAGGTCGTCCCGGATCAGATCGGCGGCCATGTTATGTGGGCTTGGCACTTCATTCGCGACCAGTACATTTATTTTCCGTGGTTCAAGAAGCAGAAAGAAAATCGTGTCCCGATCGATCTGCCGAGCGCTGATTTCTTGCAGATCAAATTTGTCGAGGTGCTGAAAGGGCTGACCACCTACCACAAGTCCTACCGGGCGGCATTCCGCTATTCGATGGCGGACCAAGTGCCAAAGATTACTCAGCCGACCATGATCACGTTTGGCGAGACCGATCTGGTTTACCCGGTGTTCGAGGCGGCGAGCAAGCTGCTGCCGGGCGCCGATTGTCGCAGTCTGCCTGGCGTTACGACCCCCGAGGATTTGGACGAAACGGCCTCAGCCTTTGCCGCTTTCCTGGATGCCTGACCCATCGGTACCGGCCCCATCTGCAGTGGCCGTCTTCATCGCTGAGAAAACTCGGGCAACGAATGCATCGCGTTCGGCCAACCGCTCCTCGTCATAGACGGCGGGTTCAACCAAGGCATCCAACGGTGCCAGATCGATGTTTTGGCCGGCGAGAATTTGTTCCAAGGCGCTGACACGATCCCTGGTCTCAAACACCTCTGTCGCCAGCGCAATCACGACCCGGGTCAGGTCGGTTTTAGAGACCTCTGAGAAGTAATCGGTTGGTTGCGCCATCAGTCGGCCCCCGGCTTTTGGCCCATGCTTACGTGATAGGCAAAGCGGCCCATGTAGTTCCCTTTGGCGCCGCCCCATTCGCTATGCGCTTCGATGAGTTCGGCCTCGAAACCAGCGTCGCGATAGGCGCCGAGTAGATCCATTTCGTGGTAGGCACGCCAGTAGGGCTCACCATTGTGCAAAGTGTCCCAGTCCATCAGGTAGGCGCTCAAGGGATCCAGACTATCGTAGCTTGGCAGTTCCAGGTTCGCGAAAACCCCGCCCGGCGCCAGAATGCGATGGGCTTCGTTGACACAATTGACGACCGCCTTAGTCGGGACCTCGTGCAGAAGCAGCTTGCAGAAGACGAGATCGAAGTATCCGTCCGGATAATCCGTCGCTTCGCCGTTCATCTGCTTGAAATGGATCGGCCTGTTATGCTCAGCCGCGCGGTGACGGGCGAATTTCAGCATCGGCGCACCGAGGTCGATCGCATGGAACTCGGCATCGGGAAAGGCGTCAGCGACAGGATAGGCCTTATAGGCAGGACCGCAGCCGATATAGAGGATGCGGCGATAGTCCTTTTTCGGTAGGACCGAGACCAAGGCCCGCCCCATCTCGTCGCCGGCGCTGCCATAGCGATGCATGGTGTAGGTCGCCACGCCCAACTCGTAGATCACACCGGCCAGATCGTCGCGATGAAAATTCCCCGGCTGCAGATGGAACTCATTGCTGTCGTAGTAATGCGGCATTTCGAGGTCGGGGTTCAGGCTGAGTGAGCCCGGTGCGTCTATCGGCAACTCCAGGGTTGCCTCGATTTCAGGCCGACGAGACTCGAGGCCGGCGATAACCTCGCGCCACATCGCCTCCTGGCTCAACCGCTGCAGGCCACGAGAGGCCTGATAGAGAGGGTCACGCTCGAGGTGATTTGCCATGAATTTGCGGTCACGCAATTCGGTCTCGGACGGTTTGGTCCGATCCCGCCAGGCATCGAACTCGCGACGGACTTCCGGCATCATGTTTGAGCCTATGAAAACCTTAAGCCCCTCGACCATGTCGAGGCGTGCTTGATGCGAGCGCGTCAATCTCATTTCCATTTTTCGGCCCTTTCTTTGATACCTCTCGTCACTCTCTGTCCGATGGCAGAATGTCGTTGATGCGTCGCCAAAACGGTTCGCGTCGCCGGACATTGGCCAACAAAGCTTCGTCGAATGGCTCCAATTCATGCCCGAGCGGCTGCGGTGGGCGCGCTTCATAACCGGTCAATCGTTCGACTGCGGCCAATACGCCGGGGTCGGTGTAATAGACACTATAGGCCGCAACGACCAATCGTTCGAATTCGTCGGGCGCTTCCTCCTCGAATTTCAAGAGCAACGCGTTTGCATCATCCGGTGCACGCTTCATGAACCCATCACCAAGGTGATCGAGGATCAATGCCAATGCGGAAGTACCGTCCGGTGTACGCGTAACATGCTCTCTGAAGCGCCGGGCCAAATGGAGGGTACTGGCTGTCGGCCAACCGTTGTGGTCACCTGGTAGAAGATGGCCGAGGAAGCTAGCGAGGAGAGGATCCCGCGTGGTCACGCCGCACGCTCCTGGGGCATCCCCAAACGTGCTAGCAAACGGTCTGCGGCGCGGAGCGCAATCGCCTGGATAGTCGGTGTTGGATTAACGGCTGACGCAGTCGGAAAAACACTGCCGTCAATGATCATCAGGTTGTCGACCGTGTGACACCGACAGTCCGCGTCGACAACCGAGGACTTCGGGTCCAGACCCATTCGAGCCGTTCCGAGCATATGAAACCCAGCCTGGCGTGCCAGTGGATTGACAACGACATCACGAGCTCCGGCAGCTTCAAGGGCTTCACGGGCACGATCAATTCCGAATGCGATCATGCGCTTGGTATTCTCGCCGAGACGATAGTACATACGTGGTATGGCCATATCCCATCGGTCGCGATTACCCGGTTCCAAAGTGACGCGATTTTCCGACTCCGGCAAATCATCGCAAGTCACCGTCAGACTGACGGTTCGACCGAATTCGCGTACAAACCTACTATGGTGCCCCGTGCCCCAGGGAAGACGGCGCATATAACCACCTAGCGCAGTAGAGAGAGGTCCCTGACCCCGCAAGGCTTGGAGTTGAAAGCCGCGCACGAAGCCTCGCTCTCGGTCGCTCTCATAAAACTCCTGCGAATAGAGCGCACTCGCGAAGGGGCCTCGGTAGCTTTTCAATTGCTCTTTGAAAACACCAGTGACGATTGCTGTTGGATGCAGCATCAAATTGCGACCGACAAGACCAGAGGCATTCGCGATTCCGTCTCCGTCTCTATCTCCATCTCCACTGGCAAGTAACAGCCGGGCACTGCCCAAACCATTGCAGGCGACGACGACGACTTGGGAAGAAATGGTGCCCTCGTGGCCATTGCTGTTGATATACCGAACCAGGTTCACCTGGCCGACCTTACCCATCTCTAACTTGCGCACAACGTGGCCGGTTCGAAGCTCGATGCCGGCTGTTATTGCGGATCGCCAATACGTCACATCGACGCTTGCCCTGGCGTACCGAGGGCATCCAAGGCCGCAGGGTCCACAAGAATTGCATGCCGATCGACCGTTAGCGTCGTCCACGCTCAAGATTGCGGCGTCCGATGGCCACCAATGCCAGCCAAGCTCGTCGAATCCGCCGGCCAAGGCGCGTGTCGCCGGGCACATCGGTAGAGGTGGATTCGGTCTGACCGCTCGATCTGGATTGGCTGGGTCGCCAGCCAGACCGGAAACCCCCATCATGCGATCGTTCAGATCGTAGTAGGGGACAAGGTCATCATAGGTAAGCGGCCAATCCACCGCGACACCGTCGAGAGATCGAACCCGGAAGTCGGAGGGGTGTTGGCGTGGAAAATGCGCTCCCCATCGGATGGTACCGCCACCGACGGCGTTGAAGATCGCCGGCTTGATCGGTGTATCCACCTCGTTCACCGGGTAGTCGGCCGGCGCCCGTCGGATATTAGGGTTGGCGTGGTACTCGCTTTGCAGGGCTAATTCCCAATCCGGGCGTAGGCTCGGTGAACGGTGTTGATCGACCCAGTCACCACGTTCGAGCACGACAATTTTCAGACCTTTCCCCGATAACCGCCAAGCCATGGCCGCGCTAGACGCTCCGGCGCCGACGATGACAATGTCCGCGGTTTCGGGAGCGTTTCTCACCCCTCGGGAACTTCCTGGTCGACCAGGCCTTCGCCTTTCTTCATTCGGTTGAACGTATGACAGGCGGACTCGAACGCCGGGATACCCGCAGGCAACGCGGCCATGAAGGCAGCCTCGTAGACCTCCTTCCAAGTCGCACCGTTCTGAACTGCCCGCGCCGCCGCCCATTCGACACCTTCGTGATCACCCTTAACCGCCGTGGTCACGCCAACCAGGACCAGAAAGCGGGTCTTCAGGTCCATCGGGCGGCCTTCGGCCTCACCAAATAGGGCATAGGAGGCCAGATTGCCGTAGCGCTTCAGCATTTCCGGATCGAGCTCGGCCAGATAATCGTGTACCGGCAGTGTGTAGCCACGAACTTCGCGTATCTTGTCGAGTTCGGCTTGTCCTTCGGGCGTCATGGTTCGTCCTTTCGGTTCAGATTTGACGGGCGATGAGCTCGCCCTCGCGAATGGCATCGTTGACCCGGCGCGGTGCCAACGCGTCACCGATGATATGAACCTCGATGCCGCGTTCCTGGAGTGGTGCCAGCAGGCCGTCTTCGGCGTTGGCGCCGACAACAAGAACAACAGTGTCGATGCCCGTGCGGTCCTGTAGCTCGCTGGTGTAAAGGTCATAGAGCGAGACGGTCGAGCCTTCGATGCCGACCAGCTCCGTGTCGACGGTGAACCGCACGCCGAGTCGCCGCAGGCGTCCATGCACCTTACCCCAATCGCGGCTGGCCGCGAGATCGGGCGAGGGTTGGCCCAATTGGGTGACGAACTCGACCGCATGACCGCGCTCAGCCAGATACTCGGCCGTGACCGCAGCTTGCCGACCGCCGAGTGTGTCGATGATCAATACGTTGTCACCGACCGAGGCCTCGTCCGCCAGCACTTGTTGATAGGTCAGAACATGATCCTGATCGGTCCCGTCGACGGGCGTGCCCGGCCCCCACATTTCTGGATGCAGCGGCGACCAGCCATGCCGCAAAGCCGTGCCGCCGGTGGCCAGGATCACGGCATCGAACCCGCCTTCCGTGAGCGTTTCGACGGTGGCCTCGGTGTTCCGTAGGATCTTGGCGTCGGATTCCACTAGGCGATCTTCGAGCCAAGTCGATATGCCCGCGATCTCGCTCGCGCTGCTCGCCTTGGTCCACCAGCCGATTTGGCCGCCGAGAGTTTTGCTGCGCTCGAACACTGTGACCGCGTGGCCGCGCCGGGTGGCGGTCAGTGCCGTGCGCATTCCGGCCGGACCACCGCCGACCACCGCAACCTTGCGCGCGGTCGCGGCCGATTGCAGTGTGTCAGAGCCCAACGTCAGTTCGGCACCGGCGGCCGGATTATGGATGCAGGCAAGCGGTACTTGGGCCGCGAGTGCCGACATGCACCAGTTGGCCCCGACACAAGGTCGGATCTTGTCAGCTCGGCGGCTCTCCGCCTTCTTCACCCACATCGGATCGGCGATCAGCGCCCGTGCCATGCCGATGAAATCGCAATCGCCCTGCTCAAGATATCCCTCTGCCTCGCTTGGGTGAAGGATACGACCGACACCGACCACGGGAATGCTCACAGCCTCTTTAATCTTTCGAGTGGCGGCGAGTTGGAAGCCATGCTCCTGCGGCGATGTCGGGTAGATAAGCATGCGGTTGATGTAGGTGCCGTGGGTGGCCGAGATGTAATCGAGGTGACCGGTCGCCTCCAATTCGCGTGCGATATCGGCCCATTCATCAGGCCCGAGCCCACCCTCGTGACCGTCGTCGCTGTTGATACGGACGCCGACGATACAGTCCTTGCCGACCTCGTCACGGGTCGCATCCAGGATCTCGTGGATGATGCGTAGACGGTTCGCCAGGCTGCCGCCGAAACCATCGTTTCTATGATTGGTCGCCGGCGAGAGGAACTGGTTCAGCAGGTAGCCGTGGCCCATGCCATGCACCTCGACCCCGTCGAGGTTGCCCTGAGCTGCAAGCCGGGCTGAGATCCTGTATCCCTCAATGATCTCGTCGATATCTGCCGCTGTCATAACGTGCGGGATTTCCCGATAGACACCGCAAGGCACCGCTGACGGCGCCCAGACCGGCATGGAACTGGTGATCGAATTAGTCTGACGTCCGCGATGCCAAGGCTGGGCCATCAACAAAGTGCCTTCCGCCTGCACCGCGGCGGCGATCTTCTGATACTCAGGAACCAGCCTTTCCTCGAAGGCAAAAACCTTACCCCGATAGGGCTGGGTTGAGCGATGGACCGCCATGGCTTCCATGGTGATGACGCCCACGCCGCCCTTGGCGCGCTCGACGTAATAGTTGACGTGTTCGTCGGTAAACAGGTGGTCCTTGACCAGCATCGTCGCGTGGGCGGTCATCCAAACTCGGTTCTTGACCGGTCGCCCGCCGAGCGTGGTCGGGCCAAGCAGGTTTGGGTAGAGGGTTTGGCCATCGGCGTGTTCGGTAGACATGGTCGTAGCTCTCCAGCGGGCCTATAGGTGGTCGGATGATCGCCCCGGGTTAGTCGATCCGGTTCTTCCCATCGAGAATGCGAAGACATGCAGCTTGATGCGTGTTGTTTCCGGCGGCTTCCAGTTGCGGCTCCGTGCGCCGGCAATCTTCGATCGCGACCGGGCATCGGGTGTGAAAGGCGCAACCGCTGGGCATGTCGATAGGAGAGGGGACTTCACCTTCCAGCACATGTCGGCGAATCTCGGCCTTCGGGTTAGCCGGTAAGTGCGCTGACATTAGGGACTGGGTGTAGGGATGAGCCGCGTCTTCAAATACCGCGTCAGCATCTGCGTATTCGACGATCTTGCCGAGGTAGAGCACCACAATTCGGTCGCTGATCAGGCGAACGGTTCCCAGGTCGTGCGAGATGAACAACACCGCCGCCTCGGTCTGTTGCTTGATCTCGGCCAGCAATTCCAGAATCCCTGCGCGCACCGAAATATCCAGCGAACTGGTCGGCTCGTCGAGGATAATCAGTTTCGGATTGGTGGCGATGGCGCGGGCGATACACACCCGTTGCAATTGCCCGCCCGAAAGATCGCTTGGATATCGTGTCAGGAAATCGGTGCTCAGATGGACACGCCCTGCCAATTCGTCGGTCCGGTCGCGCCGCTCACCTCGGGTCATTTTAGTGTGCAGCAGAAGCGGTTCGGCGATCAAATCGCGGACCTTCATGCGTGGATTCAAGGCGCTCCACGGGTCCTGGAACACCATCTGCATGTCGGCGCGCAATGGCCTGCAGGCCGCCATGGGCATTTCAGCAATTTCTTGGCCTTGGAAGGCGATCTTTCCTGCCGTTGGTTCGGTTAATCTGAGAACAGTCCGGCCGATCGTTGATTTGCCCGAGCCGCTTTCGCCAACCATGCCCAGTGTTTCGCCCGGTCGAATGGAAAAGTTGACCCCGTTTACCGCATGTACGACCTGATCGCGCTTGCCGGTTGGGAAATGTTTTACCAGGCCCCGAACATCAAGAACGGGCGATGTTTGTTCAGCAGTCATTGCGCCGTCTCCGGCAATTCGCCTGCGAAGTGGCACCGGGCGACATGTTTTAGTCCAACCTCACGCAATGGCGGTGGGGTTGAGCACTCCTCGCGTGCGAAGCGGCAGCGGTCGCGATGATGGCAGCCATCGGGCAGGTTATAGAGATCGGGTGGGGCCCCGCCGAACACCGCTTTTCGGCCGATCTTCAAACGCTCCGGCGTCGCGTCGACGAGATTGCTGGTATAGGGATGGGCCGGGTTCTCGAATACATCGCCGACCGTACCGGTTTCAACGATACCACCGGCAAACATCACCGCCATGCGATCGCAAAAATTTGCCACCACGCCAAGATCATGGGTGATGATGATCGCCCCCATGTTCATACGCGTCACCAGGTCTCGCAGCAGCTCGAGGATCTGTGCTTGCACCGTAACGTCCAGGCCGGTCGTCGGCTCGTCCGCTATCAATAGCTTGGGCTCGTTCATCAGGGCCATGGCGATCAAGACTCTTTGCGCCATGCCACCGGACAGCTCGTGTGGCCAGGCGGACAACCTCAACTCTGGATCCGGAATGCCAACCGCAGTCATCATCTCCACAGCCCGACTGCGAGCCTCGGCTTCTGAGCTTTCACTATGAGCCCGACGGATGCGGATTAGCTGGTCGCCAATTCGGCTCAATGGATCGAGCGAGGTCCTTGGATTTTGAACCACCATGGCGATGTCGTTGCCGCGGATCGCGTTCAGGTCATCCTCGGACATGGTCAGTAGATCGCGCCCTTCGAACCGGACCTGTCCCCCGACAATGCGTGCTGGCGGGCGCAGCAATCCGACGACGGACTGAGCGGTAAGCGACTTGCCGGCGCCAGTTTCCCCGACGATACCCAGGATCTCACCTTCCTCAACGTCGAAGGTGATCCCATTCAGGGCATGCGCGATGCGGACCCGATTGTCGATATCTCGCGAGATGAAATGGGTCTCAAGGTCTCGGACTTGAAGCAGGTTCATTTTTCGGCCCTGCTGCGAGGGTTGAGAATTTCCTGCATCCCATCACCGAACATATTCAAGCCAAGCACCAAAAGGATCAGCGCGACCCCAGGGAAGAGGGCGACCCACCACTGGCCGCTGATCATGAACTCGGCCCCCTGTCGGATCATGGCACCCCATTCCGGTGTCGGGGCCTGAATGCCGATACCGAGAAAGGCCAGTGTCGCGCTGATGCGAACCGCCCAGGCGGCGCGTACAGCGGTCTGTGCCATGGCGCCTTGAATGGCGTTCGGCAGCAAGTGAATGAATAGGATGCGCCAGGTTGGGTTGCCGGCTGCGATAGCAGACTCGACAAATACACTGGATCGCAGTGCCAATACTTCCGAGCGCACGACACGGGCAAATACGGGCGAGTCCAACACCCCGAGCACAATCACGACATTGATCAGCGATTGTCCGGTTGCGGCGACAACTGCAAGAGCCAGTATGATGGAGGGGAACACGCGCAGACCGTCAAAGAAGCGCATCAGGGCCTCATCGACCATGCCACCACGATAACCCGTCCAGAGGCCAACCGGGATACCAATCACCAGTGCCAGCACGACTGCGGGTATGGCGATACCGAAACCGAAGCGAGCGCCGTAGATCACGCGCGAGAAGATGTCCATGCCATTGCCGTCGGTGCCGAACAAATGCTCACTAGATGGTGGGTGCAGGACGCGTTCGGCATAAACCAACTCGGGTTCGTGCGGCATCAAGTACTGAGCCATCAGGGCCAGCATGCCAAAGAACAGGATGATCCCGAGCCCGACGGCAGCCGTCGGACTGCGTCGGGTCAGGCCGATTATGCGCTGCCAGAGCGAAAATTCAGGCTCGGCGGTCACCTCTCGAAGTGCCATCGATGTGGTTTCGCTCGGCATCACTGGAGCTCCGCTCTAGGCTCAATGAGGAAGACGACGAAGTCGATAATCAGGAACACGAAGATCGAAAACAAAGCCAGAAACAGGACGTAGCCCTGCACGGCGGTGAAATCACCGTTGATGATAGCGTTCAGCCCGTACTGACCGAGCCCACCCCAGGCGAAAACGTATTCAATCAAAGACGTGGTCCCGACCAGACCGGTCAACTCGGTGCCAACGAAGGTTAGAACCGGTGTTGCGGCATTGCGCAGGACCATCCGGCGAACTGTCAGTGTTGGTAACCCAGATGCTTTCGCATAGCGCACCGCATCAGAGGATATGACTTCGATTGCGATGGCTCGGGTGTGTTTGATGATAGGGGCTGCCGCGATGACCGCGATACAGGTAACCGGCAATATCAGATGTGACAAAGCCGATCGGAACGCGGTCCAGTCGCCGGCGATCAGGCTGTCCATCAGGTAGGTGCCCGTCACCTCGGGCGGTTGCGAGACCATCAGGCCGATGCGTCCAATTCCAGGCGGCGCCCAGCGCAGCAGATAGAAGAAGACGAAGAGCATCATTAAGCCCAGCCAATAAGTCGGGATCGAAAACCCAAAAAGTGAGAAAAACCGGCTTACGTGATCGAACGTCCCGTCCGGTTTGAACGCGGCTTTCAAGCCGATTGGGATGCCGATGATGGCCCCAATTCCAACCCCCCAGAGCAGCAGTTCCAGGGTTACCGGCACGCGGTCGAGCATATCGTCGAGTACCGGGCGTGTGCTGAGCCAGGACTCGCCAAGATCGCCCTGCAGCACATTGCCGATGTAAATGCCGAATTGCGCCCACAACGGTTGGTCGAGGCCGAGTTCGGCACGGATTATGTCGAATTCTTCAGCGGTTGCGGTTGGTCCGGCGAGCAATCCCACCGGATCGAGGCCGCCAACCCGGATCAGCATGAACGTCCCGAAAACAATCCCGACGAGAAGCGGGATCACCATCATCATCCGGCGCAGAAAAAACCGGGTAAAAGTCATGCCGGTGGTCCCTCGGGTGTAGACGCAATGCAGGCGGTATCAGAGATATGGGCGGAGCCGCTGCCGGCCCCGCCCAATGCTATCTCAGTCTTTACTTAACTTTCAAATCGAACCAGCGCTCATGCTCGTCCGGAAAGTGGACCCAGCCAGAGATGTTCGGGGCCATCGCCTCGAATGTGGCCGGATAGACCGTGAGGATCCACGGTGCGTCCTCAACCCAATGCTTTTGGGCCTCGTTCATCATTTCCAGACGCTTGCCGGCATCCAATTCCTCGCGGGCCTTGTCGATCAACTCATCGACCCGCGGGTTGTTGTAGGCCGACCGATTGGACACGCCCTTGGAATGCGAGATCAGGTACATGGTGTAGACCGGATCAAGCACGATGGGGCCGTCTTCCCAGGTGAAGAAGCACATGCTCATCACTTTCGGGGAGCCTTTGGCCCGCATGTCGGATGTGGTCGTGCGGGTCGGCTTGGCGTTGATGCCGACCTTCTTCAGCTGATCGGCAATCTGGATGGCGATCGGCTCCTGATGCCAAAAGGCATCGGCGTACAGAAGTTCGATCGGCTCCTTGATGCCGTCAGGATAACCAGCTTCGGCCAGGAGTGCTTTGGCTTTGGCCGGGTTGTAATCGTACTTGAAGAAGCTCGGGTTGTAGCCATCGACGATCGGCGGCACGACCGAGCGTGCCAGATCGGCGGAGCCTGCGAAGATCGCTTTGTTCAATGCGTTCTTGTCGACTGCGTAGTTGAAGGCCTGACGAACTCGTTTGTCATCGAAAGGCTTGCACTTCGGGTTCATACGCGCGGCTGCGATTGAACGGCCCGAGGCGCGATCGACCTTGACGTTCGGGTCCTTCATCAGGTCGACCGCTTTTTGGATCGACGGCCGGTCGATGAGCTGGACTTGGCCGGCCTTGAGTAAAGTTACCCGGCTGGCCTCGGAGGGAACCTCCTTGTAAATCACTTTGGTGAAATACGGTTTGCCGCGGAAGTAGTTCTTGTTCCAGACGTAGACCGCCTGATCATCGGCTTTCAGCGTTTCCAGATGGTAGGCCCCGAAGCCCGCCGTATGGGTCGCCATCCACTTCAAACCCCAGGGGTCTTCAGTCGTCACGTGCTTTTTGACCTCGGTGGTGTCGTAGATGCCTGGGACGTACAGGGTCAAAGCTTTGAGGAAAATCGAACTTGGGGCCGACAACGTAAACGCGACTTTATACTTCGATACCGCCTTGACGGCTTTCACGTTGGAAACGCGCGCGATGAAGTTACCGGTACGCTTTTGAGCAAATGATTTGGCCCAACTCCACTCGACATCGTCGGCGGTGAGCTCATTGCCGTAGGGACTCTTGATGCCTTCGCGAAGCTTGAAGACCCAGGTAATGCCGCCGTCCTTGACTTCCCAGCTCTCGGCCAGATGCGGGACGACAGATGCCGGATCATTGACCTCACGGCCGTCTTCCATCTTGCGGCCGTAGACCACCAGGTTCTCGTAGGTTTGAACCACGACGTTCTGGGTATGAGTGCGCAACGCATCGCCGTCAAAACCCTCTGGCACTTGCGGCGAAGCCACGATGAGCGTGTTCGCCAAGGCAGGTGCCGCCACAAGGCCGACGCCGGCAATTATCGAGGCGCCGAGAATAGTTTTTATGTTGGTTCGCCAACTTTCCATCGCTAATTCTCTCCCTTTAGTTTTCCGGCCTCCGCCGGTTTTGACCGCTGCGCGTCCCTAGTCCTTCTTGGGATTGAACAGTGGCACTCGATACCCGTCTTTTACCTCCGACAGGATATTCACAACGCGGTATTCCGCTTTGATCGACCGGCCTTTGACCGGGTCTTCAATCTCATATTTCCAATGTTCGCCGAAGCCCAACTCCTTGTCGACGCTGACAATGGTTCCGCTGAAGATGATGTAATCACGCTCAGGCACGCCGTTCACCCGTTCATTCACGGTCGCAACCATGGTTTCGGGGTGCAGGAATTTGGCGACGCCAACTTCCTGGTAGAGCCGGCCGTCGACCCAACTGCGCAGAATACACTCATCCCAATGGTCGCGGATCTCTTCGAAGGGCCAAAATTCTGGCGCCATATGATTGGCGCAGGCCTGCTTGCTGCCGGGAATACTGAAGGTCTCAAGCGCCCGGTCGGTGTGGTCACTGCCGACGCTGATATAAAGCTGATCCGCCATGTGCATGACGATCTCGACCTCGCCGGAGGAGCGATCGGACTGGGCGTAGACTTCTTTGGCAGACGTCAGCTCATTGATGGCAATCGGATAGATGCGCGGCGCCGGAATATCGAAGGCAATGTGGATGCCGGATTTCGCCACTTCCTGTTGATGCGGCGTGGCAGTGTCGGGATCACGGGTCGCGGACCCAAGATTATACATCCGACGAACCGGGAATGCGCGATCCGCATCTCCATCTTTTATAGAGTGAACTTTGGCCGTGAATTCGATCATTTTAATCCAAACTCCGCATGATCCAGTGCGACGGGGTCGTCACCTGGTCCGATATGTCTGCGCCACATCCAAATTCGCTTCAGAATGCGTCCACCGTTGTGGTCACTGGTAAACGCCTTGCGGCCATGTAACAGGGCGAGGTTGTTGAAGATCAGCATCTCTCCATCGTTTAGCTGATACTGGAAATACAAGTCTTCACGCGCCAAAACGCTATCCAAATAATCGAGCGCCTCGCGCTGCACGTCGTTCAAGGGGGTCTCGGCGAGCTCCATTCCAGGCTCGATCATCACTCGGGCATAATGAATGCGCAATTCATCCGAATGCGCTTCCAAGATCGGCTTTATGATTGTGGGCTCGCCGGCGGGCCAGACGTGCAGGTGCGGCGGGCGAAAATGGTACTCTTGAAAAAACAGAGGAAGCAGGTCCGGCCGTTCATCCGCAATCACATCGTGAACGGTCTGGGCCGAAATAAGCATGCTTTCGCCACCAGAGACCGCTTGGCGATAGCAGAACAGCCCAACATAGCAAGGTGGTCGAGGCTCAAGGCAGCCATTGTCCGAATGCATTGCGGAGATCTTCGCCGTGGCACCGATCCGGGTCGGGTCCTTGTTTTCGACGCCGCGGTCGGTCACCGTGAAAAACCGCCGGTCTTTCTCCAAACCTTGTCGAATCGGGCGACCGAAATAGTTTCCAATGCCCCAAGTGACGATTTCCGCGTCAGCCTCCGAGAACGACTCTGCATCGAGCCCCCGAAGGATGACGATACCGCGCCCGGCGTCCAAACGGTGCCTAAGGTCCGGAAGGGCTCGGGCCAAGGCTGGAATCCGGAAATCTTCCTGTTCCATTGTCTCGACGGTCAGGCCGTTAGCGCGGGCAAAGCCCAATGCTTGATCGATTTGCGCGATGGCCTCTCGCGGCAATTGGTAGACCAACGCGTCTTGCTCGCGCACGAGGGTCTGGCTCGACCAGGACCGAGCCACGTCGATATTGGGCATTATATTCTTTTGGCCGTTCGACGAGGAATTTGTCGATGGCGATTGGTGTGATTCCATGGTTCAGTCAACCTCTCCAAAGACTAATGGTATATGTTTATACCGTTTCGAAAAGTCTGAATCTTAACCTTGCTAGGGAAACCCCAATCAGCTTGACGCCGCACCTGCCATTCGGGATCCTGAGGCGGCGCATTCGCGCGGTTCAGGCTACTTCGATCACCAGACAATCCGCTTGAAAGACACGTTGGCACCAATGGATTTCGCACCGACCGACGAACAACGCATGCTCCTGGACGGTGTCGATCGGTTCATGGCACGCCACCTGCCGCCGGACGAGGTACGTCGCCGTGACGCAGATAGAGACCCTCCGTATTTCCTGTTGCCGCTGATGGGCGAGATGGGGCTGCTTGGTCAAACAGTGCCCGAAGACCATGGTGGATCTGGCGGTGATTGGTTGACGTTAGCCTTGGTGCAAGAACGAATGGGCTACCACGCTTTCATGGCGGTGGTGTTGCTCAACCGTGTCGCCTGTTTCGGGATCGAGAGCATTCTTGCCGGTGGTTCTGAAGAGCAGCGTCAGGAGTTTCTGCCGGCTTTGGTCCGGGGTGAAGCAAACTTCGCGATGGCGCTAACTGAACCGGGAGCGGGCAGCGATGCCGGTGGAATTCGCACTCGGGCCGCAAAAACTGACGGCGGATGGGTGATCAACGGCCGCAAGACCTGGATCAGTGGCGCCGAGGCTGCCACGCGTATGGTCGTCGCCTGCCGCAGTGGTGATCAGCCACGAGGCTCTCGCGGCGTGACAATGCTTCTGGTGCCGCCGGGCGCAAAAGGTGTGTCCATGACCCGCCTGGAGAAGGTCGGAAACAACTGCTCGCTCAGTTGGGATATCGGGTTCGAGGATGTGTTCGTGCGGGATGATGCCGTACTCGGCGAGCCTGATGCTGGCTTCGACGTTTTGCGTGCGACCCTTCGATTTGCCCGGGCCGGCCTCGCGGCTTCGGTCGTAGGCGTGGCGCAGGCCGCTGTCGACACCGCGTTGGAGCATGCCCAAACCCGCGAGCAATTCGGCCGGCCTATCGGTAGTTTTCAGACGATCGCGCATCGGTTGGCGGATATGCAGACCTCGGTCGATCTGGCCCGCCTTGCGACCTACCGACTGGCTTGGATGATCGATCAGGATCTGCCCTGTGAGCGCGAGGCGGCGCAAGCCAAGCTGGTCGCAACTGAAGCTCTGAAATCGGTTTCGGATGAGGGCATGCAGATCATGGCGAGCGCCGGCTACGCTGCCAGCAGCGACATGCAGCGGTTTTGGCGCGACAGTCGCCTCTATACTTTCGGCGAGGGATCGAGCGAGATCCTCCGCGGCCTCATCGCCCGGGATATGGGCCTGTGAAAATGAAAACCGCGCAATTGGAAACGGCATGACGGATCACGATATTTTGGCCATCGACACTGTGGTCAACCCGCATACCCCGGAGATCGTGAAGATGCGACCGAGCTGGGCCGGCGAGTTTCATCGGGAAAAGCTCGGTCGGGGCAATAGTGTCGTGGAGGGTTTCAGCTACGAAGAGATGCTGGCGATGATGGATGCGGCGGGCACCGAGCGCGCCTTTCTCGTCGCCAACAAGACCGGCCAACTTGGCTTGCCGGCAAGCTGGCATCTACCCTACGAGATGATCGCGGAAGCTGTGGCAAAATACCCGGATCGCTTTTACGGCCTGGCTGGGATCGATCCGACCGAAGGCATGGAGGGTGTGCGCGCCCTGGAACGATCGGTGCGCGACTACGGTTTCATCGGTGCGCATCTCTATCCGCATTGGTTTGAGATGGCACCGGACCATGCGCGCTATTATCCGTTCTATACAAAATGCGTGGAACTCGACATTCCGATCATGCTGCAGGTCGGCCAGTCGCTGATCTATTCCAAGGAACGACCACTCAGAAGTGTCGGCCAACCGATAACCCTGGACGCCGTGGCCTGTGATTTCCCGGAGCTACGCCTGATTGGCATGCATGTCGGCATTCCTTGGACGGCCGAGATGATCGCCATGGCGTGGAAGCACGAGAACGTTTTCATTATTGCCGACGCTCATGCGCCGAAATACTGGCCCAAGGAGTTTGTCCACTACATCAACAGCTATGGCCGACACAAGGTCATGTACGGAACCGACTTTCCGGTCTTGGCATTCGACCGATACCGCGCGGAGATCGATGCCTTGGAGTTACGGCCTGAGTCCCGGCGCATGTTTTTGCGCGACAACGCCATCCGGGTCTTCAAGCTGGACCAGAAGAGAGGTGAGGGATGAGCGAGATGATTAGGGATCTTCCGTTCCGCAGCCGAGCCGAAATCGACGCCGTGCAGGAGCGTAACTTTGCTGAAATGCTCGACCTTTGTTTTGAGCGACACCCGTATTTTCGCCGCGTGTTCCGAGAGCGTGGTTTGTCGCGGCGCGATATCTCAGGTTTGGTCGATATCCATAAATTGCCGATAATTGCCAAACAGGATTACATGGTCGAACCGGAGAACTTTCGCCTTGAAACCAGCGAATTACCGGAGGAAATGCGGGTCACCTGGGATGTGATGCACACCACCGGGACCAGCAGTGGTACACCGACGCCGTTCTACTCAACCACTTACGATTTCTACAACATCTTGACGACCAACCGCCGGGCCCTGGAGATCCGAGGCGTGTTGCCGACCGACATCGTCGCTAACCTTTGCCCGCTAACCGTTCACCCCTACGGCGCCTACCACCGGACCATAGCGGCGGCCAATGCGATGAAGATCCCAGTGGTGAGCCCGTTGCCCGGCAAGCCGTCTGAGTACTTCCATTGGAGTGCCGGCATCGACGAGGTGGTCGACACCATCCTGCGCAGTCGGACAACGATCCTGTGGGGGGTGGCGAGCTACGTCCGCCGCGTCGTCATGCATGCTGAAACCCGCGGTGAGGATCTGTCATTCGTGCGGTTGGTCTTCGTGACCGGCGAGGCGGTGACCGAGGAGTTTCGCGCCGATATCGTCCGCCGGTTGGGCGCTATGGGGGCCGCCGATCCAAAGGTCAGCGTGTCCTATGCGGCGACCGAAATGCAGGTTGGAACGGTCGAATGCCGGCCGGGTTCGGGATATCATAACCCGGCGCCGGATGAGTTCTTCTTCGAGATCGTTGACCCCGAGACCCATGAGCCGCTACCGGATGGCGAGCGCGGAATGGCTGTGATGACGCATCTCAATCGCCGAGGCACGGTGTTGCTGCGCTATGCGCTTGGCGACCTGACTGTCCTTTCGCACGAGCAGTGCCCGCATTGTGGTGCCTGGACCGATCGGTTCGTTGAGATGCCGTCACGGGCCGACGACCTGGTCAAGGTCAAGGGCATGCTGATCAACCCCTCGGTCTTGACCGAGACCCTCGTCGCGATGCCCGCCGTCGCGGAGTATCAGATCGTCATCGACCGCTCCGACCCGGACGATAAACTATCGATGGACAAGCTGACCGTTAGGATTGCCCCCGCGCGTGGCGGTGAAGGTCTAGAGGTTGGTGTGGCGGAGGCGGTCAAGGCGGCGATTGGCGTCACGCCGGATGTCGAAATGGTGCCGATTAATGCCATCTACGACCCCGACAAGTCGTTGAAATCGAAACGCCTGATCGACCTCAGGAAATAGGGACCGAGATGACTGACAGCCTGGATACCCGGTCGATAATCGAACAAGGCCAACTGAACTTCACGGTCGCGCCCAAGCGCCAAACCATATGGGGTGGTCGAGAGGCGTTTGTGTTTTCGCTGGAAGGCATTGGTGTTGGTGTTTTTCTGGCCTTCATGCTGGCCGGTCAAGTTACTGCCATGATTACGGGTTTGGGGTTGCTGGCGCTTGCGGTGCTGCTGTTGCTCTCTCATCTTGGCCATCCGTCACGGGCCTGGATGGCGATCCGCAATGTTCGACGCTCATGGATCAGTCGTGGCACGGTGATGATCGGCTTTTTCTTGGCGCTCGGAGGTTTGTACGTCGGCTCGTTCTTGCTACCTGGCTCCGGTGCCAGAGAGGCATTGGCACCACTACCAGAGGTATTGTTGGCATTGGCCGGTCTATTCATCTTGCTCTATCCTGGTTTTGCAATGGCAACTTCGCCCGCGATCCCGTTCTGGAACAATGGCCTGATGCCGATCCTCTCGTTGGCGAATGGGCTTGCGAGCGGTGGCCTGATCCTTGTCGCCGTTGCCGCGACAACAAAGGCCTCTCCGGTACCGGCGCCCCTAGATACGCTTGTTGCGGGTGAGCTGCTGGTGCTTGCCTGCCTAACGCTCTTTCTTGCGAGCTATATCGCAGTGATGCGGCGCGCCGGAGCGGCGGCTCAGTTGTCGGTCCGGGTTCTGCTCAATGACAATCGAGGACTCTTTTGGGGCGGCATTGTTGTCGTCGGTTTGGTCGTTCCAATTGTGCTAGTGGCAACAAATCTTTCTGTATCGGCGTCGGACCTCTGGTTTGGCGTCGCGGCACGACTGGTTGGCGATGTGGCGTTGCGCCATGGCCTGCTGAAGGCCGGCGTCTATGACGCGGTTCTTTGAATTTTCGATGGAGTGAGTAAAGCCATGCCGGATGAGGCGAAGCCCCTAAGTAAGACCGACGATGCCTGGGTGCCGTCGGTTTGTATGGGTTGTTATAATTGCTGCGGTATCCGCATCCACCGCATCAACGGCAAGGTCGTCGATATCGAGGGTGATCCGGAATCTCCAAATTCGCGCGGGCATATCTGCGCCAAGGGCAAAGCCCGGTTCCTGGATCTTTACGATCCCAAGCGTTTGTTGAAGCCGATGAAGCGCGGCAATCCGGAAAAAGGCCTCGGTGTTGACCCGCAATGGACCGAAATTACCTGGGACGAGGCGCTCGATACGATTACCGCACGCCTGACCAAGGTTCGCGAGGAAGACCCCCGCAAGCTGGTCATCGCGCATTTCGATATGCCCGGTTACGGCATCAGTAAGGCCTTTGGCGCCGCCTTCGGGACCCCGAACCTGCACTGGAACCGGGCCGATTATTGTGGTGCGGCACCGCATGTCGCCAACCTGCTTCTCAACGGTTCGTTCAATGGCGAGCTCGATTTCGAGCGCTCGAATTACATGGTTCTCTGGGGCACCCAACTTGGCGCCATCGTCGAGACCATCCCCCTGCATGCCGCCAATAAAATGGCCGAGGCGCGGGCTCGCGGCGCCAAACTGGTTGTCATTGATCCGTTCTGCACCAACGCGGCTGCCAAGGCAGATGAGTGGGTACCGATCTTGCCGGGAACCGACGGCGCATTGGCTTTGGCCATGCTGAACGTGATGATCAACGAACTCGGCCAGTATGACAGGGTCTTTCTGAAATCGAGCACCAATGCGACCTATTTGATCGGAGAGGACGGTCGTTATCTGCGTCATTTGGTATCGGGTAAACCGCTGGTCCTTGATGCCGATGGCGAGGCAAAACCGTTTGATGATCCTGCTGTATCGGACCCGGTTCTGGAGGGCAATTGTACGGTCGATGGCCGTCCCGGTAAGCCGGCCTTCGAATGCCTGAAAGAACATCTCGCGAAGTTCACGCCGGAGGATGCTTCTAAAATCACCACCGTGCCGGTTGAAACCATTCGCCGGATCACGGCCGAGTTCTGC
This sequence comes from Rhodospirillaceae bacterium, assembly GCA_018699735.1. Taxonomy (GTDB): domain Bacteria; phylum Pseudomonadota; class Alphaproteobacteria; order Thalassobaculales; family Thalassobaculaceae; genus JABIRP01. Next base: position 5,442 of record JABIRP010000214.1, on the reverse strand, counting down.
GAGGCGGCCTCGATTGGTGCCACGGTCGATATTGACGGCCACCAATTGCCGCTTCGCCCGGCCGGCATTCACTTCAAGCGTGGGTCCGGGGCGCATAAGGGCGGCACCCACACCAGCGTCTCCATCCATTTGCTGAACCTAATGGTCGGCAATCTCGATGTGCCGGGCGGGCAGCGCGGCGTTAATCCAGTCGGTCCGTTCTGGGCGCCCGAGGCGGATGAAGACGGCATGCTCGTGCCAGCGCAACACATCGCCAAATACAACAAACCCTATCCGGCAAGAGATCCGAAGACACCGGAAACCCTCGATCTGAACGAGCTCTTCCCAACGGCGTTGTTCACCCGCGGCATGTTCGCCTGGGGCATTCGAGAGCCCGAGCGCTTCGGTATTCCCTATGAAGCTGAAGTGCTACTGCATTGCCGCACCAATTTGATGATGAACAGCCACAACCCGGAGACCATGGCCGCGACCCTGGCCAAGATACCGTTCCAGGTCTCGTTCGCGACCTTCGTTGATGAGACAACGGAGTTTGCCGACATCGTCCTGCCGGATTCTCATGACTATGAGCGCTGGGATCAGTTTCCGGTCAACGATCCCTATGCCTTCATCACGCCGGGGCCGGGGGAGTGGTATTGGTTGATGCGCCAACCGGCCGTTGAGCCGCCGGGAGAAGCGAAGCCTTGGACTAATGTCTATCTCGAAATTGCCGAGCGGCTTGGGCTGCTCGAAGAGTTGTACACGATCGGCAATGACAGCTGGGGCTTGTCGGAGAAGCACAAGCTAGACCCGACCGTAGGCGCGAGCGTGAAAGAAATCGCGCTGCGCCAGGCCAAAAGCCTGCTCGGCGACGACTTCACCTTCGACAGGATCCAAGAAACCGCCTGCATGATCACCCGTGAGAAGACCATCGAAGAGGCCTATCCGAGACCCTTCCTGACCGCGCGCGCACCGATCTATATGGAGCACCTGATCGATGCCGGCGAGCATGTCCGCGCGGTGACAGAGAAATTGGGTCTGGAGTGGGATTTCGCACCCTACACGCCGCTTCTCAACTACTTCCCGTGTCACGCCCACAGCCATTCCCACGAGGCCCCGGATTTTGATCTGTTTGTGGTCAACTTCAAGATCCCGTTCATTACATTCTCGGTCACGGTCGAGAACCTCTGGATCAACGAGATCGCGCGCGGCAATCCCTACACCTTCAACGTTATGATCAATCGGATAACGGCCGAGAAAAAAGGCCTTCGGGACGGCGATCGGATCCGCATCGAATCCCACTTCGCGGACGGCGAGGGCACGGTGAAGGTCACCGAGCTGATCCATCCGGACTGTATTGGAATTCCAGGAACCCTTGGCCACTGGGCGCGCGCGTACAATGTCTCCAAATATCAAGGGACGAGCTTCAACAACTTCCTGCCGGCGCCCAGCGTCGAGTTCATCGACACCCTGAGCGGGCAGACGGATAGCTGTGCCCGTGTCCGCGTAACAAAGATCGGATAGGTCCCAGAGCATGTCGAAATACGGAATGGTAATCGATCTCGACCGCTGCAACGGCTGCAACGCCTGTGTTATTGCCTGCAAGGTCGAGCACAACACCGCCAATGGGATCCACTTCACCAAGATCCTCGAGCGCGAGGTCGGCACCTACCCGAATGCCAACCGCCAGTTCGTGCCGGTTTTGTGTAACCACTGCGAGGACGCGCCCTGCGTCGAGGTTTGCCCGACCAAAGCTTCATACAGCCGCGAGAAAGACGGGATCGTTCTGGTCGATTGGGATAAGTGCATAGGGTGCGGCGCTTGCGTACTGGCGTGTCCGTACGACCAGCGGTTCCAGGTCAAGGACGAGAGCACCGGCTTTCTTGGCAGCCTCGTCGACTTCATCAAGGCTGATACCAAGCGGGCACCGAGCGGCGTGATTGCCAAATGCGATTTTTGTTACCACCGGGTCGACGAGGGCAGAGCGCCCGCCTGCGTGGAAACCTGTCCGACTGATGCCCGTATGTTCGGATTGGTGGATGAGGCCCTGCGAACCGAGACCGACAAAGAGTTCCCGGCTCTAGATCGCGTCGTCAGTCGAAACAACGCATTCAGTCTTCTGCCGGACAAGAATACCCGACCGAACGTCTATTACATTGGATAGCCGTCGGGCGTGAGGACGGACGACATCCGGTGGTTTCAAGCGGGTTGGACTCTCTTCTCGACGGAGACCCAATCTTAGCAACGGGTCCTTCTAACGACCCCGAACTTTATGCGGGGCGGCAGCGCATGGTCTCGACGGGTTTCGATTTCGTTCGGCCTTTATGTTTATGTTGATGTTTGGGTGACCTCCGCGATGTTGGTCAATGAAAGACCCAATCAACAACAGGTAGGTTTCAGGAAAATTTGGGTGCCATTTGCGCTGCTGCCCCGCATTGGTTTGAAGTTCTCCGGGAGGACCCGTGATTGCTACACCTAAATATACCCGCCGACTTGTATCCGGTTGTCCATTACGACCGTACCATCACCGTACCAGTTCCTGTTCCTAACTAAGTCTCTAGAAAACTGGCCTTGTTTTAAGAATGGTATGAACGGAATGGCAGAGCTCGCATCGTTGGTCGAGAGGAGCGTAGAGCCGAGAAGTGCCTGTATCAGCTCTTGAAGTCGGTTCTTGCCGGTTCCGTTATCCCCAGATAGTGAGATCGACGGACCCAATCCCGCGAATATCATGCTCCGGGTTGAGAATTCCGAGCTTCGAGTCGCGTTCGATGAGGTCCTCGACCGCGTACCGTTCATTCCAATCGATCACCCGAAGCGCTTCATTGCCGTTGCCTCGAGTATATCGAGGATATAGACGCCACAGAGATTTCTGTTCAGCCTCAAATATAGCGAGTTGTCGTGCTCGTCTGTGTGTGTCCGAGCAACGTACCGATAATCGGAATCACGACCGTGATTCCGATTATGTTGATCCGGCTCTAGAACGCTTTGCCCGAGTCCGCCCGATATTTATTCGACGGCACGAAAGACGTCCTTACCGGCTCTCGCGGCTCGCTGACCCAAAGCACCCGGTTGGGATGCATGCCGGCGCCAAAGTTCGCGGAGACAGCGGATTGCCGCATGCGGTTCAGCAGCCGAGTGTCAACTTTTCCGATCGACGGATGCGCGCCACCGTTGGCGTCGAAGATCTTTTGCCAAGCTGATTTCCTGGCACTCATTATCGCGGGATCTGCAAGTTTTGTGCAGTTCAGTTCGTTGACATTCAGGTCGACGACAATCTCATCTCCGTCCTCCACTAAGGCAATAGGCCCTCCCAAGGCTGCCTCGGGACCGACGTGACCGATAACCAAGCCCACCGATCCGCCGGAAAACCTAGCGTCGGTCATGAGACCGACAATAATGCCCTTCTCTCGGCAAAGCGTCGTAATCCTTGATGTGGAATCGAGCATTTCGGGCATGCCGGGCGCGCCACTTGGTCCTTCGTAACGCACAATAATCATGTCGTGGTTTTCAAAAATATGCGGTTGGCTTTCCAATGAATGCAGAAGGTCAGCCTCGCTATCGAATACACGCGCCTTGCCCACAAATATATTGTTTTCAAGGCCACCTTCGACACCGGCCAGCTTGAGAACGGCGCTGAATTCGGGTGAAAGATTTCCACCAAGCACCCGTAGTCCTCCGGTCGGCTTGTACGGATTTTTCACGGTATAAATGACTGTTCCATCGGGGGCTGGCGGATCCAACCGCGCGACCTGTTGGGCAAGGGTTTCGCCGGTACAAGTATGCGTTTCTCCGTTCAGGAGACCGGCATCCAACAATTCCTTGACGATAACTTGGACACCTCCTTTATCGTCGATATCGACCATCGAGTAGTTTCCGAATGGCCGTGCGTCAACGAGAACGGGCACCACATTCTTTGACAGGTGATTGAATTCTTCGGGCGACATGATGTCTTGCGCAAAATTACTATAGCCTGCGGCTCTCGCGATCTCTGGGCCATGAAGCAAAACATTCGTCGAGCCGCCGATCGACATGGCAACAATCATAGCGTTGCGAATGGACTCCCGATTTACGATTTTGCGCGGTGTTAGATCCGCATCGATCATCGCGCCGAGATAGGTCACGAGTTCATTCGGAAACTGTTCCATCCTTCGCAGATCATCCGACGCCGGCGACACCATGTGAAGCGGTTGCATGCCGACGACCGCGATGAAGGTCTGCATCGTGTTGTAGGTGAACATGCCGCCGCAACTGCCGTAGCCCGGACAGGCCTCGCACGCGACGCGTTTTTTCAATTCCTCATCGTCGCTCCCCGCGACCTGAAAGCCCGACACAATATCGAGGGGTTCATTGGTCACGGAATCCATTCCCGGACGAATGGTGCCATCCGACATGATGATGGCGGGTCGATCATGTTCCAGAAGTGCCGCCAGGGTGCCAACAGGCGGTTTATCACAGGCAACGACGGCGATGGTTCCTTCCAAGCCGCTTGCACTTAAATGCTCGCAAATCGTGTCGTGAGTTACCTCACGGCCGATCAGAGAATACCGCATCTCTCGGGTGCCGTTGCGCATTCCGTCCGACGTTGCGACGGTATATTCGGGTTGCACCAATCGCATGCGCATCTTATCGCTGCTTTGGCCAATCTTCTGGCGTAAGCAGTCGTGGATTACCTCAACTTTGCGCTGGACGCCCAGGTAGCACTGAGAGTCGCCCTTATTGCCGATCACACCGATGGATGGCTCATGAATAAGATCGATGTCCGTTCCAAGTTCTCTGGCGATGCCGATAGTTTGTGCATTTCGGCCGGGGTTGTTGTCGAAAAGAACAGTTTTAGAGTTACGCACGATCGAGTCTCCACAGAAATTGGATCTAGCCAATGTTTGTATAGCCGCAGCGAAGCTTCGAACCTATCTAATTTCGCGGCTTACGGCTATGCATTGGAGTGCAACCAGGTCCGCGAATTCAAACCTGGAATGCCGATAAAACTCAAGGTCAGAAACCAATCTTGACAGGCAATCGACATTCATCTGGTCGGCAAGACGATCTACACCGGTGAATACTGCAGGTTCATAATGCGATCCCAATTTAGGCCAACGCTGCCAATCAAAGGTCTGCATGGGGTATCCTTCGCGGCGTTGCGCTCGAAAAGCTCGCTAAACGGGACGCCATCAATAGCGAGTAATCTGGGTTTTATCTTGCTGGTCCAGTGCAAAACGACGATCAATGATCCTCAACTATGCTTGATTCGCGAGTGCTCGTGATTGTCGAGATCGCAGTTGCCACCATTTCCGTCGTATCGCGCAGCGGATCATCGAAGAAATGGCTACAGCGTGCCGTGGTATTCGTCTGTGTATGTCCGAGCAGCGCACCGATAATTGGGAGTGACATCCGTGAGCTTGCCAGGATCGACGCATAGGTATGTCAAAGATCATGGATGCAAAAATTATTGACGCGAAAATCATAGAG
>JABIRP010000213.1 GCA_018699735.1 Rhodospirillaceae bacterium | reverse complement strand
GGCGGCGTTCTTGGTCGAGAGCGAAAAATACTTCTGATGCGTCTTCATCGACAGCACTAGTACCTCTGGCGGCACGTCCATGAACTCGTCGTCGATGGTACCGATCAACGGCACCGGCCACTCGACCAGTCCGGCTACTTCGTCCAGGAGCCCTGGATCGGATGCCAGGGTCAGGCCCTCGGCCTCGGCGAGCTTGGCGGCACCGTCCGAGATTAGGCGCTTGCGCTCCTCGCGGTCGAGGATGACGAAAGCCGCCTCCAGCTTGGACTGGTATTCGGTGAAATCGACGACAGAGAACGCATCCGGTGCCAGGAACCGGTGGCCGCGCGTCTCATTGGTGAACGGCAATGTCCAGTCGCCGAGGTCGAGTTCGCCGTCCAAGGTCTTGCCGTCAAACACGGCCAGCACCGAATGCAACGGGCGCACCCAGCGAAACGAGTTGCGCGCCCAGCGCTGGCTCTTTTGCCAGGGCAGCTCGGAGATCGCGGCGAGAATGATTTCCGGCAGTACGTCTGCCGTCGCCCGGCCAGTGCGCTCGATCACCGCGAACAGGAACTCACCCTTCGGTGTCTCGCGCTTCTCACACTGATCCAGCGTCAATCCGACAGACCCGAGGAACCCCTGGAGCGCTTTTTCCGGCGCGTCGGCGCGCGGGCCGCGACGCTCCTCGCGGGTATCCGGCTGCTTCTCAGGCAGGCCATCGACGACCAGCGCCAGCCGGCGCGGCGTGACATGAGCGTCGGCGGACGAGAATCCCAGCTCTGCCGCTTTCAGTTTGTCGGTGATGAGCTTCTTCAGATCGTCGGCCGCGCGCTTTTGCATGCGCGCCGGGATCTCTTCGGAGAACAGCTCGATCAGCAGCTCAGGCATCGGCGTTCTCCCCAGAGGCGTTCTCCCCAGAGGCGTTCTCCCCAGAGGCGTTCTCCTGGGCGATCTTCTCTTTCCATTCTTTCCCCGCCGCGACCCACTTCTCGCAGCAGCCGCGCGAGAGAGTTCGGACCCGGCCGATATAAGCCTGACGCTCAGTCACGCTGATGACGCCGCGGGCATCAAGCAGGTTGAACAGATGGCTTGCTTTCATGCATTGGTCATAGGCCGGCAGCGGCATCGGTTTCTCATGGTCAAGCAGGGCCGAGCACGCCGCTTCGGCGTCCTGGAAGTGTCGGAACAGCGTGTCGGTGTCGGCCGCCTCGAAGTTATGGACAGAGTATTCCCACTCGGCCTGGCGAAAGATGTCGCGGTAGAGCTTGCCGCCCTGGTCTTTCGGCACGCCGTCCCAGTCCAGGTCGTAGATCGAGTCGACCCCCTGGATGTACATCGCCAATCGCTCCAGCCCGTAGGTCAGTTCCAGCGGGACCGGATCGCACTCGATGCCGCCGACTTGCTGGAAGTAGGTGTACTGTGAGACCTCCATGCCGTCGCACCAGACCTCCCATCCAAGGCCCCAAGCGCCGAGCGTCGGGCTTTCCCAATCGTCCTCGACGAAGCGGATGTCATGCGCCATCGGATCCAGGCCGATCGCCTTCAGCGACCCCAGATAGAGCTCTTGGCTGTCCCGGGGCGATGGCTTCATCAGCGCCTGGAACTGGTAGTAATGCTGCAAGCGGTTTGGGTTTTCGCCGTAGCGCCCATCGGTCGGTCGCCTGGAGGGCTGCACGTAGGCGGCATTCCACACATCATCGGGTCCGAGCGAGCGCAATGTCGTCGCCGGATGGAAGGTGCCGGCACCAACCTCCATGTCATACGGCTGCAGGATCACGCAGCCCTGATCGGCCCAATAGCGCTGAAGCGTCAGGATGAGCGACTGGAAGTCGGTCCGAGGGCCGGTTGTAGCGCTGTCTGGCATGACGGATTGGGTCCGTGTGGTCATTATGTTGCGGTGCAAAACTAACCGTCGACCGGAGGTGAATCAAGGTGCTTGGGCTGGAGTTTCGCCCTTTTCTATACACCCAGTACGTCATCCCGGTTTAAACTGGGATCTTCGTCCGGACAGAACTCGGTGAGAGATCCCGGATCACGTCCGGGATGACGTTTCCAGGGCTTGTCCTGTCGATAGATCCGCTTTCGGGCGTTCGCCCTCGATTTCGCGGCCGGTGACCATAAAATGCACGGTCTCGGCCATATTGGTGGCGAGATCACCGACCCGCTCCAGATTCTTCGAGATGAACAGCAGATGCACCGATGGCCGGGCCGGGTCACTTGCAGCCTCAATTGCGCCGATCGTGCCCTCGAACAAACTGGAGTGCAGCGCGTCGACGGTCTCGTCCATCAGCCAAGCCTGGCGCGCCTTCTCGGCATCGCCTTCGACGAAACTGTCGACCGCCAGCCGAACCACCTCGCGCGCCCGAGCCGCCAACGCGCGCACGCCGGACACATGGGCCAGAGGGTCAGCATTCATCAGGATCTTGCCGCGCTTGGCGACATTCTTGGCGTAATCGCCTATCCGTTCCAAATTTTGCGCGATCTTGATGGCGGCGAAGATCAGGCGCAAATCGTTTGCCATGGGTTGCCGCAGGGCCAGGATACGGACGGATTGGTCGTTGATATCGTGCTCGCAAGCGTCGACCTTCTTGTCGGCGGCGATCACTTCATCGGCCAACTCCGGGTCACGCTCAAGCAGAGAGCGCGCCGCTTCTTCCAACTGCAACTCCACCATCCCAGCCATCTCGGTGATGGTGCGGCGAAGGGTGTCCAGTTCCTGATCGTATGCGGCAACGATATGCCGTTTAGGGGTCTCGCTCATAGTCCGGCCATCCGAATCGTCCTCTGCGATATCCTCAGTGATACCACAGGAATTGCGACAATTCAGTGACAGTCAGATGATCGCGTGGCGGACCTTTGCGGATACCCATTCGCTGATCAGCACGGTGACAAAGATCACCAGTAGGATCATCGAAACCTGGGTCCAGGCGAGTGTGTTGATCGATCCGTTCAATTGCAATCCGATGCCGCCGGCACCGACAAGGCCGAGGATGGTTGACTCGCGGATGTTGATGTCCCACCGGAACACGCCGACGCCGGCAAAGGTCGGCAATACCTGCGGGACAATGCCGAACAGGATCTGTTGCGCCCGGCTGGCGCCTGTGGCTTCGATTGCCTCGACCTGCGTGTGATCGATTTCCTCGATCGCCTCATAGAGCAATTTGGCGCAGAACCCGATTGAGCGCAGGCCGATAGCGATGGTGCCGGCGAGCACGCCCGGGCCGAAGATGAACACCAGCATCAGTGCCCAGATCAGTGAGTTGACCGATCGCGATGAAACGATGACGAGCAACGCGGTTGCCCGAATAATGGGATGTGGCGTGGTGTTTCGGGCCGCCGCAAAGGCCACGGGTACCGCGATAATCAACGCGATCACCGTTCCCAGCGTCGCAATATTGAGGGTGTCCCAAACCGGCAACCACAGCTTGTCCATATAGGAGATCTTGGGCGGGACCATTCGGGTGCCAATGTCCATTGCCTGGGTCCCGGCGTCCTGGACGAAGAACCAGATGGTCTTCTCGGAAATCAGATGAAAGGCATAAACGACAATTGCCGTGCCTATCAACCAGCCGAACCAAATCATGAACTCTTGCTTGGTCGTTCGACGCCGCCAGTCTGGCCCGTCCGATGTTTCGATCAGCGGCATTTACTGCACCCACTTACGGAGATAGCCCGAGGCATACTCAAGCACGAGTACGATCCCGATGATGATCAAAAGGATCGCGGCGGCCGTGTCGAACTCGTAGCGGTCGAACGCGGTATTGAGCGTCGCCCCAATGCCGCCACCGCCAACGATCCCGACGACTGCGGATTCTCGGAAATTGATGTCGAGACGATAGACCGAAAGCCCAATCATCCGGGGCATAACCTGGGGTTGGATCGCGTAATTGACCCATTGAAACCAGTTGGCGCCCGTCGCTTTGACGGCTTCGGCCTGCGCCGCGCTCATGTTCTCGATATCCTCTGCCAGAAGCTTGGCAAAGAAGCCGATCGTACCGATCGACAGGGCTATGAAACCCGCGAAGGGGCCAAAGCCGAACAGCTTCACCGCAAAGATCGCCAAGATCACTTCGGGAAAGGTGCGTGAGCCGGCAACGATAGCGCGGCAAGACAGATAAACCCATTTCGGTGCCAGATTACGCGCCGCTCCGAGCCCGATCGGGATCGACATCATGATGCCGGCGACGGTTGCAATCACCGCCATCCAAATACTTTCTTGAATGCCGTCCCAGACGACACCTCTGTTGTCGGCGAAATTTGGTGGGAAGAAGGCGTCCAAGAAGCGCTGACCTCTCGGTAGGCCCTCGGCAACCCGGCTCCATTTCACGTCCATGGTGCCAAGCGCGAGCGCCAGATAGATCGCCGCACCCAGGATGATCGACCAACGCAGGGTCGCGCTACTGATCAGCGGCGGGCGTTTCCAGGTCGTCGGGTAGACCGGATTAACCTGCTCTGTCACGACGCAGCCTCACCGGTTAATACTTGAGCTGCAACTGGGACGGTTTCGTCCTCATCCTCCGCATCTTCGTCTTTGCCGATCGTGGCTTCCCAGTCTTCCTCGCCATAGATCCGGGTCAGAACCTCGGGCGTCAGCTGATCCGGCGGTCCGTCATAGACGATGGCACCAAGTTCCAGGCCGACAATCCGTTGCGAGAACATCTGCGCCAGCATCACGTCGTGAATGTTAATGATGGCCGCAAGGCCCCGCTCGGCACAAAGTTCGTTGATCAGGCGCATGATCTGGCGTGAGGTCTTGGGATCGAGACTGGCGGTCGGCTCGTCGACCAGCAGCAGCTCGGGATTTTGGATCAGGGCGCGGCAGATACCGACACGCTGGCGCTGGCCGCCGGACAACTCGTCGGCCCGCTTGTCCGCCATGTCCATCAAGCCGACCCGGTCGAGCAACCGGTAGGCCTCGCGCACGTCTTCTTTTGGAAACTTGCGGAACCAGCTACGCCAGAACCCGACATAACCCAAGCGCCCAGACAGCACGTTCTCCATCACCGTCAGGCGTTCGACCAGGGCGTATTCCTGAAAGATCATACCCATACGCCGCCGCGCCTTGCGCAGCGCGAAACGCGACAGGCTTGTCAACTCCAGGTCGCCCAAATAAACTTTGCCATCGGTCGGCTCAACCAGCCGATTAACGCAGCGGATTAGCGTAGATTTTCCGGCACCCGACGGTCCGATGAGCGCCATGACCTGACTGTCCGGCACCTCAAGATCGACACCCTTCAGGGCCAAATCGCCGGTCCGGTACTGTTTTCTCAATCCCTCGAGACGCAGCATGTTGCCCTCATCAAATTCGGTCGTCTAAACAACCGGGCCCGCCATCGTAGCGGGCCCGGCCTTTTCGACTAACGCAAGCTGTTACTTGCAGTCGTAGCTAACACCATTGGCCTTGTCGATTTGACGGATCACGCTCCAATGGGTCTTGTGGCGAATATTGATGAACCGGTCGGCCCGCTTGAACTCTTTCTTGAACTGGGCGTCCCATTCGTAGGAGAAGAAGGCTTCCTTGACCTTGGCCACGACCACCGGATGCAGGTTATGAGCATGGCCATAACCCGTCGTCGGGAAGGTTTGCGACTTGTAGATCGACCGGATTTTGCCTTTTTCGATCTGCCCGCGACGCTCCATCCGGAACAGGACGGAATTGGCGATCGCCGCGATCTCGTAGTCGCCGTTGTAGACACCGAGAATGGAGTTGTCGTGCTTGCCGGAGAAGGTCGGCTTGAAGTCCTTGTCGGCGATCAGACCAAACTGGCCCTTGAGAATGGCCGAGGGTGCCTTGAACCCGGAGTTTGAGGTCGGGGCTGTAAAGGCCATCGTCCGGCCCTTGATGTCTGCCGGCGACATGATCTTGCTGTTGGTCTGGGTGATGATCTCCATCTCGTAGCCGAAGCCACCATCCTGATAGGCCATCATCGCAAACGGCACGAAACCGGCGCAGCTCACCGCGATCGGGTTGGAGCCAGTGTTGAAACCCGCCACATGCAGGCGGCCGGAGCGCATGGCTTCAAGCTGGGCTGCATTGCTTTGGACTGGGAAGAAGACAACTTTCTTGCCGGTGGTTTTCGCCATGTGCTGCACGAAGCCGTCCCAGACCTTGGCGTACACGGCAGGGTCTTCGACCGGCGTATAGGTGAAGATGATGGTGTCGGGATCGACCCATTTTGCCGGATCCGATGGCAGGTCAGCGGTTTGATCCAGATCGCGGTCGCAATAGCGGACGTCGAGCGTGCCGCGATCACATTTCTCCGCAGCGGCATCTGCCGACCAGGAAAAAGTGGCCGCGATGATCGCTGCCGCGCCCAGGAATTTGGTCGCAATTCGTGTGTGGTGGGTTCGCATGAAATATCTCCTCGGTTTGCCCAGCCCTTGCCGCGATGCTGTCACCGGGGTTCATCCCCGGTCTTTATCTCAGCATTCAGTATCACCCATTTACCATGGTTTGATGCCGGGCATTACATACTGAACAAGTCGCCTCGGCAAGCGGAAGTGTTCGTGTGCCGATGAGTTTCTGAGGGAGATCGAAAACAGCGTGCAATTGCGCCTGCCTAGCTGTTCTTCTCGGTCGAAATTTCGAGAACAATCAGTCACACTCCGGGCGAATGCATTCAACCGGGAGACCTTCGCATGCGATTAGAGAACAAAGTGGCCATTGTGGTTGGCGCTGGGCAAACGCCGGGTGAAACCTTGGGTAATGGTCGCGCAACGGCCTTGCGGTTTGCCGAAGAAGGCGCGCGCGTGCTGGTCGTCGACCGCGAGCTTGATCGTGCAGAAGAGACCCAGGCGCTAATCGCTGAGCGCGGCGGCAAGGCTGTGGCTACGGCCGCCGACATTACTCAGGAGGCCGATTGTCAGGCCATCATTGAGGCCTGTCTCAAGGCCTATGGCCGGATCGATATCCTACACAACAATGTCGGCCGCTCGAAAGGTGACCGGGCCACTGACGAGATGGATGCCGACATGTGGGACGAGCTGATGGCGATGAACCTCAAGGGCATGTTCATGACCTGTAAACACGTGTTGCCGGTGATGCGTGAGCAAGGTTCGGGCGTGATCATCAATATCTCGTCGACTTCCTCCATCGCGGCGCGTCAGACCGTGACCTACAAGACCTCCAAGGGTGCTGTGAACACGCTGACCCAGCATATTGCCTCGGAGAATGCGGGATACGGTATCCGCGCCAACGCCATCCTGCCGGGCCTGATGGACACCCCGATGGCGATTGAGCGCCGCGCCAGCGAACGCAATGTTGATCGCTCGGTGGTTCGAAGTGAACGCGATGCCAAGGTACCGTTGTCGGGCAAGATGGGCACCGCCGAGGACGTCGCCAACGCGGCGCTTTTCCTGGCCTCCGACGAGGCCCGGTTCATCAGCGGCGTACTCCTGCCGGTGGACGGTGCGATGCTGGTGAACGTGGGGTAGGGGTGGCGGCCAAACCCGCCTCCGAATGACATTTAGCATAATCCCAGGTACCGTTTCTCAAAACTACGGGAGGCTGAGCAATGGCACGAACGGGACGGATCGCCTTCGGGCGCATGGAGGCGGTGAGTTTCGGGCGACCGGCGGCAGCGGCTGTTGTCGAGGAGGTTGAGCGTGTTGCGGCGAGGCGGGTTTTCGTCATGGCCAGCGGCACACTGGAGCGCGAGACGGATGAGATCGACAAGCTGCGCCAGGCACTTGGCGACCGGGTCGCTGGCACCTTTTCGGCGATGGGCGCGCACACGCCGCGCGGCGACGTAATTGCGGCGGCGGACGCGGCGCGGGTGGTGGACGCGGATCTGATCGTCACATTCGGCGGCGGATCGGTCACCGACGGCGCCAAGGCGGTCGGGCTTTGCCTGGCCAACGACATTCAGACACCGGACGCGATGGACATGTTGCGCACGCGTGCCGGGCCCGACGGCAAGCCGCTGCCGCCTGCTTTCAAGCCCTCGACTGTGCGCCAGATCTCGGTGCCGACGACGCTCTCGGCGGGCGAGTTCAGCGCCTTGTCAGGGGTAACAGACGAACGCAGTCACAAGAAAGAGCTGTTCACTCATCCCAGTATCATGCCGCTCGCTGTCGTGCTCGACCCGACAGCGGCCCGACACACGCCCGAATGGCTGTTCCTTTCCACCGGCATCCGGGCCGTAGACCATTGCGTCGAAGGTGTGAGTTCGGGTGAGGCGCATGCCTTTGGCGATGCACAAGGGCTGCAGGGGCTCTCGCTGCTCGCCCGCGGGCTGCCGAGGGTCAAGGCTGACCCTGACGACATCGCGGCGCGGCTCGATTGCCAGATGGGTGCCTGGATGTCGATGGGACCACTTGCCAGCGGTGTGCCGATGGGGGCCAGCCACGGTATCGGCTATGTGCTCGGTGCGGCATTCGGCATTCCGCATGGCCACACCTCGTGCATCATGCTGCCGGCCGTGATGCGTTGGAACAAAACCGTCAACGCCGCCCGTCAGGCCTTGGTTTCGGGCGCTATGGCAGACGTGCCGGGCGCGGCCTCGGACGATGCCGGCGATAAGTTGGACGCTTTCATTGCCGGGCTCGAAATGCCACGCAGCCTTGGCGCCGTTGATATCGGCCCTGAGCATTTTCAGAGCATAGCAGAACAGGCAATGGGAACGCCCTGGGTGCCGCGAAATCCGCGTCCGATTGGCGGTCCGGAGGATGTTGTGAAGATTCTTGAGCTAGCCGCCTGAGCCCAACGCCTCAAGGCCGGGATTTCGGCGATCTTGCCCCGCACTCGCAGCGCCCTTATTCTCCCCTCATGTTGCAGGGCAAAAAAGTTCTTCTTGTGGTGACCGGCGGGATTGCTGCGTTCAAGGCGCTCGACCTGGTGCGGCGGCTGCGTGAGCGCGGGTGCGGGGTGCGGGCGGTATTGACCGAGGCCGCAACCCAGTTCGTAACGCCTCTATCGCTGGCGGCCCTGACCGGTGAGAAAGTTCACACCGAATTGTTCTCGCTGACCGATGAGGCCGAGATGGGGCATATCGAGTTGTCGCGCTCGGCCGATCTGGTTGTCATTGCCCCCGCCACCGCTAATATTCTTGCCAAGCTGGCAAATGGGCTGGCTGACGATCTGGCTTCGACCCTGCTGCTCGCCACCGACAAGCCGGTGCTGGCGGCACCGGCGATGAACGTCCGTATGTGGGAGCATCCGGCGACCCAGGCGAACCTCGCAACACTCCGGGCGCGTGGCACGTTGTTCGTGGGGCCGAACGAGGGCGACATGGCCTGCGGCGAGTTCGGACCCGGGCGCCTGTCGGAGCCGTTGGAAATCGTGGCTGCGATCGAGCAGATTTTTGGCGGTTATGGACCACTTTCCGGAAAACGCGCCATCGTCACCAGCGGCCCAACCTATGAGGCGATCGATCCGGTTCGCTACATTGCCAACCGCTCGTCTGGAAAGCAGGGCCACGCGATAGCGGCGGCCCTGGCCAGGCTCGGCGCCGAGACCGTGCTTGTGACTGGACCGACGCAGGAGCCCAATCCGACCGGTGTCACGGTGCACCCGATTGAATCCGCTCGCGATATGGCAGAGGCCTGCACCGCCGCTCTTCCCGCCGATATCGTGATCTGTGCTGCCGCCGTTGCCGACTGGCATGTCGTTGCGCAGTCGGAGCAAAAGCTGAAAAAGGACGGCAAAGGCAAGCCACCGGCCTTAAAACTTGCTGAAAACCCCGATATTTTGGCGACAATTGCAAGGGCTGGAAAGAAACGACCGAGGCTGGTCATCGGCTTCGCGGCCGAAACCGAAACCGTGGTCGAACACGCCAAGGCCAAGCGCAAGCGCAAGGGCTGTGACTGGATCCTCGCCAATGATGTTTCGCCCGACACCGGGACATTCGGCGGTGAGGCGAATACGGTCCACCTGATCACCGCGAAAACCGCCGAGGATTGGCCGCGCATGAGTAAGGCGCAGGTGGCCGAGAAACTGGCAGCCCGCATTGCCGAACATTTCTCCGATACGGAAACAAAATGACCTCTGTCGCGGTTGCGATCACGCGCCTGGCGCATGCGACGGATCTCCCATTGCCGGAATATCAGACCGAGCACAGCGCTGGTATGGATTTGCTCGCCGCCGTCGAGACTGATTTGATCGTTGATCCTGGAGAACGCATCCTGGTTCCGACCGGTCTCGCCATCGCCTTGCCGGAAGGACACGAAGCGCAGGTTCGGCCGCGCTCCGGCCTGGCTTTGAAACATGGGATTGCATTGGTCAATGCGCCCGGCACCATCGACGCCGATTATCGCGGAGAGATCGGGGTCATCCTGATCAATCACGGCGCCGAACCGTTCACAATCGAACGCGGTATGCGGATCGCTCAGATGGTGATCGCTCCGGTCACCCGGGCGAACTGGCACGAGGTCACAAGCTTGCCCGACAGTACCAGGGGCAGCGGGGGTTTTGGGTCTACCGGAACGGAATAAGGGCTCGGCCAGTCGATGACGAGCCGCTTAGTTGGGATTTAGAAAAGATTCTCACCGCGAGCGCAAACAAACTCCCGCCACTCCGGAGATCCGGTCACGCCCGCGAGATGAGATTTATCGATTAGGCTTTGATGTCTACGCTATGCCCGCCACCGCCGCCGCCACTTG
>JABIRP010000212.1 GCA_018699735.1 Rhodospirillaceae bacterium | reverse complement strand
GGGCTTTGCCGTAGGGTCTACACGGTGGAGCGGCATCGTGACCTAATGGAGGTTGCCCAGCGCCGCTTCTCCGAGCTTGACCTGCACACCGTCGTCACCCGTCACGGCGATGGCTGGATGGGGTGGCCCGAACAGGCGCCGTTCGACCGGATTATTGTCACGGCCGCTGCCGCCAGCGTACCAGACGACCTGAACGATCAGCTTGGCGAGGGGGGCATTCTGGTCATTCCGGTCGGGCCGAAGGACGAAACCCAAACCATCTTGCGGGTTACGCGTCGGGGCGATTCGTTTGAGGAAGAGCGATTGCTGTCGGTTCGCTTTGTGCCACTGGTTGAAGGACTGCCGCCGAGTGAGGGCGGTAGCGGGGCATAGGTTCATCGGTATTGTGAGAGACCTAACCTGGCAATAAACTCCCGATCCATGCGCCTTAACCAAGCAAATCGTCGATCAGGAACGCTCATGGTCTGTACCATGGGCTTGCTGGCGGCGTTACTACTCTCAGCCTGTTCGTCACCCTTACAGCCTCGTCTGACCAACGCACCACCGCGCCCAGTGGCGGTATCACGGGTTCTGCCGATCCCTGATAGCGGTCAGGTCCAGGCGGCGCCGGGAGACACGGTCTATGCCATTGCCCGGCGTTATGGTGTGGCGGTGCGAGAGCTGATCGAGGTGAACCAGCTGTTGCCGCCCTACACGCTGACGATTGGCCGCGCGTTGCGATTGCCGCCACCGGCTGATCACGTGGTTCGTCAGGGCGACACGATTTACTCGATCTCCAGACGCTATCAGGTCGATATGAGCGCCTTGGTGCGCTTGAACCGGTTGTTGCCGCCATATCAGATCCGCGCCGGTAAGGTGCTGCGGATACCCGGGAGAACCGGCGTTAGAACGGTGCAGCCTATTGCCACGACGACAAGTGCGCCCCCCGGCAGCTCTAGCGGGGTTGGCGCGCCGCCACTACCGCAACCCCGACCCGTTGCGGGCCAATTGGTGTCACCTTCAAAACCGAGGGCCGCTAAACCTCGGTCGACCAAACCGCGTTCGGTCCGTCTGGCAAGTCCGCCGGCTCGTTCTGGGCGGAAATTTCTTTGGCCGGTTCGCGGACGCATGATCTCAGGGTTTGGGCCACGCAAGGGTGGCCTGCACAACGACGGTATCAATATCGCGGCACCCCGCGGAACAACCATTTTGGCAGCAGAGAACGGTATCGTAGCCTATGCCGGTGACGAATTGCGAGCCTTTGGAAACTTATTGCTGATTAAGCACCAGGGCGGATGGACCACGGCCTATGCGCATGCCAGCCGGTTATTAGTTGAGCGTGGCCAAACCGTGAAACGCGGTCAGGCGATTGCCACTATCGGCTCAACCGGAAGCGTTGATCGCCCGCAATTGCACTTTGAATTGCGCCGGGGGGCTCGTGCCATCAATCCACGGGGCCGGCTTGATGGCTAGCACTCTTGAGACTGGCTCTCCGGATCAACGCTAGCAATCCCTCGAGCGCGCCGGCGCCGGCAATCATCAAACAGCCGATGGCTTCCGGCCAACCAAACGGCTCTCCCGCCAGGAGAGCGGCTGAAATTGCTGTAACCGCGACTTCCAAGAGGAGGATGAGGCTGGCGCGGCCTGGCTCGATCGCGCGACAGCCCCAGAAGAAGATCCAGGTAATCGGCAAGAGCCCGAAAACGGCGACCAGTGCGGTAGCGCGGAGCACCTCCCAATTCATCGCAAGGGCCTCTGGCTCGCCAAAAAACGGCAAGACAGCGAAGGTGAGGACGGCCGCGCAAAGCGTGGTCACGATGGTGTAGTCGTTGGCCGTTGGCTCGGGTAGGCGATGTGCGGCGACAAGCGAGAGTGCGAAGAACACGCCGCCCAGAAGGCCGAGCCACTCTCCAGCACTGCTCGGTACCGGTAAACTGGTCCCGCCGCCAAGCAGAATGGCTGCACCGCCAAGACCGATTGCGATCGCGGCAATTCGGACGGGTGTCAGACGTTGGCCGAGAAAGAAATGGCCGACGAGGCTAGCCCACACCGGAGCCAGATAGAACAGCAACGTCACCCGCACCACCTCACCGATGACGATCCCGGTATTCCACGAGGTAATGGCAATCGCGAAGACGGCCCCGGTTATCAGCAACCCGGCCCCGTTCGCTCGCAATGCCCGACGGCGGTGCCATACGAGCGGTAGCAGAACCAGCATTAGAACGCCGTAGAGAGCCGCGTTCATTGTCGGCCCGTCCAGGCCAAAGCTCGCCAACCACCGCAACGGCATCCACCACAGCCCCCAGAGGATGGCAGAGACCGCCATGGCGGCGGCGGGTAAGCTCTCGGAGCGGGTTTTAGGGCGGGCGTCGGTCATGGCCTGGCGATAGCACGGGTGAGGCGTATGAGGGAAGTGTTGCCGGAGGTCTTGGCCTCGGCTAATTTTCGGAATGTTCAAGAAGATCCTTATCGCCAATAGAGGCGAAATCGCCTGCCGCGTGATGCGAACCGCAAAACGCATGGGCATTGCCACAGTCGCAGTTTACTCTGAAGCGGATGCCGACGCGCTGCATGTGCGCATGGCGGACGAGGCAATCGCAATCGGCCCCGCCGCTTCGGCCGAAAGCTATCTCGTCATCGACAACATCCTGGCCGCCATTCGCGAGACTGGGGCCGAGGCGGTGCATCCAGGTTACGGCTTCCTCTCGGAGAACCAAGCCTTTGCCAAAGCGTTGGAGGCGGAGGGTGTCGCTTTCATCGGGCCGGGTCAGCGCGCCATCGCGGCGATGGGCGATAAGATCGAATCCAAGAAACTCGCCCATGAGGCGGGAGTCAGCACGGTGCCGGGATATCTCGGCGTGCTGGAGGATGAAGCGGAGGTTCTGAAGGTCGCGGCCGATATCGGTTATCCGATCATGATCAAGGCGTCGGCTGGTGGCGGCGGTAAGGGCATGCGGGTGGCGCGAAGCGACGATGAGGCCCGCGAGGGCTTCCGCTCGGCGATGAACGAAGCGCGCTCAAGTTTCGGTGACGATCGGGTTTTCATTGAGAAATTTATCGAGGAACCGAGACACATTGAGATCCAGGTCTTGGCGGATGCCCAAGGCAATACGATCTATCTCGGTGAGCGTGAATGTTCGATCCAGCGACGCCACCAGAAGGTGATTGAGGAAGCGCCGAGCCCGTTCATGGACGAGGCGACCCGCAAATCGATGGGCGAACAGGCGGTGGCTCTTGCCAAGGCGGTGGACTATCGCTCGGCCGGCACAGTTGAATTCATCGTTGATCGAGACCGAAATTTCTATTTCCTGGAAATGAATACCCGTCTGCAGGTCGAGCATCCGGTAACCGAGCTTGTGACCGGATTGGATCTGGTTGAGCAGATGATCCGGGTTGCCGCCGGTGAGAGCCTGAGCTTGGGTCAGGATGATGTGACGTTGACCGGCTGGGCGATGGAGTCCCGGGTCTATGCCGAAGACCCGGAGCGCAATTTCCTGCCGTCCACCGGGCGTCTGATCCGTCTGAACGAGCCACAGCAGAGTGATACCGTCCGGGTCGACACGGGTGTCTACGAAGGTGCCGAGATCTCGATGTTCTATGATCCCATGATCGCCAAACTGGTGACCTATGGCGAGGACCGACTGTCGGCGATTGCCGCAATGAGCGACGCGCTTGATCGCTACCGCATCAAGGGTGTGGGGCACAATGTGGCGTTTCTTTCGGCGGTTATGGCGCACCCACGTTTCATCGAAGGCCGTCTCTCAACCGATTTCATCGAAACCGAGTTTACCGACGGTTTCAAAGGGGCTGATCTTCCGATCGATCGCAGGAATGCCATGCGGGCTCTGGCGGTTGCGCATGAGCGCCGCAGTGGTGAGCGCGGTGCCATGATCGGCTCGGCGGCGATGAGCAAGGCTCGACCCTTGCAGGTGGCGGCTAAATTTATCCTGCGAGAAAACGACGAGACCCATCAAGCGGAAGTTTCTTCGGTCCTCGATGGTGATGGTTATGATGTATCGATCAATGGCTCTCGCTACGAAATTCGTGGGCGGATTGAGGCGACCGAATGGCTGTTTGATGGAACAATCAACGGTGAAAGCGTCACGATACAGATTGAGCGTGACGGGATCCGGTACGCTGTCTCTCACGGCGGTTGCCGAATGAAACTGCTGGTCTCGCCGCCGCGATTTTCCGAGATGCTGGCGAAGATGCCCATCAAGGAGGCGCCGGACATGTCCCGCTTCCTGCTCTCGCCGATGCCAGGTTTGCTGGTTTCCGTTGCTGTTGGCGAGGGCGAGCCGATCAAAGCGGGTCAGGAATTGGCAGTGGTCGAGGCGATGAAGATGGAAAACGTCATGCGCGCCGAACGGGATGGCACTGTCGCCAAAATTCACGCATCGGCAGGTTCAAGCCTTGCCGTCGATCAACCGATCATCGAGTTCGAATAGGGGCGACCTAAGTTACTTAAGGTAGCCACAGTTCCGCATCAGATCGCCGTGCTCATCTACATGGCCAGCGATGCTTGCGGGATCCAATGCATTTACCCAATCACCGGCAATGCCTTTTCGGAAAAAGCTGTTCGGGTCTTCCTCGCCGGGCTTCCGCCCTTTGGAGAGGCGGGAAAAGTCGGTTTCCGTGCGAACATCGGCGACTGTTTGCGCATCGTTATCGACACCAAAAAAGGCGTAGAGTGCGGAAACCGTTGCATAAAAATCTTGATATAGATCTTCGTAACGGACAAATCGCACCCGGTCTTTATCCGATTTGACGCGTGCCAGCACAGCGGATGCGAATTTGGACCAAAGTCTGAAAACATCAGCGATGTGTTCATCGTGCGGATGCGTCCATTCATTACCTGCCTCACCAGTCAATCGCCGATCCGAGGCCCAGGACGAAACCACCAGGTCCCGGGGGTCTCGAAGGATGTGTACGACCCGTGCATTGGGAATGAATTGTAGGAAGGAGTCTGGGTTTATAAGGTTGTCCTTGATGCCGGACCAACCGAGACTTGGCGGTGCCTTTGCGAGGGCCAGTCGAACCATGAAAAAATAAGTCGAATAGGCATCCTCGCGATCGAAAGCAGTTGTGCCTTGGGCGTCTCGTTCGGCATCTGCGACATAGATGATTTGGTTATAGTCATGAAATAATTTCATGAGGGGGTCGGAGATCTTGACGAACTGGTCCTCGGCTCGGCACTGCATGTCTGGATGGGCATCGAGAATGCGTTGTAACCACGTTGTTCCAGTCTTATGCATCCCATTGATGAGAAAGACTGGGCGTGGCGCCAATTCTGTTAAAACGGGCATGGTTTTGGACCCAGGTTTCGCTTGCCACGCGTCGGAAAAGACACTAATAAACCGCCCCGAACAGTCACGCGCGCGCTGCACCGGCGGAATTGATCCCCTAGCAGGGCCGAACGCGAGGAACAAGAGTTATGGCCGTACCGAAGAGAAAAACCACCCCCTCCAAGCGAGGCATGCGCCGTGGGCACGACCGGTTGCGCTCCGACACTTATGTTGAGAGCCCCGATACTGGCGAGTTGCACCGTCCGCACCACATTGATCTGAAGACCGGAATGTATCGCGGTCGCCAAGTGCTTAAGGTGAAAGATCAACTCTAAGCGCGATTAGGCCTGTGTTTGGGTTTGGGCTTAGGCTTGGAAAGATGAATTAAAAGACCCCGTTTCGGCGGGGTTTTTCGCTTTCGATCTCGTCAACACGGAAAGTCCGGGATCCCCGCTCCGATATCGATGAAGGCCCGATGATCGACACCGATCCGCTCAAGATGATCGGTGGTGGCGTCGGTGAGGTGCGGAGTGAAGACATCGGCGGAGACATAATAGACGAGGTTTGCCACCCCGGCGTCGTTGCGCATCGGCAATGCCACGGTCTCATTGAGAAATGCCACGCCAGAGCGCCGGGTTTTTATCAGGCGCACTTTCATGCCGCATGGTTGGGTGTGAAGCAATTCGATTGATCGAAACGCTTGCGCGCGCCGCTCGGGGGCAACAAAATCCAAGTAGTTTTCGCCCGTGATATCTCTGCCATAGCCGAACACGACCTCCGTTCCCGCCAAGCGAACCTTCACCATTTCGGCAGAGATCACTTGGTGGATCACAATCTTCGGAAGCAGGTGTTTGACTTCGGCTGGATCGAAATCCCGGCGTGACGGGATCAGGCCAAACTTTGGAAGCGAGTTCCAATACCCCAGGAACTCCCGAGTGTCCGGTGTATCGAACGTGTGTTGCGAATCGGCAGGACTGGCCGGCGGGTTTACCACAGACAAATCCTGCTTCGATCGGAGTGTCGTTTCCATTCGATTAGTTTGGACGTGCGCCGATCCTTCCTCAATTCGCACTTACGCGTATTGGATATACGGGAATACTCTAGGGTTTCGCTCCAAGCAGGGCCTCAATCTCCGCCTCGGAATGGCCGACTGCTCGTGCGGCTTCGACGATATCGCCCCAGGTCTCCTCCGAAAGTGGTAGGCCGGATTTGGTGCGCTTGGCCATCATGTGTTGCTCTTTCTCGCCCGGCACCAGAACCTCGCCACCGGCTTCGGTCGGTCGAGAGCTCTTGACGAATTCGACGTAGGATTTGACCTCCGCCGCGAAATAATCGTCAGCGTGGAATGTTGCCGGATCCATGTAGATTGACAGCATTCCGTTACAGAATCGGCGCGTATCCTCGCCGAGAGCACCCGCTGTGCCGGAGCCGGTAAGGGCGCCCGCCATCATCTCCATCAGGAAATTTAGGCCCGAGCCCTTGTGCAATCCGAAGGTGGTGAGCGCGCCGGGGCCCTTGTTCGGGTCCGGATAGGCGCCTGGCTCTTCGTCGCCATAAAGCGGGCGCGGGTCGGCGGTCAACTCACCGTCTCCAGTTACCAATGAGCCCTCCGGCAAGGGCTTGCCGCCCCTGAGCGCTACCAACGCCTTGCCCTCGGCTACGGTCGACGTCGCCATGTCGAGAATGATTGGTGTTTCGCCTGGCAAGGGGATGCCGGCACAAAACGGAGACGTGCTGCCGCGCCGGTCGATACCGCCGAACGGGGCAACGATCAGGCTGCCGCGCACGTTGACCATGTGGATGGAGACAAGACCGGCTGCCGCCGCGCGCTCGGCCCAGTCGCCTATACGCCCAAGATGGCCAGCGTTCTTCAGCCCGACAACCGCGATGCCGTGGTTCTTGGCCTTCTTGATGCCGAGGT
Organism: Rhodospirillaceae bacterium; assembly: GCA_018699735.1. Taxonomy (GTDB): domain Bacteria; phylum Pseudomonadota; class Alphaproteobacteria; order Thalassobaculales; family Thalassobaculaceae; genus JABIRP01. Next base: position 31,831 of record JABIRP010000212.1, on the reverse strand, counting down.
CAACGGCTTGCTCGCCAACGGTCTGGCCAAAGCCGAAATTGCCGTCGACGATCGCCATCACCTCGTTTTCGCTCTCAAGCGTGATGGTCTGGTCGGGGAGTTGTTTGCCCTCGACAATCCACTGCACGTAGCGCGGGATCCGTATAACGCCGTGGCTGTCGTGGCCACGCAGATTGGCGCCGGAGAGGCGGGTGGCGATGCGTTCAGCCTCTGCCGTCGAGCAACCGGCCTTCTCGAACGTGGCGGTTGCCAATCGTTGCATAGCGTCGGCGGCGACGAATGCTTCGCCGCCCTCGTGTCTAACGGAACTCATTTAACGTGTTCTCCCAGTAAATTTTTTTCGCCGCTTCCCGGCCGACCATCGGGAGAGCCGGGACCTCGATCAATCGTCGTGGTGCCGGCCCTTCGAGGCCCCGGATAGCCGCGACGCAACTTCCGGGGAGCGGACATCATAACGACCGAATGCGCTTTAGCTCCGCGCCTCAGCAACAATTGCATTAACGCCGGCGGTGAAAATTCGTACGTCTGATGCCAGCGTGGCAAAGCGAAAGCCATTGGCAAACATTTGCTTGGCATAGGCCGGTGTCATGCAATGCAGGCCTGGAACAATCTTGGCATTCTTACAGGCACTCAGGATCTTATCGATTGCGGCGACCATTTCCGGCTCTTTGCGATCGAGGCCCGGTTGAAAACCCATCGAAATTGCCAGGTCGCTCGGGCCGACATAGATGCCGGTCAAGCCGGGGGTTGTGGCGATTTCGTCCACGTTTTCCAAGGCTTCGACGGTTTCAACCATGGCCATGGAAACGATGTTGGCATTGGCCTGGTTGTGATAATCCGCGTGGATCATCCCGGCTCGGGTTGGCCCGGAACTACGATAGCCGTCCGGCGCGTAAGTACAGGCGCCGACGAACTTCTCGGCATCGGCCCGGGTATTGATCATCGGGCAGACGATACCGAGAGCGCCCGCGTCGAGCAATTTCATGATAATGCCAGGCTCGTTCCAGGGCACCCGGGCGAGCGGTGTCGCATCACTGCCGGAAAGCGCCTGCATCATGGTCAGAGCCATCTGGTAGTCGACCAATCCATGCTGCACATCGATCAGCAGCGAGTCGAAGTCAGCCATGCCGCTGATTTCGGCGGTGACGGTGCTTGGCACGGAAAGCCAGCCGTTGACGGCCGGTTTACCGGCGGCCCAGGTCTCGCGAAGTCGGTTCTTCATTGTCTCTACCTCTTAAGCTTTCAGAACTTGAGTGTTGATGACCACGTCTTGGGTGAGTTTGCCGTCGAAGGCATCGAGCACGCATTGCGCACTGTCCATGCCCATACGGCGAAGCGCCTCGATCGAATTTCCTGCGGTATGCGGAGAAACCATCACGTTGTCGAGTTCAAACAACGGATTGTCGGCGGTCGCCGGCTCAACCGCGAAAACGTCCAACCCGGCTTCAGCTATTTCGCCATCGCTGAGGGCCCGGTAGAGGTCTTCCTCGTTGATCAACCCGCCGCGCGCGCAGTTGATCAGCATGGCGGAACTCTTCATCGCGGACAGTTCGGCAGCTGAAATAATGTTTGTCGTTTCTTCGCTCTTCGGGCAGTGCAGCGTGACGACATCCATGTCGGGCAGAGCCTCACTCAGGTCGGTCACGTTCACGCAGCCGGCGGCCTCGATCACGTTCGCCTGCACGTAAGGGTCATAGACATGGACTTTCATATCGAAGGCACGCGCGCGCTTGGCGACCCGGGTGCCAATGCGGCCGAAGCCGATGATCAGCAGGTTCTTGTCTTCCAGGTCGATGGCGACATGGTCCGAGCGCGCCATCCAGTTACCGGTCCGCATCTCACGGTCGAGAGCGACAAACCGATTACCCAGTGCCAGCATGAATGCAAAAGCGTGCTCGGCGACGGAAACCGCATTGGCCCGCGGCGTCACGGTGAGCGGGATGCCGCGCTCGTTCAAGGCCGCCTGATCGACCGCGTCGTAGCCGACGCCGTGTCGGGCGACAACTTCCAGGTTTGGTGCCGCCTCTATCACCCGGCGTGTGATCTTGGCCACACGCACGGTCATGCCGTGCACGTCGGCGACCTCTCGCACCAGCGTTTCTTCGTCGTACTCAGTGATGACCTTGATTTCGATGTCGTCTCTGGCCTCGAGAACCGCCATCCCGTCCGGATGCAGCGGCTGGATTACTAGAACCTTCTTCTTCGTCATTTGTGTGCTCTCCGCCACTCAGTGGATTTCGGCGGAATCCGCCATCGCTTTTTTCAACTTGTCGATATTGAAGTCATCGGCCCGTGCGACCTCCAGGATCACCGCCTCGCGGCGAACCAGCAGATCGACGGCAGCCGGGATCTTCTTGACCGCATCGAGAGGGACGACCACCGCGCCATGGCAATCGGCGTGGATGATGTCACCATGATTGACCGCCATGCCGACAATGTTGACCTCCGACCCGAAGTCGACGATGTGACCGTTCGCGTGGCTGGGGCCGACCTTGCCGCCAAGGATCTGAAAGCCCGGTGCACAGTCGGGAAGATCGCGGAACGACCCGTTGGTCACGCAGCCGAGGCAGCCAAGACCTTTGTGGATGGCGGTGTTCACTTCACCCCAAAAGGCGCCAAAGCCTGGGTTCGGATCAAGGTCCTGGATGATGCTGACGGTGGGGCCGGGGTCGGCCGCGACGTATTCATAGTATGCGGCGCGTCTGGCTTTCACTTTGGCCGGGTCTTCCGCCGACGCCGTGAATGAACGATACATCGCGGTCCGCGCGTAACCGACGATCGGCTTCAGGGATGGGTCGAGAACTTGCAGATGCTCGATCGTGAACCCCATCGCCCGGCGCTCCGGATTGGTGACTTCAAGGGCGTTGCAGATCGTCGGTGTGTCCCATTGCCTCAGCGTTTCCAAGTCCTTGGGCGTGACGGCGGTATCGCTCATCGGTTCGTGCTCCATTTGGGGGTGGCCCAAAGGTCAACTTGGGGCCGGAAGATTTGACGTGACTGTAGCAAGTCGACCCCCGCTTGCGGTAGGAGTTTTCAACCGTCTTCAATCGATTGCCCGGGGAGTGGCCGCAGTGACCGAAACCAACACGCCGGATATCGTCGCCATCGGTGAGCCAATGATCGAATTCGCACTGGCCAAAGACGCGGCAGGGCAGGACGTCTATCTGCCGGGAATTGGCGGCGATACTTCGAACGCGATGGTGGCCGCAGCTCGCCAGGGGGCCTCTGTCGGGTATTTGACTTCGCTTGGGCAGGATGCGTTCGGTGATGACCTGATGTGCTTCTGGGCGGCCGAGGGCGTCGATAGCTCTTATGTCAAACGCGATCCGAATGCGCCGACAGGCATCTATTTCATTCGCCCGGATGCCGATGGGCAACGCGCTTTCACCTACTACCGCAAGAGCTCAGCCGCGAGCCGCTATGCTCCGCAAGACTTGCCGGAAAGTGTTCTCTCCGATGCCAGGTTTCTCCACGTGTCGGCGATCAGCCAGGCTGTTGGTGACGGGCCGCGTGATGCGGTGTTCAAGGCGATCGAGATCGTGAATGCGGCCGGTGGCACCGTCTGTTACGACACCAACTTGCGTTTGGCGCTCTGGGAACTGGACGTGGCCCGAGACGTTATCCATAGCGCGGTCGCCAAGGCCGATATCGTGGCGCCCAGTATCGAGGATGCCCGCGCTCTTACCGGGCTTGAAGATGTTGACGCGCTGGTGGATTTCTACCTCGAACGCGGTCCTGGCATCGTAGCGCTCACCATGGGCGCTGAAGGGGCGTTGATCGCGACGCCCGAGCGGCGAGAGCGGTTCGCACCCCATGCGGTAACGGTCGTTGACCCATCGGGGGCGGGGGATACTTTTGACGGTGCTTTCCTCGCCCGGCTCGCTGCTGGGGATGATCCTTTTACCGCCGGTCGCTACGCCAACGCCGCCGCCGCACTGACGACGACGGGGCACGGTGCGGTAACCCCAATCCCGCCGGCGGAAGAGGTGGCGGCGCTGTTAAATGATTCAGGACGTATCAAATAACGAGACCGCGCCGCCGGAGATTTCGACTGATCTAACGCCGCAACGCGCTCCAAGCCTTCAAGCAGCCAGTTTTCAAGTAGCCGGCCAACTGCCATTCGCCTTGCGTTCGGCAACGGTCTCCAGCAGTGCATCCAGGCCAAATCGGTAACCCTTGACGCCGAAGCCATAGATCACACCGTCGGCGGTCTTTGACATCACGCAGTTGATGCCCCTGGCGGACTGGTTGGAGATATGCACTTCAACGTATGGAATGAGGCATCCAAGAATACAGTCGCGCAGGGCGAACCCGCCGTGTGAGAAACCGGCTGGGTTCATTAACAACCCGTCATATCCGTCTCTTACCGCCTGATAGATGCGGGTGATCGCTTCGCCCTCGATGTTGGTATAGAGAATTTCAAGTTCGATTCCACGCTCGGCGGCTTGCGCGCGCATCATGGCGTCAACTTCATCGGCGGTTGTTGTGCCGTAGAATTCGGGCTGGCGCTTGCCGAGCCATTCCATATTGGCGCCTTGGATCATAAGAATTCGGGTCATGCTTGGGCGTCCTTTCGCCGGTAGATGTCTGGGAAAACACCATAGCGCGCCTTGAAGGCTCGGCTAAAGTAGCTGCGACACTTTGCGTTTGGATATTGAACTCCGTGGGCTGTCTGGTGTTGCATGCGTGTTGTTGAGGAATTTTGTTCGCATGAAAGAGGAGAATACCCCATGGCAGGCGCGATGATGGCGGCGTGGTTGGACATAACGCCGGAGGTGGAGGCCGAGTTCGCCGATTGGTATTTTCGCGAGCACGTCCCGGAACGCGTAACCCTGCCGGGGTTTCGCTCTGGCCGACGCTATACCGCTCCCGATGGCGGGCCGAAAAAGTATCTGGCCCTCTACGAAGGGGCGTCGAAAGACGTGTTTGCCAGCGAGGCCTACCGCGAGCGTCTTGACGTGCCGACCGAATGGACCACTAAGATCATGCCGCATTTTCGCAATTTCGCGCGCTCGGTTTTCGATGTGCGACTGGAGCTTGGCAACCAATATGGCGGCGCCATTACTACGATTCGATATGCCTCCGGCGATGGCTTGGTCGACTGGTTGGAAGGTGAGGCTTTACCGGCACTGGCCGAGCGGTCGGGGATCTGCCGGGTCTTGCTGCTCGAGGGTGACGAAGAGCAAAGCAAGCCGAAGACCAAAGAGGCGAAGATGCGGGATGCGGCTGGAGGCAACGCCTGGGCGCCTTGGACGATCTGTGTCGAGAGCATCGGCATGGACTGGCTGCGACCGGCGGTGACTGACCTGCTGCCGGACCGTGCGCTTGCCGAACGCGGTGCGACCGAGATCGCGACTGGATACTATGACTTCGTCTTTGGCATGGAGAACCGATCGTGATCCCGACCGACGACCTGCCACCACCGCCTGGCGGGGCCCCCTTCGCAATGCTGGATGGAATTCGGGTTCTCGACCTGACGACCTCGATTGCCGGGCCGTACGCGACGCTGGCGCTAGCCGACTATGGCGCCGAGGTGATCAAGATCGAGCGGATTGGACATGGTGATGACAGCCGGCTGTGGGGCCCGCCGTTCCTGGATGGAGAGTCGCTCTGGTTTCTCTCAGTCAACCGCAACAAACGCTCAATCGCCCTCGATTATACCGGCGAGGAGGGCTGTGCACTGTTAGCCGAATTGATCTCTGCCTCGGACGTGTTGGTCACAAATCAGGTGTCGCGAGTACAGGAAAAGCTCGGAACCGATGCGGCGACGGTGCGTTCGATCCGGCCCGATATCATCCATGCGTCCCTGACCGGATTTGGCACCAGCGGGCGCCGTAAGGACTGGGTCGCTTACGATCTGATTGCCGAGGGATATAGCGGTGTCATGGATTTGACCGGCGAGGCGGATCGAGAGCCGCAAAAGGTTGGCACCCCGGCTGGCGACCTGTTGACCGGCATGGACCTCACCACCGCGATCATCGCCGCGTTGTTCGAGCGTCAGCGGACTGGCAAGGGCAGGACACTGGATATTTCGATGATCGAATCCATGACCCGCTTTATGTCATCTCGCCTGATCAGCTATCTTGGGTCCGGCGAGTTGGCGCGGCGTGCCGGGGGGCGGGAAAGCGTGATCGCAGTGTATCAAACCTTTGATACAGCCGACGAACCGATCACGTTGGGTCTGGGCAACGACGCGATCTGGAAACGCTTCTGGATCGCCGCTGGCTTGCCTGACAAGGCGGAGGATGAGAGCCGGGCCACAAATCCGCTGCGCCGTCAGCAACGTGCGGAGATTGTCGGTGAAATCCAGGGCGTTCTGAGCCAGCGGTCACGCGCCGAATGGCTGGACATCTTCGCCGAACATCGGGTGCCAGCGGGTCCGATCAACCGGTTGGATCAGGTGGCCGAGGATGAGACCCTGTTGGAACGGGGTTTTCTCTATGCCATGGCGCGGGATGGTAAGCCCGATGCACCCCAGGTCGGAACCGGTATTTTGGTCGATGGTGAGGCTAATTCGCCGCGCTCAGCCCCGCCGGATCTGAGTGCCGATACGGATGATGTGTTGCAGACTATATTGGGTAAAAGCGCTGACGATATCGCGAGTTTGCGAGATCGCGGAGTGTTGGGATAACCAGGAGAAGACGTTGACCTACGAGACCATCCTCTACGCCGAAGACGGGCCGATTGGAACCATCACGTTGAACCGACCGGATGACGGCAACATGTTCACCGAGACTATGTGCCATGAGGTTCGCGATTGCATTAACGAGATCCGTCGCGAGACCCGTACCCGAGTCCTGGTATTGACCGGAGCCGGCGACAGGTTCTTCTGTATCGGCGGTCGTAAGGACGGCATGGAGGACACCAAGCTTTACGCCGGTGTTCTGCCGACCTTGGAGATGTATGAGGCTATCGACCGCTTGCAGAAGCCGGTGATTGCCAGTGTCAATGGTTTCGCTGTCGGTGGCGGGAATGTGCTGCAAGTGGTCTGCGATCTCACCATCGCCAAAGAGAGCGCCATATTCAGACAGGTCGGCCCGATGATGGGGTCGTTCGACGCCGGTTACGGCACCTGGTATTTGGAAGATCTGGTCGGCAAGAAACGGGCGAAAGACATCTGGTACACCAACCCGAAAATCTCCGCCAAGGAAGCGCAAGAGATGGGCATGATCAATCGTGTCGTTCCGGACGACCAGCTGGCCGATAAGACCAAGGAGTATGCGCTGGAGGTTGCCGAACGTGGCGCCTTCGCATTGGCCTCGATCAAGGGCGCTTTCAATGCCCGTCATGGCGGTGTCTCAGGCCTTGGCCGCATGGCGCATGACCTGCTGTTGCGCCAATCTCTCGACACGGAGGAATCCAAAGAACTGGGTGCTGCCTTCCGCGATCGCCGCCGCCCGGACAGTGATAAGTTCGGGCATTAGGGTTGAGGTTAAGGTGATATGAACCGGCTTTTGACCCTACACGACCCGGCAACAGCGCGGGCCTACTACGAGAGCGGTGTTTGGCGGCCGGACACGTTCTATACCCTGATGGCCAGGCACGCCGCTTCCAGGCCAAATGATTGGGCGGCGCGCGACGGTGCCCGGCGGCTGACCTGGGCCGAGTTGAAACGCTGGGTTGATGCGACTGCGGATGATCTCCATGAAGCGGGGGTGCGCGAGGGCGAGCGGGTTTCGCTCTGGATGGGCAATCGCATGGAAGCGCTGGTCGCGTTCCTGGCCTGCGCCAGAAATGGCTATGTCTGCAACCCGTCGCTGCACCGAAACTACACGGTCGAGGAAGTGCTGACCCTGGTTGACCGGCTGGACGCCGCCGCGATCCTGGTCGAGGAAGGTTACGGCGTCGACGTGGCCCGCAACGACCCTTTCGCCCCATTGAAAGCGCGCGAGAGCTTGCGCAAGGTCTATCGCCTGCCATCGGGTCATGACACAGGGGAAGACATGCCGGGCCCGAGCCGCATGGCGCGTGATTTGGCGCCGGTAAACCGGAACGCGGATAGTGTCTGCTATCTCGCCTTTACATCCGGTACGACGGGCGCTCCCAAAGGAGTGATGCACGCGCACAACACCTTACTCGCCAATTGTCGTGATCTCGTTGCCGATTGGCATCACGACAGCGGTACTGTCCTGCTTTCACTGTCACCTTTGAGCCACCATATCGCTTGGGTGGCCGTCGGTCAGGCAATGGTCGCCGGGATGGAGTTCATTATCGATGATCCGCCTGAGGGCATGAGCCGGCTCGACTGGATGGTTGAGACCGGGGCAAGCTATGTCATGGGCGTGCCGACCCATGCGATGGACATTCTGGCCGAACAGAAAGCCCGTAAAATTACCAAATTAGGGCGGGTGAAGTTGTTTTATATGGCTGGTGCGCCGATCCCGCCGGCGGTTGCCGAGGCTTTCCTGGTCCAAGGGATCAAGCCGCAGAATATTTATGGCATGAGCGAGAACTCCTCGCATCAATACACCCACCCAGATGACGACGCCGCGACGATCTGTGCAACTTGCGGCACCGGCGGAAAAGCCTACCAAGTTCGGATCTTCGACAAGGAAAACCCGGACCAAGAGGTTCCTGCCGGCACGGTTGGACAAATCGGCGGTAAGGGTGGGGCGCTGATGCTCGGCTATTTCGACAATCAGAAGGCTACCGAACGCTCCTTCAACCGAGACGGCTGGTTTCTTTCAGGCGACCTCGGTGCGCTCGACGATGCCGGCAATCTGACGATCGCCGGGCGCTTGAAAGACATGATCATTCGCGGTGGGCATAACATATACCCGGCTCGTATCGAGGATCTGGCGATCAAACACGCTGGAATTGCCAAGGCGGCTGCCTTTTCTGTGGCCGATGAGCGGCTTGGGGAGCGGGTATGCCTCGCGATCCTGGCCGAGGGCTCGTTCCTGCCGGAAGCGGAGGTCGTATTGACGCACCTGCACGCGGTGGGGCTTTCCAAGTACGATATGCCGGAGTACTTCCTGGTTATGGGTGAGTTCCCGCTCACCCCAAGCGGTAAGATCTTGAAACGCGAGTTGGTGGAATGGGCCAAGTCCGGGCGGATTGCCCCGGCGCCATGTCGTTTCGTGGAACCAATACCAGAGGGCTAATTAATGACGATCGAGCTTTCGCGCCGCGAGGAATTCGCAGTTCTAACGATCAATCGGCCGGAGGCCCTGAATGCGCTGAGTTTTCAACTGGTCGCCGATATTGCGAGCGCGTTAGATGAGGTCGCGGCGATGGCGGATATTCGCGGCCTGATCATCACGGGAGCTGGCGAGAAGGCGTTTTGCGCCGGTGCCGACATCACCGAGTTGATGGGGTTGGATCCGGCAACCCAGAAACGCGCGACTGTGTCTGGGCAACGCGCGTTTGATAAGCTGGCGGAACTCGCTGTGCCGTCTTTGGCGCTGATCAACGGATTTGCTTTTGGCGGCGGACTTGAACTGGCGATGGCCTGTACCCTGCGCGCAGCGACACCCAACGCGCGAATGGGGCTGCCGGAAATCAAGCTCGGGCTGATCCCCGGCTATGGCGGGACCCAGAGGTTGCCGCGGCTCATCGGTGAGGCTCGGGCGCTCGACATGATCTTGAGCGGGCGGTTCATCGATGCCAGCGAGGCGGAGCGCATTGGCCTTGTGACCCGATTACTTGATGCCGACAACCCGATGGAGCAGGGGCTTGCGTATATGCGCGAAGTGTCGGGTTTCAGCTTGCCGGTCCTGGCCATGGCCCGCGAGGCGATCACCCGAGCCTCCGATCTGCCGGTGCGCGAGGGTTTGAAGATCGAGGCCGACCTTTCGACACTCACCTTTCATACCGGCGATGCACAAGAGGGCATGGCGGCGTTTGTCGAAAAGCGCAAACCGGAGTTTAAGGACCAATGAGGGGATTGCCCAAATTCGTCATTCCCGCGAAGGCGGGAATCCACGCTGACCTCAGAACGAAACCATGGATTCCCGCCTTCGCGGGAATGACGGATTGTCGAGGGGCATAAGATGAAAGTTCTCGATCATCTCGACGCCACGATGAACCTGCCGGAGCACGAGCGGATGGTGTTTGACGCTGTCTGCCAGCTCGCCGCCGACAAGATCGCGCCCCGGGCTGAGGGGCATGACCGCGACGGCTCTTATCCGGCCGACAACATGGCCGATATTAACGCGCTTGGCATGAACGCCATGTTTGTGCCGGAGGCCTATGGCGGGGCGGGGTTGTCCTATGCGGTCTATCTCGCTTGCGTGCGCGAGGTCTCGAATGCTTGTGCTTCGACCGGCATCGTCTGGGCGACGAATTTCCATGCCTTGAGCCCGGTCATTGAACTTGGCTCGGAAGACCTGAAGCAGTTGGTGCTGCCGCGCCTGGCAGAGGGTGCCATCGGCGCGCTCTGCATCACAGAGCCAACAGCCGGGTCGGATGCGACTGGTATGAAAACCAAGTTCACGCCCGACGGCGACGATATCATCGTCGAAGGCGGCAAGACCTTCATCTCCAATGGCGACATCGCCGATTTTCTGCTGGTGTTCGGCAAATGGAGCGAGATCGATGACGATAAGGGGTCGATTACTGCATTGATTATCGAAAAAGGCACGCCGGGTCTGGGGTATGGGAAGCGGGAATCCAAGATGGGACACCGGGCAGCGCCGACGACCGGGCTTTCCTTCGATGGATGCCGGGTGCCACGACGCAACCTGCTTGGCGCTCCGGGCGAAGGAATTGCGATCTTGCTGGCGTCTCTCAATCGCTCGCGCCCGAGCGTGGCGGCGCATGCGTTGGGTATCGCGCGCGGGGCGTTCGAAGACGCCGTCGCCTATATAAACGAGCGTAAACAATCCGGGCGCAAGATCGTCGAATTCCAGGGCATCCAGTTTATGTTAGCGGATATGGCAACGGACTTGGCCATGTGCGAGGCCTGGCTTTGGCACGTAGCCCGTCTGGTCGATGGTGGTGCCGAGGATTTCGGGGTTGAAGCCTCGATGTTGAAAATGCGCGCCTCGGACCTTGCGATGAGCATCGCCACCGACGCGGTGCAACTGCATGGTGGCTACGGCTACTGTCAGGATTACCGGGTCGAGCGGTTGATGCGAGATGCCAAGATCACTCAGATCTGGGAGGGGACCAACCAAATCCACCGCCAGTTCATCGGGCGCAGCTTCATTGAGAGATAGGACCGGCTAAACCGTGACTGAGATTAAGCCATGACTGAGATTAAAACTGTTGGTGTTTGCGGCTCCGGCACGATGGGGGCGGGTATTGCGATCGTCGCCGCGCGCGCTGGATACCGCACCGTTGTGTTCGACGAGAACGCCGATGCGTTGACCCGGGCCGAGGCGCAGACCGAGAGTTTCCTCGCCAAGTCTGTTGAGCGGGGGAAGATGGCGGAGGCCGAAAAGTCTGATGTGCTTGCCCGCTTTGAGAGATCGACAGACATTTCAGCGATGGCGTCGGCCGATGTGGTCATCGAGGCTGTGGTCGAGGACCTCGCCGTCAAACGCGCACTGTTCGCCCGGTTGAACGAGGTTTGTCCCGAGCACGCGCTATTTGCCTCGAACACTTCAACTCTATCCATCACTGAGATCGCCGGCGGTTGCGGCCGGGAGGATCGGGTCGCGGGCATGCACTTTTGTCTGCCGGCGCAGCTCATGAAGTTGGTTGAGATGTCTCCCGGCCTAAACACCTCGCCAGAGAGTTTTACCCGCGCCTGGGCGTTTTGTGAGGCCTTGGGGCAGCGGCCGGTTCAAACCAAGGACAGTCCGGGCTTTGTGCTCAATTACTTCCTGGTGCCGTTCAACAACGACGTCATTCGCATGGTGGAGGCCGGCGTTGCCGAGCCGGGCGGCATTGACCAGGCGATTAAGACCGGCCTTGGATATAAAATGGGCCCGTGCGAACTACTCGATCTTGTTGGGCTCGACACTCAAATCCTGCTTTGTGACGCATTCTACGGCGTGACCCACGATCCGCGGGCGGCCGCACCGCCCTTGTTGAAGCGCATGGTGGCAGCCGGCCGGTTGGGGCGAAAATCAGGGCGCGGCTTCTTCGATTATGGCCGCGACGCGATGTTTGGGGGCTGAGCGATGACAACTCACAGCATTATCGATAGTGGCGACAGCCGCTCGTTTCCCAGCTCTCACCCTCTGCTTGATAATTCGGTCGAGGATGGTGCGGTGGCGATCCATATCGGCGCGAGGCCGAACTTTCGACCGGATCCCAGCAAGCTCGCAATCTTGATCGAGCTCGGGACGGAATGCCTTGGGGTGCATACCGGGGAGAGCCGGGGCAAGGAAGGCTCGAACGTCCTTGGCTTTGCCCGTTTTCGCCTTGGTGACGGGGAGCCGTCAGACCTGATCGAACTGGTACGCCAGCCGGACACCGATGATGCGGCAATCGAAGCGGCGCGGGCAGTGTTGGAAGCGGCTGGGCTGACGGTTACGGTCTGTCGCGATTTCGCTGGGCGCATTTTGGACCGGCTGATCCGCCCGTATTACAACCAGGCACTGGCACAACTGGATCAGGGTTTGGCGACGGCCGATGACATGGATTTGACCCTGAAGCTCGGGCTCGGATATCCCGAGGGGCCGATAGAACTGCTGGAACGCACCGGCCTTGAACACCACCACGACGTCAGCAAGGCGTTGTTCGAGGTTTACGGAGACCATCACTATGCACCGGCCCGTCGTGCCGTCGTCGCCAAGATGCGCCAAATGAGGAGAGAGCAATGAGACCGCTAGAAGGAGTGCGCGTCGTCGACTTTTCGACGCTGTTGCCGGGGCCGATGGCAGGTTTGATCCTGGCCGAAGCCGGGGCCGAGGTCATTAAGGTTGAACGTCCTAAAGTGGGAGAGGATGCGCGCTACAACATCCCTCGCTTCGGCGATGATGCGAGTGTCAATTTCGCGTTGTTGAACCGGGGTAAGCGATCGGTCGCAGTGGATCTGAAAGACCCGGACTCGGTCGAAGCAATGAAGCGCCTCATCGCCAGTGCTGACATCGTGCTCGAACAGTTTCGCCCGGGCGTCATGGACCGGTTGGGGCTCGGGTATGAGGCGCTCCGCGAGGTAAATTCGTCGCTTATTTACTGTGCCATCACTGGCTACGGGCAGTCGGGGCCGAAGGCGAATTTCGCGGCCCATGATCTGAACTATGTCGCCGACACGGGCCTGCTCGGGCTCGCGGCCGACCGAACCGGAGCTCCGGTGGTACCGCATGCTCTGGTCGCCGATATCGGTGGCGGCACCATGCCGGCCGTGATCTCGATCCTGTTGGCCCTTAGGGTCGCGGAGAAAACCGGCGAGGGGGCGTTCCTCGACGTTTCCATGACCGACAATCTGTTTGCCTGGGAGTACTGGGCGACGGGAATTGTAGATGTTGGTGAAGAGGCACCGGCGCCCGCCTCGGGCAGGGTCTCCGGCGGTTCGGCCCGTTATCAGGTATATCAGGCGAAATGCGGACGCTGGCTCGCTGTGGCACCGTTGGAGGATCGGTTTTGGAGTATCTTCACTCGCTTGATCGAATTGGAGCCGGAATTCATCGACGATGCGCCGCATCCGATGGCGACACGGGACCGAGTGGCCGAAATCCTCGGCGGCCGTACGGCGGAAGAATGGATGGCAACCTTTGACGGGCATGACGTCTGCGTGAACGTCGTGCGCACTATTGCAGAAGCCAAGGCTGATCCACATTTCGCCGCCCGGGGGATTTTCGCTGGAGAAATCAGCGATGGTAAAAATACCTTGGTGCCGATCCCGCCACCCTTCGCACCGGCATTGCGCGACACCAGCATCACGGCATCCTACCCTGGCCTCGGCCAAGACAATGACCTCCTGGAAGGCAAGGGTTGATGCGGGCTGTTGTTGTTGAGGCGTTTGGGCCGGTCGAGACTGCTCAGGTGGTAGAACTGCCGGTTCCGGAACCCGGGCCCGGCCAAGTGCTCATCGAGGCCAAGGCATTTGGCGTCAACTACCCGGACATGATGGTCATTGAGGGTACCTATCAATTTAAGCCGCCGCTCCCCTTCATCCCGGGTAAGGAATTGGCAGGTATCATTTCCAAGGTTGGGCCCGGTGTGGACCGGTGGAAGCCGGGCGACCGGGTGATCGGTCAGGTGGAGTACGGTGCCTGGGCTGAATATGTCGCGATTGATGAAAATACCTGCCTCGCGATCTCGGACAAGATGAGCTTCGAGCAGGCTACCTCGATGGGCATGGTCTATCAGACCGCTTGGTTTGCCTTGTTTGACCGCGGTCAGTTCGGGCCCGGCGACGTGGTGATGGTAACCGGCGCTTCGGGCGGTGTTGGTTTGGCGGCGGTGCAGATCGTCCAGGCGATGGGGGGCACGGTCCTGGCTGGCGTCGGATCGCCTGAAAAGATGGACGCGGTTCGTGCGGCCGGCGCGGATCATATTATTGATCTATCCGGTGACGATCTGCGAGAGAGCGTGCGGGCCGAGGTTTTCGCCGCGACTGACGGGCACGGCGCCGATATCTGTCTCGATATGGTTGGTGGTGATGTGTTTGAGGCCTGTATGCGCGGGCTTGCTTGGCGCGGCCGGATGGTGGTGGTCGGGTTTACCTCGGGCACCATTCCGACGATTAAGGCCGGGCATCTTTTGGTCAAGAATATCGCTGTGGCCGGAATTCAATGGTCTGACTATCGCGACAAGACCCCCGAAATCATGGCGGATGCGCAAGCGCGGATGATGGAATTATTCGACGAGGGGAAGCTTGGTGTTGAGTTGATGAAATCCTATCCGATGGACCGCTTCGCCGCTGCTTTGACTGCAATCCGTGAGCGGCGGGTGGTTGGCAAGGTTGCGTTGATACCGTGAGTGCGACGGTTATTGGAGCCGCCATCAGCTAATCTGTTTACCATAAAATCAATGAATTAGACCTGGTTCAGAGAATTCGAAATACATCGATTTCCGACGTAAGAAAAGCGACTGATGACAAGTCTATAACAATCCCGTTACACTTCTGACCGTCTCGTCAATTCGAGGTCTCAATCAGGCCCTAAATGGGTCGATCATCGGGAGGATTATGATGAAGAAGCAGTTTGCAGCGGCACTTGGTGGTGCCGCGTTGATCGCCGGTTTGGCTCTTGCGCCACAGACGGCATCAGCTGAGAAGTTGAGCATGGCGACGCCGTGGGGTGGCGGGCCGCTTTTGGAGATGATGGCGAAGGGTTTCGCCAAGCGCGTTGCGTTTAACTCCAATAATGAGCTCACCGTCGAAGTGTTCCCGGGTGGCACACTTGGCAAGGCGCTTAAAGTTACCGATACGGTCCGCAAAGGCGTCGCCCAGATCGGCCATAACTGGGCCGGTTATGACTGGGGTATCGATCGCACTGGCGTTCTGTTCGGCGGTTTCGCCGGCAGCCCGGCGAGCGAGATCTTCCTGCTCTGGTACATCAAGGGCGGCGGAAATCAGCTGCTCATGGACTGGCGCACGGAAAAATTCAACGTCGCCAGCGTCGTATGTGGTGCCGTGACCCGCGAGATTTTCTTGCACAGCCACAAAAAAGTGCAGTCCTTGGCTGACTTCAAGGGCATGAAGATCCGCACCTCCGGTGCCTGGGCCGAGATCGCCCAGACCCTTGGCGCTTCGACCGTTATCCTTGCCGGTGCCGAGGTTTATCCGGCTCTCGAGCGTAAGGTTGTTGACGCGATCGAGTGGGGCACACCTTCGATGAATAAGGCTGGTGGTTTTTATAAAGCCGCCAAGTACATCATCGTGCCAGGCCTGCATCAGCCGGCTGCACATCAGGACTGCCCGGTCAACATGAAGACCTGGGAAGGTCTGTCGTCACGCAACAAGCAGATCATCCTGGACGCCGGTAACGCAACCGCCGTCGATTCCGTCCTGACCCTGATGCACGATGATGCCCCGGTTTTTGAAGAGTTCATGGCGGGCAGCAACATCATCATCGACGTCGACCAGGAGTTCAAGGACGCGGCCGCGAAGGCGACCGCCGAGTGGGCCGCCAAGCAGGCTGCCAGCAACAAGTGGTTCTCCAAGGTCTGGGACCATCAGCAAGCCTACGTCAAGTTGTTCGCCAACGCCCATCGGTATCGCTAATACCGAATTGTTGGGTTCGAATACGTGAAGGGTGGGGGCACCTTTGGGTGCCCCCATTCTAATTTCCGCCCCATTTGCATGAAGAGATTTGCTCATGAAGCCCCTCATTAGGGCCCTTGAGGTAGGGTCGACAATTGTTGGCAACGTCGGTGCCTGGACTATGGTGCCGCTGGTTTTGTCGATGGTTTACGAAGTCGGTGCCCGCCACCTGTTTAACGCGCCTACTTTCTGGGCCTACGAACTCGGTTATATGCTGGCTGGTTCCAGTTATATGTTTGGAATCGCGTATTGCCTGAAACAGGGCGCGCATATTCGAGTCGATTTCATTTACGGCCAATTGTCGGCCAAGCGGCGCGCGCTGATCGATGTGATCGGATATGCGGTGCTGCTGTTACCCGGCTTGTTGTGGCTTGATTATGGTCTCTATAGCTATGCCTTTGAGGCCTATGAGTATGGTGAGGTAACCGGAGAGTCGGCTTGGAACCCAGTGGTTTGGCCGTTCCGGACAACCTGGGTGATCGGGTTTGCTGCCTTTACGTCTCAAGTTCTAGCCGAAATCTTGAAGGGAGTTAGCGTGTTGCTAGGCGATGTGCCGGATGAGACCGAGACCGAGGGAGCCCACTGATGAGTATCGAAATTGGCCTCATGATGTTCCCGGCGTTGATGATCGCTATCTTCATCGGATTTCCTGTCGCTTTCTCATTGATGGGTATCGCTGTCATCTTCGGGTATTTCCGGTTTGGTGATGCGCTGGTGCACCAACTCGTAGCCAAAGTCGACGATGTTGCGTCGTACTACGTGCTCGCTGCCGTGCCACTGTTCATTTTCATGGGTATGATGCTTGAGAAATCGGGCATCGCGGTGAAGCTGTTTGAGGCAATCCATCTCTGGACTCGGCGTCTGCCGGGCGGTCTTGCGGTTGGCACAGTTCTAATTTGTGTCGTCTTTGCCGCTGCCAGCGGGGTGATCGGGGCAACCGAATCGGTAGTTGGCCTGTTGGCCATCCCGGTGATGCTGAAATATGCCTACGACAAGGGACTGATCGCCGGGACCATTTGTGCCGGTGGGTCGCTTGGTACCATCATTCCACCGTCAATCGTCGTCATCATTCTGGCGCCGGTCGCCGACATTTCAGTTGGCGATCTTTTCGTTGGCATGCTGTTCCCAGGCCTCATCTTGGCTGGCCTCTTCATTCTATATATTTTGGTACGCTGCATAATTTGGCCAGAGGATGGCCCGCGGATTCCACGCGATGAGCATGAGATGCCGTTACGCCAAAAGCTGTGGCTGACCGCGACGGCGCTGGTGCCGCCGTTGGTCCTGATCTTTGCGGTTCTGGGTACGATTATGCTCGGTTGGGCCACCCCGACAGAGGCTGCGGCCGTCGGCGCCATCGGCACGGTAATCATGACCATGATCTACCGAACCTTCTCATTCTCGGTACTGCATGATGCTATGGTCAAGACGCTGCAAGTCACGGCCATGATATTGTTCATCTTGCTCGGCGGGACGATGTTCTCTGGCGTTTTCGTGGCGCTTGGCGGCATCAGTGCTGTTCAAGATGCCTTGAGCGGCGCAAATCTTTCGGCTTGGACGATCATGCTCAGCATGTTGGCCCTGGCTTTCGTCGCCGGCTTTGTGCTCGATCTGATCTCGATCATCCTGATCATCATTCCGATCGCGGTCGAACTGCTACGTTCAATGGGCGTAGACATCGTCTGGTTCTGCATCATGTTCCTGATCATGATCCAAACCAGCTATCTCACCCCACCGATGGCCCCGGCGATCTTCTATCTGCGTGGTATCAGTCCACCGGAGATCAAGCTCACGGATATGTACCGAGGCGTGGTGCCGTTCATCGCGCTGGAGTTCGTGGTGTTGGCTATGGTCGCGTTCTTCCCGGGCTTGGCGCTTTGGCTGCCAAGCGTGGTGTTCGCGCAATAGCCGAGACCGTAGGTATACGAAAAAAAAGGGCCCGCTTCGCGCGGGCCCTTTCTTATTGGTGCTATGCAGATCGTGAAATTAGGCGGCGAGCGCCATCGGAACGTTGTCGGCTTTTTGGAACAGGACGCCAGGGTCGATGCGCCATGCGTCGCCGACTCGCAAGGCCAATCCCTCGACACTATCGATCAGATGGGTCATCTCGGCGGCGGTCAGGCCGGCGATTTCGGCCGCTTCGAGGGCGGTTAGGCAAAACTGGTTCATAGGATAGCTCCGCTTCTTGATGTCAGGTAAATGGGTTCTGGTTGAGGAAAGAATACGGCAGCGTGAAATATTGTGCAACGCAGCAATTTGTGCGATGCAATATAAATTACCAAATTAAAATTTGCGCCGACAATCGCTAAAAATAGGAGTATTTTTGAGAATCGAATTAACTCAATAAGGTGCCCATTCAGATAAATATCGCGTTGCAACTAGGTCCCGAGGCCATCCGCTCCAGAGATCAATCTGTCTTACGAAACGGTGACTCTTCCATCAGCATTGCTGCTTCGTGTTTGAGCTGCATGTGTTCGCGGCCTACGAAATCGTCGACCGCGTCGCGGAAGTTGTCCGATTCGAGAAAATGGTTCGAATATGTGAAGGTCGGCAGATAGCCGCGTTGGATTTTGTGCTGGCCCTGTGCCCCGGCCTCGACACGAGCCAGGCCGCGCTCGATGGCAAAATCGATAGCTTGATAGTAGCAGGCCTCGAAGTGCAGAAACTTGAAGTCGGCGACACAACCCCAGTTGCGGCCGTAGAGCGTGTCATCACCAATCAAGTTCAATGCCCCCCCGACCAGCATTCCATCCCGCTCCGCCATGACCAACATCACCCGGTCAGCAAGCCGGTCTCCCAGCAACCGGAAAAATTCGCGGTTCAAATAAGCCGAGCCCCATTTTCGGTCGGAGGTATCAACGTAGAAGTTATAGAACGCGTCCCAGTGTCGTTCCTCGATGTCCGGGCCGGTCAGCCGGTGGATATCAATTCCTGATGCCAAGGCCTCGCGGCGCTCCTTGCGGATCGACTTGCGTTTGCGTGAGGACAGGTCGGCCAAAAAATCGTCGAAGGTCTGATAACCGCGGTTTTCCCAGTGGTACTGAAGCCCAACTCTTTTCAGGAAGCCCATCTCGCCGAGCACGGACCACTCGGTTTCGGTGGGGAAGTTGACATGCACGCTTGAGACTTTGTGCTGGCGCATAGCTTCGATCAGGGCGCCGCCGAGCACCTCGGTCATACGGGCTTGATCGACATCCGGGTGGATCAGAAGCCGCCGACTTGTGGCCGGCGTAAAGGGGATGGCCGAAACAAGCTTCGGATAATATGTACCGCCAGCCCGCTCAAAGGCATCCGCCCAACCCCAATCAAAGACATACTCACCGTAGGAATGGCCCTTGAGATAGAGCGGGGCGCAGGCCACCAGATTCCCGTCTTCATCGCGCACCAGCAAATGCTGCGGCAACCAGCCGGCTTTAGGCGCAACCGAGCCGCTATCCTCCAATGCGGAAAGGAACGCATGGGATAGGAATGGGTTGTCGGCGCGCGCGCAGGCATTCCATTCCGCGGCCGTAACCTCGTTAATCGAGGCAGCGACATCCACCGCGATTGGCGCGCGTTCCGAGCCGTCAGGCATAGGGTAAGGCGGGAGTGCTCAGCATGGGAGTGAGTCTGGCGTGCTGAGGCGATCTGGCAAGCCCTATTTCATCTCGAATACTGCATCGACCTCGACAGATACACCACGCGGCAGAGCATTGGCGCCGACGGCAAAGCGTGCATGTCGACCGGCATCGCCGAAGACCTCTACCATCAAGTCCGAGGCACCATTGACGACTTCGGGTTGGTCGGTGAAATCCTCGGTGCAGTTAACGAACCCGCCGAGCTTTACGACGCGCGCGATGCGGTCGAGATCGCCGTCACAAGCGGCGCGAGCCTGAGCGATCAGGTTGATCGCGCAGATCCGTGCGATTTTAGCGGCTTCCTCGGTGGTTAGGTCGCGGCCGACTGTGCCCACACCCGCCATGGCCCCGTCCCAAAGTGGAACTTGACCGGAGATGAAGATCTGCTTGCCAGAAATGACATATGGCACGTAATTGGCCGCTGGTGCTGGCGCCTGTGGCAATTCAATTCCGAGTTCCTTGAGGCGCGCATCGATCGTTCCGGCCATTGATTTCTCCTGTTTCTGGCGGATTTATAGGTGCTCAGCATAGACAGAGAGGCGGAAGTTCGCTATCGTTTTTGGTCGGAAAAATGGGTGCGTCACTTGCGATGACGCACCCAAGTTTGGACGACAGAGGCTTCGTCCTAGGAGCTTCACAGGGTGTGGGAGCGGGGATGGGAGAGAGCCGCTCCCGCGTTTCCGTCGCCGGGTAAGCAACGGAACCATCCCCTCCCTCGATCGGCGGCTCCAGCGCCAGTCTCGGGAAGGCGGAGGGTGAGACAACTCTCTGTCCCCGACCCTCCAATCACTAGATATGGTAAACCAAACCCTATACCACCACAATACCTATGGTGATTTCTGGCTCACAGTGTTGCTGTAATGTCACATTGAGATTTTCGAGATGCTCTGGACGGGCACGTATAATCGATTTTTTTGGTTGGAAATTCTCCCGATATTCAATGATTACATAGTAAACCCTGGTGACAGGACTTCCTAGCGTTGGCCGTACATCAGTTCGCCGCTGACGGGCAACCGGGCGCGAAGCACGGTTCCGGTATCCGATTCGGTTATATAGAGATCTCGGTTATCGGCCCCGCCGAAGGCGACATTTGTGGTGTAGACGCCGTCGGGCGACGTGACGCGGTAGAGCGGTTGGCCCAGTGGATCAAAGACCCAAACTGAGCCGAGACCGCAGTGGGCGACAACCAGTTCGCCGTTTGAGCCCATACACAGACCGTCCGGGCCGGCGAGCCCGCCCGACAACTGCACGTACACCCCCACTTTGCTGGTGGTTGCGTCCGGCAAAATCGGCACGCGCCAGACATTATTCGCCCGCGTCATGGCGACGTAGAGGATGGTTTCGCTCGGGTTCATGACCAGGCCGTTCGGGCTCGGGCCATTGTGGATCAGGCATTCAAGGCGACCCGCAGCGGAGTATCGATAGACCCGCCCGGTCTGGTCGTGCATTCCGGTCTGGCCCTGGTCGGTGAAGTAGAGGTCACCGTTGGTCGTGAAAAATAGGTCGTTGCAGCCTCGGAACCCCTCCGACCAACGATGATCGATGAGGGCTTCAACAGTACCGGTTGCCGGGTCGATGACCATGATGCCGTGACGATAATCGGCGACAAACAAACGGCCATCAGTGTGGATCTTGAGGCCGTTCGGCCAGCCGTCATATTCGGTCACTGTATCGAAATCACCTTCGGGCCCGACCCGAAATATTCGACCATTTGGAATATCGACCAAGTAGAGATTGCCGTCGCGATCGAAACTCGGTCCTTCAAGAAAACAGTCCGCCGGGTGGCCCGGTCGGTTCGCCATCGCCCATTTCGAGGTTGCGCTTGGTTTGCGCAAAGCGTCCGGCACCCGGGAAAACACCTCGGCTTTTATCTCTTCAGGCGGATGAAACAACATTTGGCGAGCTCCTGAAACGAGAAATGGGGACATTCTACTTTTTCAAAAAAGCAGAATGTCCCCATTCTTGTGCGGGAAGACGGGTCAGCTGCAGCCGCTGGTGCCGCCGCAGGTGTCGCACTTCATGCAGGTGCCGTTGCGCACCAAGGTGAAGTTGCCGCACTCGGTGCAAGCTTCGCCTTCATAGCCTTTTATGCGGGCTTCGCGGATGCGGGCGAGTTTCTGATCAACCGCGTCCATCACCTGGTCGGTGACCGCCACGGCTTTTGCCTCGACTTCCGTCGTTGAGGCCGTCAGGCCACCATTTCCATTGCCGTTGCCAGACGACGTAGTGCGGACCATGACGGCGCTACCCTCCGCCTCGGCCGTAGCAACCGTGGTGGTGGAGCTGCCCCCGCCACCGTTGGTCCCGTTCGCCTTGTCGGCTCCGCCCTGCAGAACCACTAGGTTTGTGCGCACATACCCGCGGCTGGCGACCTTGTTGACCTTTTCATTGACCTTGGCCAGCAGTGCGGCCTCCGCTTCCTCGACATCGGTGTCGCGTCGACCGCCCTCGGAGATCCCGTCACCGATCGAATCGGGGAGGAGATCATCCTTGTCGACATGGCTCAAATCATGCCGGTCGAGGTAGGAGATTGCGAGCTCGCGGAAAATGTAGTCAAGAATGGAAGTCGACATCTTGATCGCGTCGTTACCGGTGACCATGCCTGAGGGCTCGAACCGGGTGAAGGTGAACGCGTCGACGAATTCGTCCAGGGGCACGCCGTACTGCAACCCGATCGAAATCGCGATGGCGAAATTGTTCATCAACGAACGGAAGGCCGCACCCTCTTTGTGCATGTCGATGAAGATTTCGCCGAGCTGCCCGTCTTCGTACTCGCCGGTCCGCAGATAGACCTTATGGCCGCCGACGACCGCTTTTTGGGTGTAGCCCTTGCGGCGATGCGGCAGCCGGCCACGTTCGGCAACCTTCTCTATGACCCGCTCTATGACCCGCTCGGCGACGATCGGCGCTTTGACCGGGATCGGAGCTTCCATGAACTCGTCGAGATCGTCTTCGTCCTCGATCAGTTGGGCCTGCAGCGGCTGGCTCAGCTTCGAGCCGTCGCGGTAGAGGGCGTTCGCCTTGATGCCCAAGCGCCAGGAGAGCAGGTACGCCTCGGCGCAGTCCTCGACCAACGCATCGTTCGGCATGTTGATGGTCTTGGAGATTGCACCGGAGATGAACGGCTGTGCCGCTGCCATCATACGGATGTGGCTCTCGGTTGAGAGATAGCGTTTGCCGATCCGGCCGCAAGGACTGGCGCAATCGAAAACCGCCTGGTGCTCTGGCTTAACATGCGGCGCACCTTCGATCGTCATGGCGCCGCAGACATGGGTGTTGGCAGTGTCGATTTCCGCTTTCGAGAAACCCAGTGCCTGAAGCATGTCGAACGAGACCTCGTTCAACTTCGCATCGTCGAAACCCAGGGTTTCCGTGCAGAACTCAGCACCAAGTGTCCATTTGTTGAATGCGAACTTGATATCGAATGCGGTCGCGACAGCCTGCTCGATGGCTTCGATCTGCGCATCGCCGAACCCTTTCTCGCGCAAGCGGTCGAGATTGACGCCGGCTGAGCCCTCAAGGGTGCCGTGGCCAACCGCGTAGCGGATCACAGCTTCGACCTGATCCTCGTCGTAGCCTAGCGTGCGCAGGGCCGTCGGAACCATGCGATTGATGATTTTGAAGTAACCGCCGCCAGCCAGCTTCTTGAACTTGACGATAGCGAAGTCAGGCTCGATGCCGGTGGTGTCGCAATCCATCACCAATCCGATCGTGCCGGTTGGCGCTATGACGGTCGACTGGGCATTGCGATAGCCATGCTGGGTGCCGAGTTCCAGTGCCGTATCCCAAGCCACGCGTGCGGCGGCGACTATCGTTTGGTCCGGGCATTTGGAGGCGTCCATTGCCACGGGCTTGATTGACAAGCCTTCATAGCCGCTGGTCTCGCCATAAGCTGCTCGGCGATGGTTCCGGATCACACGCAGCATGGACTCAGCGTTTTCGGCGTGCTTCGGGAACGTGCCAAGCTCGCCTGCCATCTCGGCCGACGTGGCGTAGGAAATGCCGGTCATCAAGGCGGTGATGGCACCGCAGAGCTCGCGTCCGTCATCGCTGTCATACGACATACCGGAGGCCATCAGCAGGCCGCCGATGTTGGCGAACCCGAGCCCGAGAGTGCGGTAATCGAACGAGAGTTGAGCGATTTCCTTTGACGGGAATTGCGCCATCATGACCGCTATCTCAAGCGTTACAGTCCACAAACGAACAGCGTGCTGGAAGCCATCGACATCGAAGCCTCCGTCAGCTTGACGGAACTGCATCAGATTGAGTGAAGCCAGATTGCAGGCCGTGTCGTCGAGGAACATGTACTCCGAGCAGGGGTTCGAGGCGTTGATACGGCCACCGGCCGGGCAGGTGTGCCAATCGTTGATCGTGGTGTCGTATTGCAGGCCCGGATCGGCGCAAGCCCATGCGGCATGTGCGATCTGCTCCCAAAGCTCTTTCGCCTTGATGGTCTCGGCGACCTTTCCGTCGGTGCGCCGGATGAGGTCCCAGTCCCCGTCCGCCAAAACCGCTTCCAGGAACGCATCCGTGACCCGCACGGAGTTGTTCGAGTTCTGGCCCGATACGGTGAGATAGGCGTCGGAATCCCAGTCGGTATCGTAGGTCTTGAAGTCAATCTCGGTGTAACCCTGTTGCGCAAACTGGATCACCCGCTGAACGTAATTCTCGGGGATCATCGACTTCCGGGCGGCGAGGATAGCTTTCTTCAGGGCTTTGTTGGCTCTCGGATTATAGAGATCTTCGCCCTCTACGTCGTCTGTACCCTGACACGCGGCCATAACCTCGTTCATGTGCTTGCTGGCGAGCTTCGATCCGGCGACCAGAGCCGCAACCTTCTGCTCTTCGGTGACTTTCCAGTCGACGTATTGCTCGATGTCCGGGTGGTCGATGTCGACGGAGACCATCTTGGCCGCGCGCCGTGTTGTGCCCCCGGACTTGATGGCGCCGGCGGCGCGATCGCCGATCTTCAGGAAGCTCATCAATCCGGACGACTTTCCGCCACCCGAGAGCGGCTCGCTCTCGCCGCGTAGAGCCGAGAAGTTGGAGCCCGTGCCGGAGCCGTATTTGAACAAACGCGCTTCGCGAACCCAAAGGTCCATGATGCCGCCCTCGTTCACAAGGTCGTCGCTGACACCCTGAATAAAGCAGGCATGCGGTTGGGGGTGTTCATAGGCGGATTTTGATTTCACCAGCTTGCCGGTCTTGAAGTCGACGTAGTGGTGGCCTTGGGCCGGACCATCGACGCCATAGGCCCAATGCAGGCCAGTGTTGAACCATTGCGGTGAGTTCGGAGCCGCCATCTGGCGGGCCAGCATGTGCGCCATTTCGTCGTAATAGGCACGGGCATCGCTTTCGGCGTCAAAATATCCGCCCTTCCAACCCCAATAAGTCCAAGTGCCAGCGAGGCGGTGGAACACCTGCTTGGCGCTGGTCTCGCCTTCTGTGCGTTTGTCTTCCGGCAGTTTAGCCAAAGCCGCCTGATCCGGCGTCTCACGCCACAGCCATTCGGGCACATCGGATTCTTTGACCTTGCGGCGGGCTGACGGAATGCCGGCCTTTCGAAAATACTTCTGCGCAATGATGTCGGAGGCCACCTGCGTGAAATTTGCCGGAACCTCAACGTCGTCGTTCTTGAACACGACCGAGCCATTTGGGTTTCGGATCTCACTTTCCGTACGACGGAAATCGACCCCGCCATACG
This sequence comes from Rhodospirillaceae bacterium, assembly GCA_018699735.1. Lineage (GTDB taxonomy): Bacteria > Pseudomonadota > Alphaproteobacteria > Thalassobaculales > Thalassobaculaceae > JABIRP01. Next base: position 6,411 of record JABIRP010000212.1, on the reverse strand, counting down.
GGCCTGTCTTTGCTTTGGTGAACCGCCGTTCGATTCTCATTGCCGAAATCCCCCTTATTTCCCCGGATTTGACCAGTTCGCAAGTTTTCGCGCCCGATCAGTATCACTCTACATCTTGTGTTCAGCGGCCGGCACACTACCGGATATAGAGGGAGGGGTACAAGGGGAAAAGAACAACCCGTTAAAGAAAATTAAACACTGTGACTTTTTAGACGAGACCGTATTGTCAGAGAATAATTATAGTAAAAAATTCAGTTTATTAAATAAAATACAAACAACTCTCGAATTATTAATTCGAGGAAGGGGTATAAGCTCTGTGAGGCGTCAATTTATCCAAGTAAATCGGATAAATCACTACCCCTTATTTGAGGTTTGTTTGGATTGCACGGTTTCCCGCACATCCGTGCCAAGCAATCAAGATCCCAATAATGCCCCCATTCGAGTGCGTATGGCAATACATTTTGTGTGAAATATTATTGCTTTCGCTAGATCTAGTGTGCCCGGTTGCGTACGGAGGGGCAAAGCCCCTCCCGCAATCTCAGAACATGAAGGTCAATCCAGCCGTGGCGACCCAACTCTGCTTCATCTGCGGCCCATTCAGATCTTGGTAGAGCGGCATGGCGACTTGGAATCCGATACGCATGCCAGACAACTCGCCACTTCCTCGGAAATTCAATCCCAATGCGGCCTGTACGCGCTCACCTCCATAATTGTCGGGGTCGGCGGTTTGCACTGGCCCAACAATATTCGGGTCGATACCGCTGATGGACTCGACTGTCTCGGCGATGAGTTTCGCCGTGATCGATACTTCTGGGTTTAGGTTATAGCTGGCCCAACCGGTCACGCGATGTTCGTTGCCGAGCGTATAGTCATCGTCATTTTCGCCGAGTCGCAGGATGCCGCTATATCCAGCGCCAAAACCCCAATTGCCCTTGCGGGTCGCGAAATCTAGCGCCGGCAACAGGTCGAAGGTACCGGAACCGAGCTGCATCGAATATGGCAAGCGAACGGTAGGGGTGGAGCCATTGGGCGCCAGGATATCGTCCGTCTCGTCCGTCGCGCCGGTGGGAAGCGAGACGCCAAGCTTGCCGGTAAAACCATTGCCGAACTTGTATTGGCCGATGACTTTGGTGTCGCCGATCCCGGAGGACTCGGTCGTAAAGGTTCCGCGGCGCGTCGTCCCGCTGGTTCCCATAAAGGTTATATGGTCCATTTCCCGTTTCAGGTAGGAGCCCATGGCCATTACCGACAGCTGATCGGTGATGCCGTACATCACACCGAACATGTGCATGTCCATTGTCATCTGTTCGGGAACGATACGTAGGAGGTCGGGCTGGCCGCTGGTGCCGGCGAAGTGGTTAGCGACGGTGGTGACGATTTCCTCCGGCGTGATGTCGTCGCTGCCGCTGAGATTGTCTTCCATGTCCATGCGCATGTAGCGGTAACTAACCATCCAGCTTCCGGCACCATGCTTGTGCATGCTGCCCATGGATGCATGTTTCGAATGCTTCCCATTGCCACCCGCATCACTTTTCTTGCCATCCATTTTTTTCATCTTCATGGAGTCCGCCTTAGATATGTCCGTGACGGTCATATCCTTGGCCCGGAGCATGAACTCGACCTTGTCACCATCCTTCACCTTGCCGAGGAGATCCGGGTTGGCGACCTTGAAGCCCATGGTCATCGCATCCATCAATCCCTCGATTGGGTCGTGGTCGATGACAAGCATGCCTTTAGATTTGTTGACCATGACAATAGTGCCAGTGGCCATATGCATGCCTTCGCCCATCTTGTGTTTTGAGTGATCCATCTTGGTCTGAGCGTCGGCCGGTTGGGCGAACGCCACGGCGGCAACCATAAGGGTCGCCATAATACGAAGTAATGAGTGCATTTTCATACGCTCCCGCGTCTTGGAAATTTGAATTGATCAGTGTCGTAGGGTCGCTTTCGCGATCTAGGCTGATCCATAGGGCGGGGCGCGGGGGCGGGTTGGTTGGCTGGCCATGCGGGGTCGGTGAAGCTCAACGACGTTGCGGGACAGACGGCCGGTATCAAGTTTCCTTACCGCTGTCGAGCTGATGAACCAAACTAGTTCAGGTGGGTTTGAGAGACCCGTATAGGCACATAACCGGCAATGATCGTGGTCGCACTCTGGATGCTCCGTTGGGTCCGTATGCGCGGCTGGGTCGGCGTGCTCATCGCTGGCATCGGTATGTCCATGGCAAGGCTGTGACGAAGCTTCCGCGCCGAATGAAGGCACGTTCGACGGCATGTTTGACGTGGCGACAGGTAGGCTCCACGCCAATGTCCCCCAGACGATGACGAGCGTCTTAACTGCTGTCGCGGCAATTCGCCGAATTTGCACCGTTTGCTCCCCAATTCGATGCGCTCACGTGTCGCCACCTTACCCATGCATACACGGAGAACTCAAGCACCACGGTTGAAGGCTCGACCAGAACTCTCGGCTGTGCTTTCCTGCTTGCTTAGTTTGACCTCCACTCGCGTTCTTTCCTGTTCAGAGGACCTTCTAATGCCAATGATCCGTCACACCTACCAATACGACACCCTTGGTCCGGCCGAGATGGAGCGTTGGCGCCAGATCCCGGCCGCCGTCGCGGGTGACTGTCTCAATCGCACCAACTGCATGGCTGGCGCGGTAAAGCCGTTGTCACCGGAGATGCGATTGACCGGACACGCCCGGACGCTGCGGACCATGGTTGGCGACAACGGCCCGGTGCATGCCGGAATTCCATTGATGGAGGCAGGCGAGATCATTGTCATTGCCACTGGCGGGTATTCCGACACGGCAATTATTGGCGGCATCCTGACCACGGCTGCAAAGCACAAGGGGGTGGCTGGATTTGTTCTCGATGGACCGGTGCGTGATGTGACTGAGCTCAAGGAGATGGGGCTACCGGTGTTCTGTGCCGGCGCGGTTCCCGCAGGACCACACAAAGGTTTCGGCGGAGAGATCGATGGACCGATCGCTTGTGGCGGTGTCGTCGTGCGTCCCGGCGACGTGATTCTTGGCGACGAGGACGGCGTGACCGTGGTTCCGCTGGAACGCGCGGCGGACACACTGTTGCAGGCCGAAGCGCTGCTGGCGAAGGAAGCGTCGACGTTGGAGGCCCTGGCTGAGGGCAAGACAACGGCTGAGATGCTCGGGATCGCAATTCCAGGGCCGGGCGAGACGGTTTAGGGGGACTTTGCCTCTTCTGGCTTTGCCTCTTCTGGCTTTGGTTCGCGCCGTTGCATCATGATGACGCCGATGACGACGATAAGGGCGCCGCATAACTGTATCGGGCCGAGCACTTGGCCGAGCAAAATCCAAGCCGCTGCGACACTGACCAGTGGCTCCAGGTTGATTACGACGGCAGCGCGGACCGCCCCGAGCCGGCTTATCGAGGCATAGATACCGGCGAGCCCGACGATATAGCAGACGCCGTTGCCGATGGCTCCGATCCAACCGATTGGTTGATCTGGAAACTGCTCCGACCCGGTGGCGAGCACCAAGCCCACATAGACCGAAAACGCCATCGTAGTGACGGCCGACGTCATGGCGAGCGCCGGCAGTTCCAGTGAGAGCGGTCGGCTGACGACAAAGGAAGCTGCAACCGTGGCGCCGGCGACAAAAGCAAGGATGACGCCCCGCTGCTCCAGGTCTGCAAGCCCGGCACCGAGGACCAGAGCCAACCCCAGAAAGGCGACCAGCATTGCCGCCGACCGCCTCATCGTCAGCCGCTCCTGGCCAATAACATGCATGACCAAGCCGACCATGATCGGAAAGGTGAAGAAGATCAGAGTGGCTAGCGGTACCGGAATGTACAAAACGGCGGTCATGTAGCAGTAAGACGATAATCCGGTGAAAACCGAGAGCAAGGCCAGTCGTCGAAATTGGGTCGCGGTATAACGAAGCCGCATCCGAAGGATCGCGACCAACGTCCAGGACGCGATAACGGTGACACCGAATCGGATCACCTGAAGCTCCAACGCGCCGCTTCCGCCATCAAAGGCGAGGCGGGCGAAGGTCGGTGCGGTTCCGAAGAAAATCGCTGTCATGGCAATGAAGCCGTAGCCTGCGAGTTCACGGCTTCTAGTTGCCGCAGCGGACGGTGGGTTCGACTGGACGTCTTGGCGTGGTGATGACATAGTCTGGCCTTGGATTTGGCTAATGTTTTCGAGCATGACATGAACGTCGGTACGCTTCTATACACCTGGCTCAAGGGGCGGCAAGTCGGGATCGATCAATTCGGTAACCGCTACTTCGAGCATAAGTCACCACCGGTGCGCGGTAATCGCCGCAAACGCTGGGTATTGTTCGAAGGAATGGCCGAAGCGTCCAAGGTGCCGCCGGAGTGGCACGCATGGCTGCATCACATGGTGGACGAGACGCCTCGCGATGGCGATCGTCCGCGCCATGATTGGCAACAGGACCATCTGCCGAACCTGACGGGCACTGCGTATGCGCATAGACCGCAGGGCCACGTCCTAGCCGGGGGCAAGCGCGCCGCCGCGACCGGCGACTACGAAGCCTGGTCGCCGTAAGAGGCTTGGTTCCGACTCGGATAATTCAGTTTATGGAGGAGTAGGGATGCGGCGCAACATGATCGAGACGATGATGGGCGCCGTCGTTGTATTGGTTGCCGTGTCCTTCTTGGGCTTCGCCTATTCCTCGGCCAATATTCGAACCACCGGCGGCTATGAGATCAGTGCCAACTTCAATAAAGTCTCCGGCCTCTCGGTTGGAACCGATGTGAGAATGAGCGGCATCAAGATCGGTACAGTGGTGTCGCAGACGCTGGATAAGGAAACCTTCCTCGCCAGGGTGACCATGAACATCGACAGCGACGTGAAACTGCCGGGCGATACTGTGGCATCGATCGCGAGCGAGGGCTTGCTTGGCGGTACTTACCTGGAACTGGTGCCGGGTGGCATGCCGGATACGCTCGAGCCGGGCGGCGAAATCGAATACACCCAGGATCCGGTCGATATCGTGCAATTGCTCGGCAAGTTTATCTTTTCGGCCAAAACAGCCGCCGACGGCGCCAAAACGAATTAGGCGGGCTAGCCCAAGTGAAAGTGATTTGGCTCTTCGCGGCCCTGGCAGTCCTGCCCCAGCTTGCATTGGCGCAAACCTCCTCGTCCGGTAACAAACCATCGGATGATCTTTGGATGCGACTTGAGGTCGCCCAGCTTCAGGGGTTGGACAAGATCACCGCCCGGGTTTCGACCTTCCTGGCCCCGATCGGTCAGCCGGTGCGGTTCGGCACATTGGTCATCACCGCGCGCGCCTGCCGCAAGCGACCGCCGACCGAGACACCGGAAAGCGTGGCATTCCTGGAAATCGACGACCGCAAGCCGGGTCAGGACCAGGTCGTCCTCTTCAAGGGCTGGATGTTCGCCTCCAGTCCAGCCCTGAACGCGCTTGAGCACCCGGTCTATGATGTCTGGGTGCTGGATTGTGAGAGCGCACCGGCCAAGCAGTAGATGCTGGCACATTTCGCGAATTGACTGGGCGTTGCTGCTGCAAGGCGGTTCTCTGAGTGCGCTTAATCGAACGGTACGAAAGCGAAAGATAGATCGTTTTGGCGGAGAACAATGCCGTCTTGGTATCGCACCGGATTGATCGCTTGCATCACTGTCTCGTGGCTCGGAACCCTGGATCTATCGATCCCAAGCTCGGCTGCTAACGCCCGCCGGCCGTTTGCTCCGAGATCACGCCAATGGGTGGCGGTCTCTGTGTCTCGCTTTTTCTTTTCCGCGCCTGGCCCATTTTTCTGGGTCAATCCCCATCTCTCACTCAAATCCACCGAAGTCACTCGGTAGAGGTAGCTCGGTTCCAATAACCAGGAGATGCGATACGGGCCCGAAAACAGGATCCAGGCAACGAGCTGATCGTGCATCCGCGCCAACTCGATCGGTATTCGAAGCCAATCCTCAACATGGCGCAAGGCACGGCCGGTGAGCGCAAGGCCGCCAGCATAGAGAAAGCAGGGCCGAGACCCAGCCGCCGCCAGATTTCGCGCCGCCGCCCAGGTGACGCGCAACCCACCGGCAGGGTGTCCGACTGGTGATAAGGCCTCGTCCGCATAGATCAACGGTGAGGCAATGACCTCGGCATCGGCATGGGTGATGGCTTCAGCAACGCGGCTGGAATAAAGCGGGTCCAACGCATCATCGGCATCTAGGTAACAGACTATGTCATAACCATTCTCAACCGCCCAACGACCGCCGATGACACGCGGTGTGGCACCACTGTCTGACGCTGGGGTTGGTAACTCAAGATGGACCGACACCGAATTCGCCACGCCGGTCAGATCGGTTCGGCGTGGGCCGTCGGAAACCAGCACATGCGTCACCGGAACGGTCTGCTCAAGCACAGAGGTGCAGGCCCGCGCGACCCAGGAAGCG
>JABIRP010000211.1 GCA_018699735.1 Rhodospirillaceae bacterium | reverse complement strand
TCGTCATTCCCGCGCAGGCGGGAATCCAGGCAAAATCTATCGCGAATGACTGGATTCCCGCCTGCGCGGGAATGACGGGAGGGAAATATACGCTTGTACCCCTTGGCGCGAAGCCCCTTGTCCGGCATAAGAAGCAGATAAATATTGACGGATCGACATCGGAATTCCCCATGAGCGTTCTCGTGACAGGTGCTGCCGGCTTCATCGGCATGCATGTCGCCCAAGCCCTTCTGGACCGGGGCGAACAGGTCGTCGGCGTCGACACTCTGACGCCGTACTACGATCCGGCCTTGAAACAAGCCCGTTTGGAGCAGTTGGAAGGCCGCAACGGCTTCACTCATGAGGCTCTCGATTTCTCACTCGAGGGGACCGCCCACACCTTGGTGCAGCAATATCCGGATCTCGACCGGATCATCCATCTGGGCGCACAACCCGGCGTGCGCCACTCGATCGACCAACCCGGTGAGTATTTGCAGGCCAATCTGGCGGGCCAGTTGACCCTCATGGAGTTGGCTCGGGCGCTCATGGATCGGCCTGGTGGCTGCCGCAATTTCGTCTATGCCAGTTCGTCCTCGGTCTATGGCGCCAATCGTGACATTCCGTTTTCTGTCGATCAGAAAGCCGACCGGCCGATGTCGTTCTACGGCGCGACAAAGAAAGCAGGCGAGGCGATGGCCTATTCCTACGCTCATCTTTACCGCATACCGACCATCGGGCTCCGCTTTTTTACGGTGTATGGTCCGTGGGGACGACCGGATATGTCACCGTATATTTTCACCTCGCGCATTCTCTCAGGTGAACCGATACAGGTCTTCAACAACGGCCAGATGAAGCGCGATTTCACCTATATCGACGACATCGTCGCCGGCGTTGTCTCCGCGCTCGACACGCCGCCTTCATGTGAAGACGGAGAAGGAGACGGGAGTGCTCCCTGCCGGATCTACAACCTCGGAAACAATCAACCCGTCGCACTTCTCGATTACATTCGCGTTATCGAGAAAGCCTGCGGACGCGAGGCCGCGTTGGAGATGAAACCAATGCAGCCAGGAGACGTGCTGGAGACCTACGCTGACATCGCAACTTCGCAGCGCGATTTGGGATTCGAGCCCGCAACGTCGATAGACGTCGGTATCCCCCGCTTCGTCGATTGGTATCGCCAATATCACAAAATCTGACGACTGGTTCACCGTCGGCTCAAGAAGAACCCTGAGCAACCTCGTGCAACACACGTTCCATCGCATCAATATGTGCCCGAAGTGTGAAATGCGCCTCATAACTTCGTCGTGCTTCAGCGCCTATTGTGGAAAGTCTCGGGCGATCGCGCGACAGCTTATCCAGATGACCCGAGAGCGCCTCCGCATCTCCGCTCGGAATTAGGATTGCGTCCTGGCCATCTCGCAAGCCTTCGACCATCGGCGGCAGGCTTGTTGTGATCGCACACCGCGCCAACCCCATCGCCTCAACCACGGTCAAGTTCAATAGATCGTCGCGCGTCGGGGCGACCAGCACATCCGATCGGGAAAGCACCGCCAACGCCGCGTCATTCGAGACCACCCCATGGGGCCGGATCACATGACCACGCGCGCATAGCTCGTTTATCTTAGCCTTGATCTCATGCGTATACGGCGTCGGTTTGGCGGCCCCAAGGAGATCAAGTTCAACCTGCCCAGGCGCAAGCTTGGAAATCGCTTCCAAGGTAACATCCTGTCCCTTTCGATGCTCGACTCGCCCTATGTGAACCAAGCGCAACGGCCCGTCGCCCTCGGGCGACGGCGGGGCTGGTGCCAATTCAGGCGCCGGCGCACCAAGAGGTATCACCGAAATCCTGTCGTGCTTCAGGAACCCGCTATACAGCGTGCTGGCCTGCCAGCGCGTCGGGAACACAATCCTTGTGGCCAACTCGAAAGCACGAAAATCGACTTTGCCTTGGTCGATCAGATCAAGTCCAAAGACAGGCTCAAGAACCCACCAAACCACCGGCGCTCTTTGGTCCACCGCAACGACTGCTTTGCCCATGACCAGCGTATTGCACAGGACCAAATCGTAATCGCCAACGGCAACCCCATCGACCACTGCAATACCAGCCGCTAGTGCAGGTTTTATCAGCGAGCCGGTGTGGGTTTCACCACCGTCCACCAGCAGATGAACTTCGTGACCTCGCGCGACCAACCCCGCCAGAACGCGGTATAGGGCGAGTGGCGCACCGCTCCAATCGTAGTCGTGGCTAACCGCCAAGAGTTTCAAAATTGCCCTCTATTAGCTCGAAGCAGCGCCAGGCAACGCTATCTCACCAGACGTGGGTACGGCCCCGGCACTGACGGATCCGGCAATTTAGCCATGGCGTCCTGGATTTGGTCAAATAGCGGATGGCGGCCATTCCAGATTAGCGCCAGCACCAGATCCGGCAATTGACGCCGGCTGTTCGAACGGCAAGGCAGGACCAACCGCGTCCACTCCCGTCGCTCGGTCAGCCACGGCAAATGAACGATGCCGCTACAAAGCACTATACGCGGCTCGTTCGCCAGCATCGTTTCCAGATATTCGCTCTCGACCCATAGCCCGAGGCTCGGGTCCAACTGATCGGCCACCAGCCGACCCGGGCGCATGTTCGCGAACAGGTGCCTGTCGATCGAAAATTCGCTGCCCACAGATGTGAAGTAGACCCGTCCGTCAGTCGCTTCCTTACAAACGACCGAACGCTCTGCCAACCCCAATCTAGAGATGAACGCGTGCATGGCCGCAGATACGACCCCATTGTGCTCTTCCCAATGTCGAATCAACGCACCTATGTCCGTTGTCTCGAAAATTGGAGCCTCGGTCCAGCGATTAAGCGCGACATTCTCGGAACTGAACCAATGATCATTGCGCCTCTCGGAGACAGCGCGAGCGTCGGCGTTAATTGCCGGAACTGCATCTCGCCCCCGCAGATAAGTATCGGAGTTCCAGTTTGCTTCGATAAACCGGTCCATCTCCATGGGTCGTGAAATCGAACGGACGTGGCGCATCAAAGTATTGAGCGACTCACGTTCCACGGTCTCGGGGTCATAGGCCGTATGGATCATCGACTCATCCCACCGGACCCGAACAAATCCGAGTGAGCACAATAAGTCATTCGCTACAGCATTTGTGTTTTGCCGATAAGTTCGGTCGAGGCGAATATCCGCCATCCGTCCCTTCTCATCGATCCACATTTCTTCGACCGCCAAGACACCTTCCCCCGCCCAAGTATCTCTTTGATCGAACTTTAAGTCGTTGAGTGTCTGAATGTCACCAACGAATACTCGTTAACCAATTTATTTTTATATACATTAAATCTATAGTTATTAATTGCCTTCCCGTCTCCAAGTCACCATTGCAACGGTCGACACGAGCAGCAGCAAGACGAGGCCCGGAAGCAATGGAACCGTCCGCAATCCGGTGACCACATAGTCACCATTTGCCACGAGGCCGACCCAATCGTGACCGGCGGCATTTCGTCCTTCCCGGACCCGTCGGACACCGGGGACGCCGCCATCAGACAACCAATGGACCCCGCCGCCAGTCGCACTTGTGACCTCGGACAGGACCGCAGCGGTGGTTCGAACATCGGCGAATTCCACCGGATTCAAGGCCCCTACCGCAACCAAACGATCGAGGTCGCCATCGGATAGACGATGCAAGCCAAGCTGATCGCTTTCATACGTGACCGACGCCCGGCCCGGCCCGTCCGGAATTGGGGTTACCACCACTTCGCTATCGTCCGGCAGTGTGATCGTGATGTCTTCGAAGGACTCTTCGAGCGACCTGCGGATGATCTCAATCATATTGCCGGAAACGTTCGCTTTCAGATCATTTTCCTCAAGCTCGGGCTCGCGCATCAGCCAGTGTGAGGTCCGGCGCAACATCTCCGCCTGAGGGCCGCCACCTTCATACCCCCTCGACCAAAGCCACATGTGGTCGGACAAAATATGTGCGACCCGGCCTTTTCCGACACGGTCCAGGATCACAAGTGGCCGTCCCTCCACCCCAGTCATCACCGTGGCACCGCGCTCCGGCAAGGCATCGATCTGCCGGAACCAGCGGCCCCACCCGGGCTCGTTATCAGCATCTCCGGCCCCCAGAAGATCAGCTGTAACAGGATGTCGGCGGCCGATCTCGGTCAAACGCGGCCGGTAGCCCCGCTCGACCACCATGCCGGTTGGAGCCGCCGGGAGGATTTGGCCGAGCGGCGTCCGCGCCAAACTGAGACGGGTCGCGAAAGTCGGTCCGGAGGCCTCCAACAGAGCCCCGCCGTTGCGTACGTATTCGACAATATTGTTCAGATACGCTCTCGGTAACACGCCGCGGCGGCGATAGCGGTCGAAAATGATGAGATCGAACTCTTCCAACTTCAATTCAAACAATTCTCGGATTGGAAACGCGATTAGAGACAATTCGCGGATCGGAGTTCCATCCTGTTTCTCAGGCGGCCGCAAGATAGTGAAATGAACCAGGTCAACCGACGGGTCGGCCTTCAGAAGATCGCGCCAAGTCCGCTCACCAGCATGCGGTGAACCAGAGACAAGCAAGACCCGCAACCGATCCCGGACACCGTTCACCGCTATAACCGCCCGATTATTGACCGTGGTAAGCTCTCGGGGTCCAGGTGTGGCCAAGAGTTCTATCACCGTCTGTCCGCCGTGCTCCAATAGCACATCGATCCCTTGCTCTGTATTGACTGGAACCTGCACCACGCGGAGTGGCTTGCCGTCCCGACGGATCTCGATTGCAACCGGCTCATTGTCGACCGCAGCCTCGTCGCGCACTGTCACGTCAACCCGCACGGTCTTGCCGACCATGCCAAACGCCGGCACTCGGTCGACCGTCAGCCGGCGATCCGCTTCGCCGCGCTCGCCTGTCAGCAACACATGAAACGGGGCCGGAAGTCCCCCACGCGCTATCGCATCGGCCCCATCGTGAACCTGGCCGTCGGTCACCGCGACGACCCCAGCCAGCCGCCGCTTCGGCACATCGGCCAAGGCTTCGGCGAGGGTAGTCATCATCCGAGTGCCGCCCTCATCAGACGCGGCACGCCTGCCGGCCTTGGCGCCATGCACCTTGACCTCACGCACCTCCAGATCACGATAGCCTGCCAACGTTTTGCGCAAACTCTCGATCGCCTCATCCCGGCGTTTCGAGCGCTCGCCGATCTTCTGGCTCTGGCTCTCATCAATCGCCAGCACTGCAACATCCGGCTTGGGATCTCGGCGTTCAGCGATCAAGCTCGGATTTGCCAGGGCCGCGAGCACGAGCCCCAGCATCAACGCGCGCCACCAGATCCCGCTCGCCCGCCGGCTCAACCCCCAACCGAGCAACACCAAAGTAAGTGCGCCTAAAGCCGCCACCAGGCGCCAATCGACCAGCGGTGCCAATGAGAGACTGAAAGCATCCCAGATCAATGTCCGAGCCTTTCCAAGATCGCGGGTACATGCACCTGATCGGCTTTGTAATTTCCCGTCAGGGCGTACATCACGAGGTTCACACCCACGCGAAAGGCCATCTCGCGCTGCAATTCGCCACCTGGAATTACCGGAAAGCGGTACAGTCCGTCGGAAGAGCGCGCCCATGCGGCCGCCCAGTCATGCGCGCCAATGATGATCTGCGACACCTCGCCATCAGACGTTCCTTCACCAGCCGCGACCCACACCTGGCCACCGGTGTAACGCCCCGGAAACTCTTTCAGCAGATAGAAGGCCTTGGTCATCACATGCTCGACCGGCACTGGCTGCAAGGGTGGGATATCAAGGTCGCGACTGATCTGGCGCAGGCGGGCCAGGCCTGATCCGCCGCCGCCAGCCCCAAGCCCGATTTCGTATTGATCGCGGGTATCAAACAGGATCGTGCCGCCATTTCGCATATAGGCGTTCAACCGGCGGATCTCGGTCTCAGACAGATCCGCCTGGGTCGCCGTAATCGGCCAATACAAAATCGCGAAGAATGCTAATTCGTCGCTGCGGATATCAACGGCCATCGGAGAATCTGGCTCGATCGCGGTTCGTTCAGTCAGGACCTGGCTCAAGCTTTCCAGGCCCTCGCGACTGGTCTCATCGACGCCGGGGTCCCCCGTCAAAACGTAAGCCAACCGCGTGTTCAATGTCGCATTCAATGCGAAGCCTTCCGGGTCACCGCCACGGCTTTGCGCCAAGACCGACTCAGGAACCAGCCCCGCCAGAACAACGATAATCAACGCGGCACCCGCCACGCTCGCTTTGCGCGACAGGCGCAACCCATGCCCCCGCAGCACCAAGGTGGCTATCAGATCAAGCAACGCCAATACCATCGCCGAAACCAGAAGCCAGGGCATCAAATCGAGTTCTGCGTCGAGCCCATAGCCTCGTTGAACCGTGCCTTCAGGAGGGGGGCCGAGAACGACCGGCTCACCCAAAGTCGGTGCCAAGTTGAAGGCGCGCCGGGCCAATTCGACGCCGTAGTAGCCAGGCGGGCGGCTTGGTCCCGGCCCTGAAACCTCGCCGTCAGCGTCAAGCGCCCTAGCGCTCGCTGGTGGCGGTCCAAGCTTGGCGAAGCCGTCCAGAGTTTCCAACGGCGCCAGGGCGGTCGTTGTCTTGACCCGGCCGAGCCCGGTACCAAGACCGACCACCCGCCGCAACATGTTCACGAACAAGCCAGAGAGCGGGAGCGTTGTCCAATTTCCGTTGGCGGTCGTGTGAACCAATGCCAGCCAACCCTCGCCCCGTCGCTCGGCAGTAACCAGTGGCGTGCCGTCAGACAACCGGGCCCAGGTTCGGTCGCCGAGATCGATGGTCGGCTCAGCCAAAACCTGACGCGAAACCCGGACATCGCTTGGCGGCTCCATATCGACAAACGGACTGTTCGACGGAAAGGCGGCCAAGGGCAGCGGTTTGGCCCAGGACAAGGCACCCCCAAGCGCCCGCTCGCCGCGTCGCAGAAAGACCGGCACCATATCCTCGGGCCCGAGACCATTGCCTTCCAGGCTGGCCGCCGCCAGTCGCGGACCGGCAAACCGCAAGAGCACACCGCCTCGGCGGATCCAGGCATCAAGCGCGGTAATCTGTTCGTGTGGCAGAACGCCTGTATCCGGCATCACAATAACGGCCGTTTCGCCGCGCAAGAGAGTATCCACATTACCCCGGCGAACCTCGGCAAAGGGGCCGAGCGCGCGGTCGATGTAGTGCAATTCGTCGAGCAAGGGCTGAGCGCCTTGGAAGTCGGTTTGTGAAACCAACCCAACAGGCCGGCGCAGAAACCGATTGTCGAGCAACACGGTCGCCGCCACGGTCACCTCGCCTTCAATGCTCAATCGGGTAATATCATTTCGGAGTTCGACAGGCAGCGAGATTTCAGTTTCCGCTTGGGTCGCCCCCTCCTTGAATACGGCCTCGGCGCGAGCCAGCACACGCCCGCCGTGATCGCTTGCCCGAACCCAAATGTGCTGTTCTGGACCTTTGACGGGCCGCACAACCTCAATCTGGAAAACACGTCCTTCGTTGGCGGGCGGGCGCAAAACAAGTGTGCCGAGATCATCAGAGCGCACTTCGGTCAGGCTCCCCAGTCGTTGCAGCGCCTCGCCAAACTCGCGGTCGGTCGCACCAGCAATTCCGTCGGTCAACCAAACGGCATGCGCCGGCGCCTCAATTTCAAGCGCCATAAGATCGGCCATGGTCTTGGTGCGGTTGGTTGGCCAGGGCTTCGGCTCCAACGCGGCGACCAGTTTACGGGCCTCGGCAACCGGTATGGGTCCGACGGCCCCGGTTTCGCCCGCCGCCCGGTCGGCTGTTGTGACCAACACGACCGGGCGATCATCGCGCTCCGCCTCGCTCAGCAGGCGCTCAATACGCTCAACCCTGGTCGGCCAATCACGCGCCGCGGCCCAGCCATCATCGATGACCAGAACCAGCGTGCCCTCACCCGGAAGATCTCGGTTGGGGTCAACCAACGGCTGGGACAAGGCGATGATCACAGCCGCCAGAAACAGCATCCTCAGCAACAGCAACCACCAGGGCGTGGTGTCCGGCGTTTCCTCGTCGGCCCGCAACTCAGCCAAAAGACGGATACCCGGAAACGATATCCGGCGCGGAGAGGGCGGCGTCACGCGCAACAGCAGCCAGATAATCGGCAATCCGGCGAGCGCCGAGAGGATCCAGGGTTGGGCAAAAACAAGGGAGCCGAGTGTCAACATCGCGATCTCTATCGGCCCATTCGGCCGTGCCCGGCCCACTCGCGCGAAAGCGCGCCGTGCAGAGCCAGGAGAGCCGCTTCAGGCGCTTGATCGGTCACGTGATGGTGGAACGACCAGTCCACGCGCCGACATGCGTGGCGCAGACCTTCTCGATGTTCCGCCAGACGATGGACATACCGCTCCCGAACACCTTCGGCCCGGCTGATCAGATAGGCCTGCTCATTCTCCATTCCCTCAAAACGGACACGGCCAGAAAACGGAAAAGCCTCTTCGGCCGGATCCGTGATCTGAACCAGATGGCCGGCCACGCCGCTCGCGGCGTATTGCGCGAGGACCGCTTCGATTTCCTCCAAGGGATCGAGGAAGTCACTGACAAGCACCACCTCGCCATAACGCGGGACGGTCTCATAGGGCGGCAGACTGGCTTGACTAACCGGGGTTGAGAAAAAGCTCGCGGCATAGGATTCCAGACCGACCTTGCCATGCCGCGCTCGCATTCCTTCACCCAACGCCGCGACGTTTTCGCCCCCTTCGATCAACAGCGTCGCCAAAGCCAGAGCTAACAGATCGGCGCGATCCGCCTTCTCGGGTAATTCGCGGCTGGAGCGATATCGCATGGAGGGCGAGGCATCGCGCCAAATCCACACGCTTTGCGCCGTCTCCCACTCGTTCTGGCGGATATAAACGTCGTTCGAGCGCGCCGAGCGGCGCCAGTCAATATCCCGGACCGGGTCAGAGGGCTGATATTGGCGGAACTGCCAGAAGGTCTCGCCGGGCCCGACCCGCCGTCGCCCGTGCAATCCGAACGCAACCGTCGCCGCGACGCGTTGCGCCGCCACCTGCAGGGGCGGTAACCGACCGGCAAGGGCTTCGGCGTGTTGTCGGGTCGTGGCGAGGTCTGCGCTCACCGATGTGGCTCACATAACCGGTCTATGACGCTATCCAACGTTACGCCCTCGGCCCGGGCCGCGAAGTTGAGAGCCATCCGATGACGCAAAACAGGATGCGCCAGGGCCAAGACATCCTCGATCGAGGGCGAGAGGCGGCCCTGCAAAATGGCGCGGGCGCGAACCGCAAGCATCAATGCCTGACTGGCGCGCGGTCCAGGGCCCCAAGCAACATGGCGACGTACTTCCTCGACGTCACTGGTCTCGGCCCGGCCAGCGCGTACGATCGCCAGAATGGCATCGACGACACTGTCGCCAACCGGAACGCGTCGCAGCAGCGTCTGGGCTTGCAGCAACTCCTCGGCTCCCATGACAGACACGGGTGTCGTGGTCTCCGATCCAGTTGTGGCCAACAGCATATGCCGTTCAGAAGACATATCCGGGTAGCCGACATCAATCTGTAGCAGGAAGCGATCGAGCTGCGCTTCAGGCAGAGGATAGGTCCCCTCCTGTTCCAGTGGGTTTTGCGTGGCCAACACATGGAAAGGCTTGGGCAAATCATAAGTATGGCCGGCAACGGAAACGGTATGCTCCTGCATCGCCTGCAGAAGAGCTGACTGTGTGCGCGGGCTCGCCCGGTTGATTTCGTCGGCCATCAGCACCTGGCAAAACACGGGGCCTTGGATGAACCGAAAATGACGCTTGCCGTCATCGCCCTCCTCAAGCACTTCGGAGCCGACGATATCCGCCGGCATAAGATCCGGCGTGCATTGCACACGCTTGTCATCCAGACCGAGCACGACGCCCAGCGTCTCTACCAATCGCGTTTTCGCCAATCCGGGCACACCAATCAGGAGCGCGTGGCCGCCTGCCAAAATCGTGACCAAGGCCTCATCGACCACTTCTCGTTGGCCGAAGATGATGCGCTCAATCTGGGCTCGGACTTCACCTGTACGTTGGGTCAGCTTGTCAATTTGAGCGACGAGTGCCTCGCTCGACTGTTCCAGGCTAGTGGTATCGGTCATGACGGATATAATCCTTCATTCTCTGAACGTGGCGGCCGTCGACTTGTTTCGCCGACGCGTTACGGAAAAGCGGCGGAACCGAAAGAGAGCCTATCATGGCCGCTCCAAACCTAGAGCGTATCGCAGCGTCAGCGGCTGGCAAGTCCCAGTCTCGTGATAATGCGCGTGATAATGCTCGTGATAGGGCTGGTGATTTGGCGCATGGTGGAGAGAACCGGTCCTACGATATCCGCATCGGGCGCGACGGCACATGGTACTACATGGGCTCTCCAATTGCCCGAAAACCGTTGGTTAAACTGTTCTCGACCGTCTTGAAGCGGGTCGAAGACGGCTCATTCTGGCTCATCACACCGTTTGAACGCGGTACGATCGAGGTCGATGACGCCCCGTTTACCGCTGTGGAATTGACGGTAAAAGAGGTCGATGGCGACCAAGTTCTGGAATTTCGCAACAATCTCGATGACACCGTTGTCGCCGGGGTAGACAATCCGATTCGCGTCGAAACCGATCCCGACTCCGGGGAACCGGCGCCCTATGTTCGCGTTCGCGACAATCTGGATGCGCTGATCACGCGCTCGGTTTTTTACGAGTTGGTGGAATTGGCCGAAGAACGCAAAATAGATGGCCAGACCGTGCTTGGCGTCATGAGCGGAGGTATCTTTTTCTCGCTCGGAAATCCGGAGGCAATGTGAACCTGGACGCAGTTCGCCGCGTGTTTGCGGCCGCACCCAAGCTTGCCATCGAAGGCGGCGTGCTCCCGCACGCGCGCTCGGAGCGCGGCGACCACGACCTGAACCCCGGAATGACCCGGCCGGATACTACGCGCCCAGCTGGCGTGTTGGTCCCCTTGGTCGCGCGGGAAGACGGTTTGAAGGTGTTGTTGACCCAACGCTCCGACGATCTTCCGGTCCACCCGGGCCAGGTTTGCTTTCCCGGTGGCCGTGTCGAGGAAGAAGACACTGACATCGTGGATACGGCCCTGCGCGAAACCGAAGAGGAGATCGGCCTCTCACGCGACCGGATTGAGGTTATCGGCCGGCTCGACACTTATTCCACCCGCACCGGCTTTGAAATCGTGCCCGTGGCTGCCGTGGTGCACCCGCCGTTTGAACTGACGCTTCAGCCGGTCGAGGTCGCGTCGGCCTTCGAGGTTCCTTTGGAGTTCGTGCTCGACCGCGACAATCATGAGAAGCACAGTCGCATGTGGCAAAATCGAGAGCGTTTTTTCTACGTTTTACCGTATCCCGACCGCTACATATGGGGGGCTACCGCCGGCATGCTGGTCAACCTGGCCGACGTATTGCTCGACCCGGCGGCACTTTGACCAGCGAGACGTGGACCCGGTGGCCCAGACGATGACAGACCCACGCCGCCTCGATCGTCAACCCTGGATGGACACCCCGGCGACGCTTCGGGTAATGGCGGCAATCGGCGCCGGTAACGATGAAGCCCGCTTCGTCGGCGGCTGTGTCCGAAACACCCTGCTCGGCCGCCCGATCGCCGATATCGACATCGCTACGATCCACCTGCCCGAGCGTGTTATGGAGTTGCTGCGCGCGGCCGAGATCAAGGCCATACCGACCGGCATCGAGCACGGTACGGTCACCGCCGTTACCGATAGCCAGCCGTTCGAGATCACTACCCTTCGCCGCGACGTGGAAACCGACGGCAGGCGCGCCGTGGTCGCCTTCACCACCGACTGGCACGAAGACGCGGCACGCCGTGATATCACCATGAACGCGATGTTCCTGGATTGCGACAGCCAACTCGACGACCCTTTTGGCGGTTACGAGGACACGCTTGCCGGACGGGTGCGGTTCGTTGGCGATGCACGGACCCGTATTCGCGAAGACGTATTGCGAATCCTGCGGTTCTTTCGCTGCTATGCGCATTACGGCCAACCGCCTATGGATGCCGAGGGGCTGGCCGCCTGCCGCGAACTCGCCCCCCTGCTGCCGGAGCTCTCGGGCGAGCGTATCCAAACCGAACTTTTGAAGCTCCTGGCGGCGCAGGAACCAAGTGATGTGCTCTCCGAAATGGCATCTTCCGGAATTTGGCCAATCCTGCTGCCCTCTCCGATAACATTGGATGCGCTTCGGCCTTTGTTCGCACTGCAGGGTGACAGGATCGACCCGCTGCTCCGGCTGGCGGCAATGATCGAGAGCGACCCTGACGCCACCGCATCCCGCCTGCGTCTCTCCAATGCAGACGGAAAACGCTTACGCTTGCTCGTAAGCGAGAGAATTGACCCATCAAGCGACCGGCTGTCAAACCGCCGCGCCATCCACCGGTTCAGGGTGGAGCCATATCGTGACATTCTGCACCTCTCGGCTGCCCGTGCCGGTATCACAGACCCAGCCGTGATCTCGCGCGCGATGAATGAGAAACCGCCGCCAGCCTTTCCCATCAAAGGCCGCGACCTCATGGCCCTCGGCATGCCAGGCAACGTGGCGCTGGGACGTATCCTCGATAAAACCGAGACCTGGTGGATCGAGGGTGATTTTATGGCTGACAAATCCGCCTGCCTCGAACAGGCTAAGGTCATAGCATCAAAGGAAACCTAGGAATGACCCAAGCAAATATCGACGCCCTCGCCCGCCGGCTGGTCGAAGCCCGGCGGTCGAGCACGCCCATGGCCACGCCCACGGATTGGCTACCCGGCGACGCCGCCGAGACTTATGCCGTCCAAGAGGCGGTGATCGCCTTGCTGGGCGAGCCTGTCGCGGCCTGGAAGGTTGGCGCGCCGGCACCAGCCGACACCCCAGGTGTGGCGCCCAATTGTGCGCCAATCATGAAATCCCAAGTGCTGGCCTCGCCAGCGCGGCTTGCGTCATCGGACCATCGCCTGTTTGGCGTCGAGAGTGAGTTGGCATTTCGGCTCGGGTCGGACATGCGGCCCAGAGAGACGCCTTATACGAGGGACGAAGCCTTGGCCGCTTTGGATGGAGTTGCTGTGGCGATTGAGGAGGTCGAGTCCCGGCTTTCGGATTGGCCGGACACCGACGCCAATCTGATCCTGGCCGACTGTCAGGGCAATGGCCTGCTGATCGTCGGCGAATTTGGTCCTATCCCGGCCAATCTCGACTGTGCGAACCAACGGGTCATTCAAAAACTTGGCGGCGGCGAGACGACCGACAAGATTGGTGGATTGGCCAGCGGTGAGCCGATCTGGCTGATCGCCTGGCTCGCGAACCAACTCTCGGGCCGCAGCGGTTCGCTTTCAGGCCGCGGGCTAAAAGCCGGGGACATCGTGACGACCGGGTCCTGGACAGGAGTGAATTTCGCCGCAGCAAACACGCGCTCGACAGCGGAGTTTCCCGGATTTGGCTCGGCGGAAGTGGTGTTCGAGTAGGCGCCGTCAAACGGCCGAACCCAACCTCTCGACCACGGTGGTGAGCACCTCGTCAGGGTCGCGCTTCCACCAATTCTCGGCTGAGAAGATCTCGACCTCATAGAGCCCGTCGAAACCGGTGGCTTCAACCATGGCACGGATGGCCGGGATGTCGATCACGCCATCCCCCATCATGCCCCGGTCGAGCAGCAGATCCGTAGTCGGCACCAACCAGTCGCAGACATGGAAGGCGAGGATCCGATCTTTTCCCGCACGGGCGATTTCGGTCGCGACGTTAGGGTCCCACCAGACGTGATAGACGTCGACCGCGACCCCAAGTCCTTCGCCCAATTCGTCACAGAGGTCATTGGCATGGGCGAGGGTATTCACGCAGGCCCGATCGGCTGCGTACATCGGATGCAGCGGCTCAATCGCCAACTTCATGCCAACGCCTCGGGCGTATTCAAGCGTCGCAGCAATGCCATCGCGCACTTGAGCACGGGCGCCCGGCAGGTCGCGCGACCCAACCGGTAGACCGCCCGCCACCAGCACGACGCATTCGGCATCAATTGCGACCGCTTCATCCACGGCACGGCGGTTCTCGTCAAGATTGGCTTGGAACGCCGCTGCGTCCGATGCCGGGAACAGTCCAGCCCGGCAGAGGCCGGTGACGGTCAGACCGTTGTCTCGGATCATCCGGGACGCCTCATCGATACCGCATTCGGCCAATTTGTCACGCCAGGGGGCAATGCCGCCAAGGCCATGACGGGCGCAGCCTTCGATACATTGGCGCAGGTTCCACTTCTCTCGGACGGTGGCGGTATTGAGAGAGCCTTTCGAGGGATCGGCCATGCCTACTGCTCCACGCCACGCTGGGCCATAACAAGCGCCGCACGTTCGGTCGCAACCTCCGGGTTTGCCAGAAGGCCGGCCTGGTCAGCCAATCGGAAGACCTCGGCCAAATGCTGCGTGGACCGGCCGCTTTCCTGACCACCAACCATGGTGAAATGGTCCTGATGACCATTCAGATAGGCCATGAAGACCACACCGGTCTTGTAGAACCGGGTCGGTGCGCGAAAAATGTGACGCGATAGCGGCACCGTCGGTGCAAGGATCTCATAATACGCGTCCATGTCTTGGCGTGACATGGCAGCCAGCGCCGCCGACGCGGCCGGCGCTATGGCATCGAAGATCCCGAGCAGAGCGTCAGAATAACCCTCCTCGTCACCGGCGATCAGATCCGGGTAGTTGAAATCATCGCCAGAGTACATGCGCACACCTTTTGGCAACTGGCGGCGCATAATGATTTCCTTGTTGTCGTCGAGGAGCGAAACCTTGATGCCGTCGACCTTGTCGGGATTGTCGCGGATCACGTCAAGCGCCACATCCATTGCTTGGATGTGATCCTCATGCCCCCAGTAACCAGCAAGCGCCGGGTCGAACATCTCGCCAAGCCAGTGAATGATCACCGGCTGTTTGACCTGGGAGAGGATGCGATCGTAGACCCGCCTGTAGTCGTCCGGGGACTTGGCGCAGGCGGCAAGCGCACGGCTGGCCATCAGAATAATCTGGCCACCAGCCGCCTCAACCGCTCCGACCTGTTCTTCGTAGGCCGCGATCACATCGTCGACAGACAGCGACGGGTCGGCTGCCAGATGGTCGGTGCCGACACCGCAAGCCATCAGCGCTTCACCGTCATAGTCGCGGGCCGCGTCGACCGAACGTCGGATCAACTCCAGCGACGTCGGCCAATCGAGCCCCATGCCGCGTTGCGCCGTGTCCATTGCCTCAGCCACACCAAGCCCCAGCCCCCAGAGATAGCGGCGGTAGTTCAGCGTTGCCTCCCAGTCGATATCGGTGTCAATCCAGGGATCGTTGTCGGCCAGAGGATTGGAGACAACATGGGCGGCCGCATAGGCGACCCGCGGCAGTTCACCCTCGGCCTTGTAGGCAAATGCTCGCGGCTCACCAGGCTCGTAGGCTTCGGTCCCGCCGTCGGCGGTCGGCAGGT
>JABIRP010000210.1 GCA_018699735.1 Rhodospirillaceae bacterium | reverse complement strand
CCCCTTCCCAAGCCAATTTAGAGTGATATGCTCGCCTAGAATTCAAACTCCCCACACCACAAAGTTTCCGCAGGTGATCCAAATGACAATTCAACCAAACTCTCCCGCCGCACGCGACGTGGCCTACATGATCCACCCCTACACCAACCTCAAGGCGCATGAGGAAAGTGGCCCGATGATTATCGTGAAGGGCGAGGGATGTTACGTCTACGACGACACCGGCAAAAAATATCTGGAGGGTTTGGCGGGTCTTTGGTCAGCCTCGCTCGGTTTTTCGGTCGATCGCCTGACCAAGGCGGCAACGAAGCAGATGGAGACACTGCCGTATTATCACACCTTCGCACATAAGAGCCATTTGCCGGGTATCGATCTCGCCGAGAAGCTGATCGGCCTCGCGCCGGCCCAAATGGCCAAAGTGTTCTTCGCCAATTCAGGCTCCGAGGCCAATGACACCGCGATCAAACTGATCTGGTACTACAACAACGCCCGCGGCCGTCACCACAAGAAGAAGATCATCGGCCGGGTCGAGGGCTATCACGGCGTGACCATCGCTTCGGCGAGCCTGACCGGCAAAGCGGTCAATCACAAGGGCTTCGATCTGCCGATCGCGAACATCATCCACACATCCAATCCGCACTACTACAAGAACGGCCTAGAGGGCGAGAGCGAAGAGGAGTTCGCGACCCGCATGGCGGATGAGCTGGAGCAGTTGATCCTGGATGAAGGCCCGGACACGGTTGCCGCGTTCTTCGCCGAGCCGATCCAAGGCGCCGGCGGCGTGATCGTTCCACCAAAGACCTATTTCGAGAAGATCCAGGCGGTGCTGAAGAAGTACGACGTGCTGTTCGTCGCCGACGAAGTGATCTGCGGATTTGGGCGCACCGGTAACATGTGGGCTTGTGAGACCTTCGACTTGAAGCCGGACATGTTGGTTTGCGCCAAGGCGCTCAGCTCCTCCATGCTGCCGATTTCAGCCTGCATGATCTCGGAAGATATGTATGAGCCGATTGCCAATGCCTCGGCCGATCTCGGTGTTCTCGGGCATGGTTATACCTACTCGGCCCATCCGGTTTGTGCCGCAGTGGCGCTTGAGACGCTGAAGATCTATGAGGACGACGACATCATTGGCCATGTTCGGTCGGTGGCACCGTTATTCCAAGAGCGTCTTGCCGCCTTTGAATCTCATGCGCTGGTTGGTGAAAGCCGGGGACGGGGCCTCGTGGGCGCGTTAGAGCTCGTGCAGGACAAGGCGACCAAGAAAGGCTTCGAGCCGGCTGGCATGGTCGGTGCCTTGGTCGGAAAGTTCGCGATGGAGCGTGGCCTGATGCTGCGTCCGATCGTTGACGCAGTCTGCGTCTGTCCGCCGCTGGTGATTAACGAGAGCGAGATCAATGAGCTGTTCGATAAGCTCAGTGGCGCGCTCGATGATACGCTGGCGCATCTGACGGCGGAGGGCCAAGCGGTCGCCTAATGTGACCACCTGATCCTGACATCAAACATAGCCGTCAAGACGGTTAGAAACGGCCCAGCATCGCTGGGCCGTTTCGCGTTGAGATAAAAACCGGTATCCTTAACCCGTCTGGGGAGATGCAAGATGGTTGATGGCGGCGGAAAAGGCGGTAAAGAAACAGACGCCGAGGACGAGGGTACGGTCGCGGTAGCCTCGTCGGATGACCAATCATCCGACCACAAGCCGGTGGAAGATAAGCCGGTGGCCGATAAGCCGGTGGCCGATAAGCTGGTGAACGACGGCCCAACCGAGGCTGTCGTGGCGGCGACCGGACGCGGCGGACGCGGCGGCGGACGCTGGGGTGGCCGTGTAGCCGCTACAGTAATTCTCTTGATCATCCTTTTCGGTGGAGCGTTCTATCTTTGCCTACCAGAACGTGGTGGTCCGATTGCAATTGAGGCTCGCCCGCAGGGTGCGGCAGTCGCTGCTTGTGCGGTTCCCGGCCTTGGCACACCGGAATGCTACGCGCGGGTCTTGGTGTCTCGTGCGACGCCTGCGGAACCGCCGCGAAAATCGCGCCTGAAATCCCTCTGCTGCGATTATGTGATGGAACGCACGGACATCCGTGAGTTGGCAATTCGCCTGGACGGGGCCGACTGGGTGATGCCGACCAACGGGTCCGCCAAGGTCGATGCCGCGACAGCGACGGTGTCGGATGGTGAAGGCTTTGCATTGGAAGGCGGAGTGGTGCGGGTCGTTCAAGGCGGCAAACTGACTTTATCTCTTGAGGCCAAACGACGTTCCGAGATTGCCGTCCCTCTGATCGAACGGTTTCTACCGAACAAGGCCGAACATGCGGCCGGTTGGCTGATGCGGTCTCTGAGCCTGGAGCCGGCGGCAGGTGCCGTTTCGATAGGCATCGCTCCGTCGCTTGATCGTAAGGCACAGACTGGCCGGGCGGTCCGCATTTCCGAGAAGGGCCGGGGCGGGGGCGTGCCGGTGTCGGTCACCGTCGACCTATCACCGACCGTGCTGTTCGTCGATCTGGCTACCAACGGTGCCGAGGCGGCAAGCCTCTTCGAACGCCTATCGCCGGAAGCCTATCCGACGGCTTCTGAGCTGGCCCGCCAGTTGGCGGGCTCGTCAGGGCAAGCAACATTCGCATCCCTCACTGGGCGGAACCTGGCGGCTGCTGTGAAAATTCTGCGTCGTTTCGACCGGGCCGAGGTCTCGCGTCTGTCTCGAATAGAAAGTGAGCAGGCGAAGGTGCTCGCGCTTGGAGAGCAATGCATCGACCTCTACGGCTACCTGCGAGGCGCCCTGACCCGATTCGATGCTGCAGTCATCACGTTTCTGGCAGCTCATCCGACAGGCCTTTTGACCCACCGGGCCGAGGCATTCGACCATGCATGCTGGTCTGAGAGTGCAACAGAGCTTGCCGAGGAATTGACGGCGGACTGGCTGTTTCTTTCAGCGCCTTTGCCAATTCTGTCGGCAGCAATGGAACCGCAAGAGAAACCTCAAGCAACGGCTGCGGCGCCCGCCACATCCCCCGCTACGCCGACCCGGGCGCTCGGCGCTTTGGTTTCGGCCGCCAAGAGCGGCGCTGGTCGCGAACTGTTGTCCGACATGCTGGCTGAGAAAGTGCGCGTGCGGGTCGGCAATCTCGCCGTCCACGAGGCCCGGCCGAAAGCAGATGTCTTGCGAGCACTGACGCGGCAATGGACCCATGCCGGATGTTGGTTGCACGCGTCCGGTGTGGGTCCGTCGGTTGCTTCCCTACATGTCGAGGCGCAGTTCCCGTACCTAAATCATATTCTGCTGCGGTTCGGAGCTGAGGGTCAGATCACGACGATCGAGATCACCGGCGTGACGCTTGGCGAGTTGACCCAGGAGAAACTCGTCAATCGTGGGCGCGCCTGTCAGGCGTTCCTCAACGGCGCCCGGCTCTCGGATTATGCCGCCTTGCTACGGCCGGCTGGCTACAACGCCCGCACGCCGGTTGACCATATGGCAAGGTTGATAGAGCACGGCCCGAGCGGAAAGTTAAAGCTGCCTGGGCTGGGTGGGTAGTGAAGGCGACGTACTGTCCCATTGAGCACCGGTCCCCCGGATCGCCCGAGCGAAAACGGGGACTACCCGCCTTCTCTAGGAATTGAGCGGATGCGGATAGGCAAATATGTGTCGTGTCGCCAGAATTTGCAAAGAAGCTATGCAGTGGGCGCAAGATCAGTATTTTCCATGTTCAGTAGAGGAAGTTCCGGCTCCCTTTCCCAGTTTGGCACCGGGTGCGAGATATCGACTCCTTGAATCCTCTTAGTATTTGCGAGCCGACGAATTATCTCATGTTGATCAAGGTGAGTAAGGATGGCCTCGTTGAATGCGATTCTGTCTAGTTCAACGAGCTCACTCCAATCAAATAACTCTAAATACCGATGACAAAACTTGGTGAGAGTTGGGCCAAACTTCACATTCCATGCTGCAGCGCGGCGGAGTGCCCTGACAAGAGAGCCACGCGGGTTAGGGTTCTCTTGCAATTGAATGTCCATAATTCCCTCGGCCAATTTGCGTAGATATTGATCGTCGAATATCAAACGGCCGGTGCTGAGGTCAAAAACGATTGAATCCCAATCAAAAAACGTGCAGGCGAGGATGTCTGAAATTTCGTCAACTTGTTTCAGTCCCGCAGTCCGAGCCCATGTATCCTCTAAGTGCCACACGTCGACTTTCCACTGGTGGAACCTTAACCCAAATCCGCCGAACTTGTT
>JABIRP010000209.1 GCA_018699735.1 Rhodospirillaceae bacterium | reverse complement strand
ATTGGCGTAATCGTCATCATCGCCGGCGCAATCTTCTTTGGTGCCACTTTCACAGTCTTGCAAACCCAACAGGCGCTGGTGCTTCGCCTAGGTGAGCCTCGTCGTGTGATCAAGGAGCCGGGCTTGAAGTTCAAGACCCCGTTCATCGAGAACGTGGAATACTTCGAACGCCGCATTCTCGATCTTGATCCACCGCAACAGCAGGTCATTCTGGCTGATCAGAAGCGTCTCAACGTCGACAGCTACGCGCGCTTCCGTATTACCGATCCGCTGTTGTTCTTCAAACGTGTTCGCAATGAGTCTGGTGCGCGATCGCGGCTCAGCCCGATCATCAACTCGACGATCCGTCAGTTCCTCGGTAACGAGACATTGCTGTCGATTTTGTCGAACAAGCGTATCGGTATCATGACAGCGATTCGCGAGCAGGTGAACGCGCAAGCACAAAAGGAACTCGGTATCGACGTGGTTGAAGTGCGGTTGCGTCGCGCCGATTATCCCGAAGAGACCAGCCAAACGATTTACGATCGCATGAAATCGGAACGTGAGCGCGAAGCACGGGAGTTCCGGGCGGAGGGCTTTGAGGAGGCGCAAAAGATTCGCGCCGATGCCGAGAAGCAGAAGGTCGTTATCGTCGCGGAAGCTAAAAAGAATGCCGAAACCTTGCGTGGTAAAGGCGATGCAGACGCGATCAAGATCTACGCCGATGCGTTTGGCCAAGATCCGGATTTCTTCGCCTTCTATCGCTCAATGCAGGCCTATCGCAATGCGATGAGTTCAGGCGACACCACTATGGTTTTGTCACCGAATAGTGACTTCTTCCGCTATTTCAAAGATATGGGCGGTGCGAAACCAGCCAACTGATACGACACCTAAACCGACGGACGCGAGCGCCATGGACGATTTCTTAACCGCCATGGCGCTCGTTCTGGTTCTAGAGGGCGTACTCTATGCCGCCTTCCCGGGACCGATGAAACGAGCCATCACACTGGCACTGGAGTTGCCGGATGGAGTGCTGCGCCGGTCCGGATTGATCGCGGCCTTTGTTGGTGTCATTGCGGTCTGGCTGATCCGAGGCTGAAAAAAGAGCCGGATGTCGCTTTGCCATGAAATCCATCCTCCTGAGATCCGCGCAATTGCCTCTCCAGCGTCACGTAAAATCACAATTTCGCCATCGTTCATGCCTTTACCGCCGCATTTTCCCCATATCCGACCGTCAGAGTGCACTTCAGACGGGGCGGGACGTTGACTGTCGGCTGGGAATGCCCACCTAATCACTACTTGGCACGGCGGCAGCTGAACGGCGTGACGTACCAACCCAACCCTGGAACCCGATAACGGAGTGACGGTACGATGAGAATGACAACCGGATTGATGACGCCAATTGGTGTCGCGCCGGCCAGTATTCAGGCCCCCGCAGCCCTCTCAAGGCTGCTCGCAATAGCGATTTTCACATTGGCGCTCATTTTGTCACCGGTGGCCGAAGCCAAGGCGCCGCCAGCGAGTTTTGCAGATTTGGCGGAGAAACTGTTGCCATCGGTGGTCAATATCTCGACCACACAGGTCGTTCGCCAGCAAGGCGGTAGCCGTCCGGAGATGCCAAACTTCCCTCCAGGTTCGCCGTTCGAGGAGTTCTTCAAGGATTTCTTCGACAAAAATCAAAAGAACGGCCAGGGCGGGCAAAACCGACAACGCCGGCCGCGTCGCGCCCAATCGTTGGGCTCCGGCTTCATCATCGACAAATCGGGCATCGTGGTGACCAACAATCACGTCATCGCCGATGCCGATGAAATTAAGATCCGCTTGCAGGACGATACCGAATATGAGGCCAAGTTGTTGGGCCGTGATCCGAAGGTCGATTTGGCTGTCCTGAAGTTTGACCCCAAGGGAAGAGACCTGACCGCAGTGACCTTTGGTAACTCCGACAAAATGCGGGTCGGGGACTGGGTCGTCGCGATCGGCAACCCCTTCGGTCTTGGCGGCACTGTGACGGCAGGGATCGTTTCGGCACGCGGTCGAGACATCAATCAAGGTCCGTATGACGACTTCCTGCAGACCGATGCTTCGATCAACAAAGGCAATTCCGGTGGCCCCTTGTTCAACCTTGAGGGTGAGGTGATTGGCGTCAACACTGCGATCTTCTCTCAATCCGGTGGATCGGTCGGTATTGGCTTTGCGGTATCTTCACGGCTGGCTAAACCGGTCATCGGACAATTGCGGGAATACGGTCACACCCGGCGCGGTTGGCTTGGCGTGCGCATCCAGACCGTTACCGAAGAGATTGCCGAGAGCCTGGGTCTGAAGGACCAAACCGGCGCTCTGGTTGCTGATGTGACCAAGGGTGGTCCGGCGGAAGCCTCTGGCATCGAAGCCGGTGACGTGATCCTGAAGTTCAATGACCGTGTCGTCGAGACCATGCGCAAACTACCGCGTATCGTGGCCGAGACAAAAATCGGTGTCGATGTTCCGGTCGAGGTTTGGCGAGGTGGCCGCAAGGTCATCGTGCAGGCGAAAATCGGTGAGTTGGAGAAAGCTGAGGAAGCTAAGCTTGTACCGGCCGCTCTTACCGGTGCTCCGGAAGAGCCGAAGACGGGTCGGGTCGATGCGCTTGGTATTGACCTGTCGCTTATAAGCGATTCTCTGCGCGCTCAGTATTCGCTCGGTGAGAAAGTCAAAGGCGTGATCGTCACCAATGTGGACGGTGACGGCCCGGCGGCAGAAAAGGGCATTCGCGAGGGCGATGTGATCGTCGAGGTGGCTCAAGAAGAAGTGGCCACTCCGGACGATGTTGCCAAAGGCATCACGTCGGCTCGTGAAAAGGGACGTGGCTCGGTTTTGCTCTTGATCGACCGGCAAGGCGAGATGCGGTTCGTGGCGCTTCGCATCAAACAGGGCTGATCCCCGCCCCCCAACGGAAAGCCCTCTAATTGCGAGGCGTACGACGGCGGCGCCGATCCGGAAACGGATCGGCGCCGTTGGCATTTGCGGTGCATGCTTATCCCGCCTCTCCCATGTAGATCCCGAGTGCCCTGGCGCTTCGAACCAGCGCGCCGTCCGGGTCGATGCCGACGGACCGTCCGACGACCTCGTCAAGCGGGACATCGTCGACAGCGCCGCGAATCCAAGCCGCCATGCGGTCAAACTGGCCGGCGGCAAACAAATCAACCGCCCGCACACCCATAGCCGTCGCGATCACCCGGTCGTGGTGGCCGGGCTCAGCGCCGCGCTGGGTATAGCCGAGCACAGTAACCCGGGCATCCATGTCTGTTACCTGCTCGATCTGGTGCGCGAGATAATGCCCGATGCCGCCGAACCGGCCGGCTTCGGTTTCGACCGCTCCGCCGGCGGTGGTGCGCAAGCCTTCGGCTGCGACCACGAGAGCGAAATTTCTGCCCGAGACGCGCAACCTCTCAATCTTGGCAGCCACCCCATCAATCGAATAGTTTAACTCTGGCACCAGGATCACATCGGCCCCGCCCGCAATCCCGGCCTCTAGCGCGATATGTCCGGCATTCCGACCCATGACTTCCAACACCATGACCCGGCCGTGGCTGGCGGCGGTCGGTTGCAAGCGGTCCAAAGCTTCAGTGGCGACGGTAAGGGCTGTGTGAAATCCGATGGAGCGATCGGTCCCGGCGACATCGTTGTCGATCGTTTTCGGGATGGCGATCAAATTAAGACCACCAGCTTGGGCGAGACGTCGCAGAATGGTCAGAGACCCGTCGCCGCCGATAACGATCAAACCGTCCAGGCCAAGGGTTTTGTAGCTTTCGACAAACTCATCGGTGCGGTCGCGAATTTCTCCGTTCGCCATGGGGTATGCGGTGGGGTCGCCGCGATTGACGGTGCCGAGCAGGGTGCCAGCTTGGCGTAGCATGGCGCCGTCGAACAGGGTTGGATCAAGGGTTTCGGCTTTAATTGGCCGGGCGAGCAGGCCTTCGGTTCCATTTCGGATGCCGATGACTTCAAATCCATAGGTATCATTCGCGGCGAGCACGACAGCGCGGATTGCTGCGTTCAAACCGGCGCAATCGCCGCCACTGGTCAGAAGGCCAATACGTTTCGTCATGGTGCCGTTTTTCGTTATTGCAGGCTCAACACGCCTATCCCCCAGACCTGCTGGGCGTGTTTATGGTCCAAACGACGATATCGCGCATGACCTTGCCGAGCGCGCGGTCGAAGGTCTTGATGATGCCTGTTTTGGTGTTATTGGGAGAGGGTAATTTCCGATCGAAGGTGGCGGACGCTATAATTTTCCGTTGTGGCATCTTCACGAGTTTGGCGTTGACCCTGACAAAGATATTTGGCGGACCCTTGCCGGTTTCGTAGTATTCGGCCTGAAATTCACGCAGTTCGGTGCGCAGGATGTAGTCGGCCCGAAGAGAGACGGTAAGGCGCCCAACCCCGATGATTTTTTGTGAGTTCTCAAAGGATTCGATCAGCAACCTCTGAACCATGGCGGGTGCGTTGTCGATCCATTGCGCTCCCGCAAAATAGTCGATCGTCAGAGGTGAGCGGACGACAGCGATGCGCGGGGCGTTTAGGCCGGAAGGTGCTATCGGCAGATCGACCGCCAACTGCCAATTAACCACCGGCATAGACTTTTTGTACGTGCTCTTTGGTGACAGCGTATAGAGCTGCGGTGCCGCTTTCGGGGTGGGCAGGATGCTACAACTGGCGAGCGCGAAGGAAATCAGCACGGTGGCCAATATTCCCAACCGTCCATGTTTGCCTTTGATCGAACCCATAACCTCGTCCTTCCTCGTCTTGCCGATCATTTTACCTTAATCCCTTCGTCGCCGGTGCCGAAGATGAAGCGCGACGGGTCGCGTTCCAATTGACGGACCATGCGGTTGATACCTTCCAGCATGATGCGGCCCTCGACCAGGAATTGGGTCAGCTCGTAGAGCCCGCTTTCGGTGAAATCGCGGACCGAAGCACGGTTTTCTTTCAGGAGACCTTCGGCTTCAAAAGCAGCGTTCTCAAGCCGGGTTAACGTCCCATCTAGGCTATTACCCAGCCGAGTGACTTCAGCATCCAAGCCGGACGCCGTGCCGCGTAGCGTCGACATAGTTTGCGAGGTTTCCTCGGTGAGATCGTCGACCCCCCGTAAAACCTCGGCAACCTTGGGCGCGGCATCGTCCATCGTCTCGCGCAGGATGGCGGCCGATTTGGACGCGTCATCCACCAAGGAGACGATGGCGGCTTGCTGTCCGGCGAATGCGCCAGTCACCGCCTCTACGTTGGTCAGTATGTGATCCATCCGTTCCTGGTTTTCCGGGCGGAGAATTGTCGATGCCCGGTTTATCAGAATCACGAGCTGATTTGCGATTTCCGGCGCTGTCTCGAACACTTCCTCAACGGCGGATGCCCGGACAGCCAGAACCGCGAGTGCCTCGCCCGGCTTAGCCAAGAGGTCGGGGGCTTCCCGCGAACCGCCTTTGATTTGGATGAAGCCGATACCGGTCAGGCCTTGGCTCTCCAGTACTGCATAGGCATCGCGTTTGACCGGTACATTCTGGTCAACCTCGATAATCACTTCGATCCGCTCGACGTTGGTTGGGTCTATTCGCATTTCCGAGACTGTGCCGACCGGAATGCCGCGATACCGTACCGGGCTGCCGACCGATAGGCCGGTCACGGAACTGGTGAAATACGTGCGGTACTGCTTGACGGCCTTGTCTATGTCGACCTTTCCGACCCACATGACGAACCCCATGGTCGCCGCCGCGAGGGCAAAGACGAAGGCACCGACGATCACGTAGCTGGCTCGTGTCTCCATGCGGTTCTCTCCTTACGCCGGTCGGCCGCTGGCATGACGCGCGGTCTCGAAGGCGGCGCGGGCGCGTGGCCCGTGAAAATAGTCCTGGATCCAAGGGTGTGGATTGGTGACCAACGCTTCCATGGTATCAACCAGGATTTTCTGGTCGACCAGAACCGCAATGCGATCACAAATAGCAACGAGGCTATCCAAGTCGTGCGTGACCATGACGACGGTCAGACGCAGGCTGCGTTGCAAGTCGCTCACCAGGCGGTCGAAATTGGCGGCGCCGATTGGGTCGAGCCCGGCTGTCGGCTCGTCGAGGAACACTACCGCCGGATCGAGCGCCAGGGCACGCGCGAGGCTTGCGCGCTTGCGCATACCGCCGGAGAGTTGTGAGGGATACTTGGCACCGGCATCAGCCGGCAGCCCGACCATCTGGATTTTGAGCCGCGCCAATTCGTCCATCAGCACCGGCGAGATACCACCGACCTCACGCATCGGCGCCTGAACGTTTTGCGCCACCGTGAGGGAACTGAAGAGGGCTCCGTCCTGAAACATCATGCCGAAACGGCCCTGGAGCTTGCGGGTAGCAAGCTCACCTTCACCGGTAACGATGGGTTCGCCCAGGAGTTCGATCTCGCCCGCCGCCGGGCGTTGTAATCCGATGATGGCGCGCAAGAGCACGGATTTGCCGGTGCCCGACCCTCCGACCACACCCAACACCTCGCCGCGCCGCACATCCAGGTCGAGCCCGTCGTGTACCACCTGATCACCAAAGCGGTTGACCAGGCCTCGGATCCGGATCGCGGGCGCTTCCGTATCGCTCATGATCTCAGATCCCCAGCTCGGCGAAGAACACCGCGAATGCAGCATCCAATACGATGACGATGAAGATCGACTCGACGACCGAGCGCGTGGTGCGTTGGCCGACGCTCTCGGCACTGCCTGAAACCTTGAGCCCCTGATGGCAGCCGACCAGCGCTATTACATAGGCGAATATCGGCGCTTTGATCATGCCGGTGCCGAAATCCCAAAAATCGACTGCCAGGCTGAGTTGGGTGAGAAACTGTGAGATCGTCATCTTCAGGTTCATCACCGCGATCAACGCCCCGCCGGCGAGCCCAAGAATGTCTCCGATAAATGTCAGCAGCGGCAATGCCACCATCAGCGCCAGCAACCTCGGCATCACCAGCACGTCGATCGGTGAGAGACCGAGGGTCTCCATGGCGTCGACCTCTTGATTCACCTTCATGGTGCCGATCTGCGCCGTAAAAGCGCTGCCCGAGCGGCCGGCGACGATGATCGCGGTTAGCAGCACACCGATTTCTCGCAATACCGAGACGCCGACCAGATTGACCGTCAGGATGGCGGCGCCGAAGCGTTCCAACTGCAATGCCCCCATGTAAGCCAGCACGACGCCGACCAGAAAACACAGCAATCCGACGATCGGCACGGCGTTGAGCCCGGTTGCCTCAATCTGGTTGATGAAGGCGACGCCACGCAAGCGGCGGCGAAATGTGAGCAGGCCAAATATCGTGACGAGCGTAAAGCCAAAGAACCCCAGAAGATCCCGCCCGACCAGCGCAGCACTCACCACGGCCTCGCCGGCGTGTGCCAACACCGCGACGAAGGGATTGACGCGGGCAGGTCGGATGGGAACGTCCGGCTCGCCGAGTTCGGCGGCATTGAGGAGTGCTGCGAAATCATCGCGCAATCCTTCGAAACTAATCTCGGCACCGGCATCTTGGAATGATCTGGCGGTGCGGCCGATGACCCAGGCCCCAGCGCTGTCGAGTGCCGTTAGGCCACCGGCATCGATCACCACGTTGCGTGCACGTTGTTTGTCAGCGTCGCCTTCCGCGCCGCCAGCAACACGTCTGAGGCGTTGGTCAAGCCCGGCCGCGACCGTGAGTGTCCACGCGCCCGCGACACCGATGCGCAATCGGTCGCCCTGCACGTTGATATTCAGATGCTCGCTCGCCTCGACCGCCAAGCTACCGCCTCCGCGCCCCCGTTTGACTTAAGCGGAAGCGATGATAGCGCGCCTGAGGGGCAGCGGTCACCCCTGGTTGATTGCGGCGTCTTTAGGCTCGCCCGTGGGCCATCAGAAACAGCCGGCCTTGATCGGTTACCGAGACCATGACGCCGGTTTCGGCTTGGTAAGCCCGGGTAACATAACCCCGGTCGACCGTGTCCTCCCAAATGGTCAGCCTTGGGCAGGAGGTGCGCCAGGCATCCATCACGTCAGAGTAGGGACGCGGATGCTCCGCCACCCACTCGACGAGATCGAGCACCAGAGGTTCGGTTTGATCGGTCATCGCCAACTCCTCACAATTTGTCGCCCAGCTAGTGGTTAGCTAGGGCCAGTAGGGCGCTTCCATGCAGGACATAGTACCCCGAAATAGCCGTAATGAGGCCCCCGGCCCACTTGCGGTATTGCGTGTCGCTCATGGCTTCCAGCAATCGCTTGGCCAGCACCGTGCCGATCAAAGACGCGACGATCGCGAGGCCGAGCATGGTTGCATTCATATCCGCCACCTGATCGATGATACCGCCGAAATAGGCCAGCTTTAGGGAGTGACCGAAGATTTGGCACATGCCCTTGGTGGCAACGATTTCCCGCCGGTCGAGATTACCGCCGAGGAAAAACGAATCCAGCAGTGGTCCAGCGACACCGGTCAACAGCATCGATGTCATGGAGACCGCGCCGTAGATGATCCCATGGCGCGGGCTCTCGGGGTTTGGCTGCAGGCGGCGCGGAACCAGATGGACGAGAAATGGGATTACCCCAAGAAAAATCATTGCTATGGGTGTGCTTGGTACGAATT
>JABIRP010000208.1 GCA_018699735.1 Rhodospirillaceae bacterium | reverse complement strand
ACTGGCTTCGGACCATTGAGGACCGGGGATTTGTTGTCGTTCCGGTTTCCGCCGTCATTCAGGCGCGACTGGCTAAACGCAGCGCTAAACTAGCCGGGAAACAATGATCACCTCGCCAATGATCACCTCGCCAATGATCACCTCGCCAAAGATCAGCTCGCCAATGATCACCTGGCAGCGTCGACGATTTTCCGATCTGACAGGTCTGGAATTGCACCAAGTCCTGGCCTTGCGTCAGCAGGTCTTCATTCTTGAACAGCAATGCATTTATCCAGATATCGATGGCCGTGATCCGATAGCGTTGCATCTCCTCGGGGTGGGTGGCGAGAAAGGGCTTTTGGCCTATGCCCGGGTCTTGGCGCCGGGCGAGGTCTATTCGGAACCGACGGTTGGCCGGGTCGCAGTGATGCAAGACGCACGGGGAAGCGGGGTGGCTAAGGCATTGATGACTGAAGCCCACAACCTGATCTCGGACGAATTCTCGAGCACCACCATTCGTTTGAATGCTCAGACCTATCTCAAAGGATTCTACGAGGCGCTCGGCTATGAAGTCGTCTCATCCCCTTACGATGAAGACGGAATCGAGCACATTGAAATGCTCCGAAAATCCCAATGTTAGGTATGGGGTTTTCCGATATTGATCGGTTTGAATATGATATATTTGTTTATATACGTATTTATCGGGAAAGGGTCTCTAGGTGACTCTACCCAAGCGTTAGTCACGATTGAATAGGGGCCCCGAGTGATCACACTTGACGAAACCATGTGGGACTTTCTTCCCTTTGCGGTATTCCGGTGCGATACAAACGGGCAGTTGATCTCGGGCAACAAGATGCTGGCGCGTTTCCTCGGGCGCGGGTCGATCGAAGAATTGCTTTCCGGGGGGCCGACAGACAAATTCTCGTGGTACGACGATCCGGTCTTAGCAGAGCAAGTCGTCGCGGAAATTGAAAATAACGGGTCGGTACTTGAGTTAGAGGTCCGTCTTGCCAGTGGGGACGGTAAAGCACGTCTGGTTAAGGAGTGCTCCTGGAGCAAGGAGACACCGGACGGAATGGTGCTGGAAGGCTTGTTTCAGGACCTGAGTGAGCGTGACTATTTTCACGAACAACTGCAACAAACCAAAGACCGTATGGAAGATTGCGCTGTTTCCAGTTCGGAGTGGTTCTGGGAAATGGATGACGACTTGCGCTTTACCTGGATGTCCAATTCGGTTGAGACCATCGTCGGTCGGCCGCCGGAATGGCACTACGGAAAATCCCGCGAGGATATTGGTCTGCCGAATGTTGATCCAGAGGATTGGGACGATCATCTGGGGCGCTTGAAGCGACGCGAAGCTTTCTCTGATTTTATATTCCATCGCACTGACCCGAATGGTGTCAGGTGGTTTAAGACCAGTGGTGTGCCGATCTTTGACAACGCGGGAGAATTTCTTGGGTACCGCGGCATCGGAGCTGACATCACGCAACGCATTGAGGCCGAGCGTGCAGCGGAACGGGCTCGAGATCTGTTGTTTAACGCCGTCGAGTGGCTGGACGAGTCGTTTGTCCTCTGGGGACCGGATGACCGCCTGCTAGTTGCCAATCGGCGGTTTCGCGAGCTGAATGCCGGGTTCTCGGAGTTTACCAAGCCTGGCACCCGATTTCGTGACCATATACGCGCTGGGCTTCGGGCTGGCGGCTACCCAGAGGCGATCGGTCGGGAGCGGGATTGGTATCGCTTGCGCCTGACGCAGCACCGCCATCCGTCTGGACCCTTCGAGTTGGAGCGCCAGGATGGGCGGTGGCTGTTGATTCATGTTCAGAAGTTGCGGGGCGGCTCGACCGCCGTGATTGGCACTGACATCACGCGGTTGAAAGAAGTTGAGATGCTGAAGAGCGACTTTGTTTCCTCGGTCAATCACGATCTGCGGACACCGCTCACCGCGATTAAGGGGTCCTTGGACCTCATGCAATCAGGTGCGGTTGGCGTGATCCCCGAGAAGATGTCGAACATGGTCGAGGTGGGCGCGCGCAATGCCAATCGATTGATTAAACTGGTAAATGACCTGCTCGACATGGATAAAATACGCAGCGGGCAGATGCGATTCGAACGCGAATTGCTTGATTTGACGTCCGTTGTCCGCCGCGCGGTGGAAAGCAATCAGCCCTATGCCGAACAATTCAATGTTCACCTGGATATGACGGGCCCAACCAAGGGTAAGGCGACTATGGTCGAGGGCGATGAATTGCGCCTGACGCAAGTGATGACAAACCTGTTGTCGAACGCCGCAAAGTTCTCGCCCGAAGGCGGTGGGGTAGAGGTAATTGTCGGCGCTGTAAATGGTACGGCTCGGGTCTCGGTGGTGGACCACGGTATTGGCATTCCCGATGAGTTCCGTCAGCGGATTTTTTCTCGGTTCTCGCAAGTCGATGGATCTGATGCCAAGCGTAGGGGCGGGACCGGGCTTGGGCTCGCGATATCGAAAGCGATCGTCGAAGCCCATGGCGGCTCAATCGTTTTCGAATCCGCAATGGGTGAGGGCACCACGTTCAACGTCGAGATCCCTATCGCCGCCAGAGGGGTGACCAGAGGGGGTGCCAGAGGGGGTGCCAGAGAGGTGACCAGTGGGATCGAAAAAGGGGCGGCATAGAGGAGGAGCGCGTTGACCTTACATCAATGCCAAAGCGTTCTCTGTCGCGACCGCGAGGCCAATTAAGACCGACACCGCTCCGATTAAGCCCTGAATTGCGATATTGCCCCAAGCGAGCCCGCGTGTCGTCCAGGCGAGCGGGAGTGCGACGATGGTCGATAGCACACCCATGCCAACCATGCTTCCAGCACCAAACAACAAGACGTAGCTGACCGCTTCCCAAGTACGCTCCAGCCCGGCGACCGCCAGCATGAACACAGCGCCCGAGCCTGCGAGCCCATGCATCATCCCAATGGCGACGGCGCGCATGGGCAAGCCATGCCGATGCGCGTGCTCGCGCTTATCATTGTTTGGGTTGTTCCCGGCGGTCTCACTTTCCGCCGTAACAATGTGAAAATGTACCGTGCCGTCGGAATGACGGTGCAGGTGCCACCCGGCCCGCTCTCTCACCAACCTGAATAGAACACGCGACCCCAGAACCACGAGCATGACCCCGACACCGATCTCAAATACGTGGCTCCACCAATCGGTCAAATTGACGCCGAAGCCAATCACAACCCCCGCGACTGCCCCCAGCATCAAAGCATGGCCCAACCCCCAACCAAGGCCGTGGCGCATGGCACCACCGACCGACTTGCCGGACGCAATCACACTGGACATGGCCGCCACGTGGTCAGCTTCAAAGGCATGCTGCATCCCGATCAGGAAGCCGAGCAGAAGTATTCCGGTCATGGAGGATCCTAAGGCGAACTAGTACTGCTCGCTTCTAGCCCGACTGAGCTATGAGGACAACACCGTCTCTCTTGCCTGCGACACTTAGGTCTAGAATAACGATGACCGTCACCTGGAAACTTGTTGGCGGCTTGAAAACGGGGGAGTGGGGTCGCGACCTCATGTGCATGGTTTTAGGACCGAGAGACTGCATCTCGGGCGCGGCCGGCAGCTTTAATGTGTTCGATCGTTAGGCCGCAGCAGCCGCCGATGATCTGGGCACCGGCCGAAAGCCACTCGGAGCAATATCGCTGGTAGCGTTCCGCTGTCATTTTCTCTTCGAACTGCCAATCCGGCATCTCGAAGTGACCGGAATCCGGATAGGCCATCAACGCACCGTCGAAACCGCGCTTGGTTTCCTCGAGGGCACTGGAAATCATATCGGAGCCGGTATGCATCGGCCCAGCCGCATCTATACCGCTTGCGGGTATGGTCGCGACAACGTCGCTGAGAGCAATCTCTTCATGTTGGTCAAAGCTGATGACAGTTCCGTCGGCCGCCCGGCGGGCGCTGAAGCCAAACCAGATCGGCAATCCTGTCGCCAAGACAGCCTCCAGGGCCGCCTGAATTCGGGTCGGGTTGTACATCATCTCGAGAATAATCATCTCGCACCCGGACGCTTTGAGGACCCCGGCCAATTCATGAAAAGCGTCGGAGATTGCATCGGCACTCGGCAATAACGCCAAGTCGATCACGTCGGTGCCACCGCCTACCGGTGCCATGTGAGAGAGAGAGCCGGCGACGACGACGTCAGGTGAAATCTCGCGGGCCTGTAAGGCCGCCTCGACGGCGCGTCGGTTGATTTCCTCGACCCGGTCGCCAAATCCCGCACCGTTCAGCATCAGTCGGGAAGACGCGAAGGTATTGGCGGTGATTACCTGAGCGCCGGCACCGATGTAATCCCGGTGGATTTCAACCAGAAGCGACTCATTTTCCAGCGTTGCCGGCCCGCACCAGGCCGCCGGATCCATCTGGGCCCCACGCAATTGCAACTCGGTTCCGGTACCGCCGTCCAGCAAGACGATTTCGCCAGCATCCAGACGGCATTTTAGAGCTTTGTAGGGCATGGACCGAACACTCCGCTCGGGTATGGTTGCGCGATAGACAATCAAAATACGGCTATGATCGAAAAATGCCTGAAATTCAATCCCTGTATGCTCAATACGCACAAGAAATCTGCGGCGTGGCTGGCGTGATAAATTCCCGGCTTCAAGCGGCGTTCAGCGCGGTTCCGCGTGAGCGTTTCATCGGCGAAGGTCCGTGGAATGTTTTGACTGCCGATGGGGGCTATTTCCTGACGGCTTCGGCTGATCCCTCGGAACTCTATCGTGACACTGTGGTCGCGTTGATCGCCGACAAGCATGTGAACAACGGGCAACCGAGCTTGCATGCGGCCTGTCTTGACGCCGCCGCCCCGGCACCTGGAGACCGCGTGCTGCATATCGGGTGTGGCACTGGGTATTACAGTGCGATCCTCTCGGAACTGGTCGGAGGCGATGGTCAGATCGAAGCGTTCGACCTAGAGCCGGAGCTTGTGTCGCGCGCCACCTCGAACCTTGCCGGCCGCGACAACGTGGCGGTGTCGCTCCGTTCAGGGACCGAAGGGGCTTTGCCGCAGAGTGATGTGATCTATGTCTGCGCTGGTGCCAGCGAACCGGTTGCGGCGTGGCTTGCGGCGCTGCGACCCGGAGGGCGCTTGATGTTTCCGCTAACGCCTGGCTGGGGTTGGGGTGCCATGGTGCTGGCGACCCGGCACGGCAATCGCTTCGCCGCCCGCGTATTGCGGCCGGCGGCCTTCATCCCGTGTGTTGGTGCCCAGGACGAGACCGAAGCAACAAGGCTCGCCGCCGCGTTCGAGGCCGGGGGCTGGCAGGACGTTCGATCGCTCGGTCGCGGTGACGATCCGCCGTCCAATTGCTGGTTTATCGGCAAGGGGTGGTGGTTGTCGTGTGAGGACCATAGCCTTTGATGCCTCGGTTCCCGGTTCGGCGTAGCCAAGGCTGGGAAGCGATCAAAGGAAGGGAATTCCGTTCACGCCGCCCGCTTGCCGATCACGAGCGGCAGGTTCTCAGTGCTAAGCCGCCAGAGCAGCCGGGCATCCGGATGATCCTGTGACGGGACATGCAGCGTATTCGTCGCCATGTGCATGGTCGACAGGCAGTCGAACAGGGCAATATCGCCAACCTCGTATTTGTGCTTGTAGACGAAGCGTGGCTCGGTCGCGTGCGCTTTCAGGCGGGCCAGCAAGGCCTGCGCTTGCTCCTGGTCGAGGCCATCGATGGCGAACGGTGATTGGGCGAATTGGCACCACAAAACTAGCTGAGAAGATGAAAGACTAAAATATGGATTTTGAGGGTCGCATCTTGCGCCTCACTGTTCGGAGAAACTGTTCCAACGATCGGCGGCCTCGGATTCCGCCTCGTGCAGCGTAAATCTATCCGATGTCGCGATCAAAATGACGACGATGTCCGAGTGCCGGCGGGTTTTTGCCCGAATTTGGTAGTAAAGGGCTGTTCTCGGGCCATCGGAGGCGTCGAGACGATATAATTCGATCGATGGAATGAATTCACCCAGATTGGCCGAAGCGGCACCCTCCGTTACCAGGTCAAGCCCCGCCAGGAGCTGGAGACCGCGTTTTACGTCCTGATTAAGCAACGACCGCATCTCGTCAACGACATCAAAACCTGGCCCGACCAGCCATTGATACGTCTTTGCCGTCGTCGATTTCGCGGCCATTTCTGGCTTCCTCACACGCAGCCGCCCGGACCCCATCGCTCAGAAATCTGCGCGGCGGCCAAACAGACGGACGCACCGAGCAGGAACCAAAGGCCCATGATTGATATCGAATGATGACGTCTCGCCGTGTCGAGCAGGTGCCCCAACACGTTTTGACGAGCGGCTTCAACGGCTTTGGCGAGTTCGCTCGGGATTTCCGCGTCCGGTCGCGAGAGCCATTTGCCGACCTGTTCCCAATCGGTTCGTTCATTTTGTCCCGCGAGGGCGGTCCAGGCGAGCATCACCGCTGCGGCAAAATTCAACGCCACAGCGATTGCGTCTAGGATACTCGGGGCGTCACACACATCTATCATCTCGCACCTTGAGTAGGCCTGTTTAACTAAGCCTCTTTGAGCGCACTTCTCGTCCGCGACCGGTGGGCTGTCCGCGTGAGCGATCTCTTCACCGCGGCGCTCTTTGCCGCCGTTGGTTTGCCTGATTTATCGGATGCGCCCTTTCGGGCTGGCTTGCCGGCGCATTTAACAAGAACGAAAACCTGTTGGTCAGGGTCGGTGATTCGCACCTGACGCCACTGCTTTCCGGACGGTAGCGCGTTCACGAATTCTTTTTCGGCCCCAACGAAAGCCCGCAGGGGGACCGGATACACATCGGAAAACTTCCGGTCTGCCGACCCGTCGATTACGGATATATTCAATTCGGCCGGATCGCATCTCAAATTGACCGGCTTGACGGTAACGTTGCCAAACACGTTTTCGAACGAAACGACCTGGACCGCTGCCTTTCGTGGGGCCGTTGGTTTCTTGGCGTAAAAACCATCGGGCCAATCCACGTTACAGGCCTTAGCGGCGCGCTTCAGGAACGAGTAGCTTGGGCCGTCCCGACCGCCGCCCCGCTCGGCCGTACTGATACGGGCTTGAGTTACTTTCATCCGATCCGCCAACTCGTTCTGGGTAATCGATCGCCCGAGGCCCTCCTCTTCACCGGCCCTGACACGAAAAGAGCGGACCAAAGCCGCTCCTTCCATCGCGTAGCTTGCACTTTCAAAGAGCCCGGAAAGGGTCTCATCCTGTCCGATGAATTCTTCGAAACCGACCTCTTTTGCCCCGACGCCGGTTTTGTTCTTCTTCGTCATAATTTCTCCTAACCCCCTGTTTCGACCCAGTTCCAATCATGGATCGAGATATTGTTTCCAGCGCGTTACCGCGATTTGGTTTCGCTGTTTAGCGCTCTGCCGGCCGCCGCAATTGACGAAAATCACATGAACGTCTACCTGGCCGCCAGTTTCCGTGATCTGGCAGTAGACCGAGACAGGAGCGCCTCCCATTTTCGGAAACCGGTATAGGTCTAGCTCTGGATCATATTCCGCCGCTGCGGCGAACTTTCCCTCGTCG
The DNA here is from genome assembly GCA_018699735.1 of Rhodospirillaceae bacterium. Classification (GTDB taxonomy): domain Bacteria; phylum Pseudomonadota; class Alphaproteobacteria; order Thalassobaculales; family Thalassobaculaceae; genus JABIRP01. The sequence goes on along the minus strand of JABIRP010000208.1, from coordinate 26,200 downwards.
AGCACTCGATCGATCCAAGCGAGAAATTTGAAACTGTGTGATGGATTTTTCGTAATTGCATTTTTCATCTCTTGCTCGGTGTCGAATGTCGGTCCGAAGAGCCAATACGGTTTTCTTCCAGACACCCCTGTATATAATGAACTCATTGTATCGCGCAAGCCTCCAAACTTAAAGTCTTTCTAATGGAAGTGATACATACAGTAGTAATTAGTATTTTTACTCTCTAATATCTAGAGTATATCACGTGATGTGTCTATTCGAATTCCGACTAGCGGCGCACCCGGAATCGAGATCCAAAAACCCAAGATGGATTGAAAACTATCGTGATGATGGGGGCATAAGTAATTGATTTAATGAAATTAAATGAAAGTCTGATCCAGAGATCGCAAGATCGCTTTTAGGATTTTGCGCTGACTCTAAAGCCAGTCATGGAAATTCGGTACACCCATCTCTGGTAATTAAGGGCTACCAATGATGACTGTTGCTTAGATGCGAAGCAGAACATCGCGGCTGTATGACGCACTTTCGCTTGTATTCAGTTCCAAGCCTCGAAGGCGTTTCGAATCGCTTCCGCGCTCGAACCTGATCGGATCAGCACCGTCAGCAACACCCGTGCTTTCACAGGTGGCAAACGGCCGGCCGAGATCACGCCTTTGGTCTCCAGATCCATCTCAGCACCGGCCACCTCGTAGGTTTTACGCAAGAGATAACCATTTTGAATCCGGCCGGCCGAGACCACTGGCATGCGCGCGGTCAAAGTTGAGACCAGGTCCCCTAAGCGGGCCGGCAGATGGCCACCGCCCATGGTGCCGAGGATGACCCCGGAATACCCGAGCGCGTCAGGCGCCTCGCCAATAGCTCGCAGAATTCCACCGGTTTCGTCGAGCGAAATGGTGGCGAGGGCTACGGATTTATTCTCGGCGCGCAGGGTTTCGATCGATGCGCCGCCAAGTGCTGCGGTTACCGATTGCTTCCAGTCTCGTCGCGGCGTGGCGAAAATTCGAACCCGGTCTTCAATCATTGTGCCGAGGGGGCCGGTGAGGGGGCTCTCGAAGGCATCGATGCGATTGCTGTCCATCTTGGCAACATTGGCCGCCGCGTGAATGTGATCGAGCATTGCTACCATGACGCCCAGGTTCCGTGCGTTCTCACGCACCCAAGGGTCCGCCGCCAAGCGAGTTGCGGCCAGAAGGTTGCCTGGGCCATCTGGTGCGGTCATGCGCGGATTGCGCATGGCGCCGATGACGATAAGCGGGATGTCGAGCGTCAGTAGGCAATCCAGCAGGAAGCTGGTTTCCTCGATCGTGTCGGTGCCTTGGGTGACGATGACGCCGTCTACTTCGGAATGTGCCGCCAGATCACGAATGTGGGCGGCCAGCCCCAACATCCCGTCGAAAGAGAGGTCGAATGAGCCGACGCGCTCGAAGGTTTCGGCTGAGAGCTCGGCCAGTTCAGCGACGGCCGGTGCGGCAGCGATCAGGTCTTCGGCGCCAAGGCCGGGCTTCACGCCCGTGTCACCTTGCACCATCGCGATGGTGCCGCCGAGGGCTATGACGCGAATGCGGGGCTTGCTCATGAAATGTGGGTCCTGGAAAGGTTGATGCGTTGAGGCCTTGACGGGTAGGGCGGAACTGTGCCGGATTCAGGATCACGATAGCGCCACTTCAATACAAGAGGAAACCACTATGGCCGACCGCGCATTCGGGCCCTTGCAGGGCGTCACGGTTTTGGAACTCTGCCAGCAGATGGCGGGCCCGACCTGTGGCTTGATGTTGGCCGATATGGGCGCCGACGTCATCAAGATCGAGAAGATTAACGGCGGCGACGATACCCGGCGCTCAGTGCCGCCAGAGATTGAAGGCCAGTCCGCAGCATTCCTGATGATGAACCGGAACAAACGCGGCGTGGTCTTGGACCTCAAGTCCGACGCCGGACGTGACGCGTTCAACAAGCTCGCGCGCACGGCGGATGTCGTGATCGAAAATTTCCGACCCGGCGTGATGGAGCGCCTTGGTATCGGATACGAGAGCCTAAAGGCGATTAACCCGGCGCTGATCTACGGTTCGATCTCTGGCTTCGGCCATACAGGGCCGTATTCAGCACGCGGCGGTTTTGATCTTGTTGCCCAGGGAATGGCCGGCATCATGCGGTTTACTGGAGAGCGCGCCGACGGGCCGCCGGTCAAATGCGGTGCGCCGATTTGCGATATTACGGCCGGCTTGTTGCTGGCGCTTGGTGTTGTCTCGGCTTATTCACGGCGGCTCAAGACCGGTGAGGGGCAGAAGGTCGAAACCTCGCTGTTCGAGGCTGGTATCACCCATACTTTCTGGCAATCGGCGATCGCGTTCGCGACCGGCGTCTCGCCTCAGGCCATGGGGTCGGCGCATCCGCTGAGCGCGCCCTACCAAGCGGTGCGTACCTCGGATGGCTATATCGCTATTGGGGCCGTCGGGGACCGGATGTGGCGCCAGATGCTCGACTTCATAGAGGCGCCGGAATTGGCCGAAGACCCAAGGTTTGTCACCAATGGTGATCGCATGGCCAACCTGGACGAGCTCACCCAGGAACTGGAGGCCCGCTTCACCAAGGACACCGGCGAAAATTGGTTGACCAAGTTCGATGAGGTCGGAATACCGGCGGGTCCAATCTACGACGTTCTGCAAATGCATGAGGATCCCCACACCTTGGCGCGCGAGATGGTGGTCGAGACCGAGCATCCGATTGCCGGGACGGTCAAGACGATCGGGGCGCCGATCAAGTTCGTGGACACGCCGGCAAAAGTTGTGTGTCCGGCCCCGCTGTTCGGGCAACACACGGCGGAGGTTCTGGCCGAAATTGGCTTTGCAGCCGATGAGATCGAGCGACTGGGCGCTGAAGGTGTGGCCGTACTCGGTGATGATGGCAAGGCGGAGGCGGCCCAATGACTGACAAAATCCTGTTGTCACGCGATGAGACCGGTGTCGCAACCGTCACGCTGAACCAACCCGAAAAGCGCAACGCCCTGAACCTGGAGATGTTTCAGGCAATCGGTCAGGCGTTGGCGGATTTTGATGCGGACGAGAGCCTGCGATGCGTCGTCTTCAGGGGGGCGGGCGGTAAGGCCTTTGGGGCCGGGGCCGATATCTCGGAGTTCGAAACCTTGCGCGGCACCCGGGATCAGGCTGTGAAGTATGCGGCCCTGTCCAATCCAGTCTTTGAGGCCGTGCAAACCTGCCGACACCCAACGATTGCGCTGATCGAGGGGCTCTGTGTCGGCGGCGGCTTTGGCTTGGCGGCGATGTGCGATTTGAGGATTTGCGGCGAGGGCAGTCGGTTTGGCGTGCCGGTCAAGCGGTTGGGGCTGGTCGAAAGCCCGGAGGAATTACGCCCGCTGGTGCGCAAGTTTGGCGCCAACACGATGATGCAAATCCTGTTTGTCGGGGATCTGATGGTGGCCGCTGATGCGCTCCGCGTGGGGTTGGTCGACCGTGTCGTGCCGGATGAAGAGGTCGAGGCTGCGGCGTATGAGTGGGCAGGGAAAATCGCCGAGGGCGCGCCGCTTTCGGCCCGCTGGCACAAGAAATTCCTTTACCGCTTGATGGACCCAACACCCCTGACCGAGGCGGAGATGGCGGAAGGCTACGATGCCTTCGACACCGCAGACTTCCAAGAAGGGTTCCAGGCGTTCTTGGGAAAACGGAAACCCCAGTTCACAGGGCATTGATTTAGAATACTTCTTGGGTTTCCCCGACCGGGGGTATAGACTGAGGTCTAGGCCACAATCCGAACAGATGCGGGAGACGGACCATGGCAGCGGTTAATCCTTCGGGCGGGACGCCCAACGTGGCGCAATTGCGGCAACAGTCGAACAACGATACGCGTGCCGCCGAACAACGCCGAGAGCAGCAACGCAGTGAAATAGCCGACGCTAGTCAGGATAGGGCTGTGCAGCGCAGTGAAGGACGAGGGTCCCAGGTCGATACCACGGCTTGACCAAACACCCCTGACGGCCACTCGTTAATAAAACGCACACCGTTCGAGGTGTGCGTTTTATTAACTACTCTTCAAACTATTCCGGCCGCTTTTTTACGCTACTTCCTCGCGTTTCGTGCCGAATAGCTGTGAGCCGATACCCTCTGCAATTTGGGCTGCATCCGTGTCATCGGTGGATTCCGAGTGGATGCGAAGTTTGCCAAGGGTATCAAGTGCCCGGTCTGCAGCAGTGTCTCCGCGAATCAAACGCTCCAGCGGTCCATTGTCGCCTTTGCGGTAAGCGGCTAAGGCTTGCTGAACCTCACGAAGTCGCTCCAGGGCAGCGCGAATTTCGTGGAGGGCGCCGTTGTCTTCATCGGAGCCCTTGCTGCCAAGGGAACCAGGGGCACGGTACAGACCCCCGATCAAACCGGCTCGAAGATGGGCCTCGGGCATACTGATCCGGGATCCGGCCAAGGTTACCAGTCCAACGTCGTCCCGAGCGACTTTATCGTCTTTGACCAATCCCGTTTCGACTGCAAACTCGCTGATTGAACCAGCGCGCTCGAAGCCAGGCGTATCCTTGGAGTCTTCGCCGCCGAAGCTGCGATAAATGCTGGCGATACGAGCCTGTACGCCAGCGTATTCGTTGTTTTCGATCGCCTTTTTTACGAGATCCGACAATCCTTCCAAGGCGGCGTCCACGGCGCCATCCAACGCTCCTTCGTCTTTGTGGAATGGCTCAAAGACATCTGTGAGAGCGTCACGAAAGGCTTGAACGATTGCGGATTCGCTTCGATCTGACTTGTCGAAGCGAACATCGATTGTTGCGATTCCGGGGCTGTCGGCAACACGGAACTCCGCTAGATAATGCGGTGAAGAGCGCGGCAGATCGGAACCATGTATGGGGAGTTGCAGGCGCTGCCCATCACGTGCAGCGGCGAAATTTGCCGATGCCTGCAAGGAATCTATAGCAGTCATGCGCGGTCTCCCTTCTGGATACCAATGCAACCCTCATTTTGAGAGCTAAGGAACTAGTTTAACCAATTTTCACATGATTTAAAAGGGGTAATTTATTTAAGCACTTTCAGGTCCCGAAGTTGGGTGATTTCTCGATTGATGAAATTGGCGATGTTGCCACCCGAAAATAAGTGGCCGGGAATGCCAGAGGCTTTGGCCGCGACCATGTCGCTCTCTCTGTCTCCGACCAAGAACGAGCCGGTCTTCTTGATCGGCCAATGTTCCATAAGGTCCAATATCATTCCCGGTTCCGGCTTGCGCCAGTGCGCGAGGTGGGCATGTGTGCCGTCGTCAAATTCTGGATGGAACGGCGAGTACCGAAAATCATCGATCCTGGCGTCGAACTCGCCCATTCGATCGTTCATCCACCGGTGCAGGCTTTCGACGTGCTGACCGTTGTAATACCCCCGGGATATGCCGGCCTGATTGGTCACGACAAAAACGTAATATCCAGCTTCATTCAACGAGCGTACGGCTTCGAATGCCCCTTCGATCCAGCGGATCTGATCGGGCTGATGCGCGTAGCCGACATCCTCGTTCAAAACACCGTCGCGGTCTAGAAAAGCGGCGGGCCGCCGAGGACGAGGGGCCATCACACCCCGATCTTCTGGGTACGTAAGCGAAGCGCGTTCATGATTACCGAAACCGAACTCAAACTCATCGCAGCCGCAGCAATCATCGGATTGAGTTGTAGGGCCAGGACCGGATAGAGCACGCCAGCCGCGATCGGCACGCCGATGCCGTTGTAGACAAATGCGAGGAACAAGTTGCCCCGAATGTTGCGGATCGTCGCTTGCGATAAATGCCGGGCGCGGACGAGGCCAAGCAAGTCCCCTTTGATCAGTGTCATACCGGCGCTTTCAACCGCGACGTCGGCGCCGGCTCCCATCGCGATCCCCACGTCCGCTTGCGCCAAAGCCGGCGCGTCGTTGACACCGTCACCGGCCATCGCGACCTTGGATCCGGCAGCTTGCAGGGATTTGACCAAATTGGCTTTGTCGGCCGGCATAACTTCGGCATGGATTTCGTCAATGCCGAGTTTCCGACCCACTGCCTCCGCCGTAACCCGATTGTCGCCCGTGGCCATCAAAACCTTGAGGCCGGATTGGTGCAAGGCGTCTATTGCTGCCTTGGTGGTTTCCTTGATCGGGTCGGCGACGGCAATCAGACCTGCTGCCTTGCCGTCGATCGCCGCGAACATGACGGTATTGCCGTCAGCCCGCATCGTGTCGGCTTGCGTCTCCAGGTCGCCTAACCCGTCGGAGATGATATCCGCCATAAGCTTGGCGGTGCCGAGCGCAACCGCCCGCCCATCGATCGTACCGGTCACGCCTTTGCCGGTGACGCTATCGAACGCATCGGTGCGTGAGAGGGTTAGTTCTCGGGCCTTGGCGCCGCGCACGATCGCTTCCGCCAGCGGGTGCTCGCTGGCCGCTTCGAGGCTGGCAGAGAGGCGCAGAACATCAGCTTCTTCAAATCCCTCTTGGACCCGGACTTCAATCAGCTCAGGACGTCCTTCGGTAAGCGTGCCGGTCTTGTCGACGACAAGCGCATCGACCTCGGCGTATCGTTCCAATGCTTCGGCATTCTTGACCAATACGCCCAGCAACGCGCCGCGCCCTGTTGCGACCATGATCGACATCGGGGTGGCGAGGCCGAGCGCGCAGGGGCAGGCGATGATCAGCACGCTGACGGCAGTCACGACGGCATAGGAAAGCTGCGGTTCCGGGCCGGCAAAAAACCAGACCAGAAAGGCGGCGACGGCCGAGAGTAGAACCGCCGGTACGAAGATGGCGGAAACCTTGTCCACCATTCCCTGAATTGGCGCCCGGGAGCGTTGGGCCTCGGCGACCATTTTGACGACTTGGGCCAGCATTGTATCAGCACCGACCTTGTCGACCCGAAAGACGAACGACCCGGTGCCGTTCAGCGTACCGCCTGTCACCGTTTCGCCAGCGGTTTTTTCGACCGGCAGAGGTTCACCGGTGAGCATGCTTTCGTCGACTGCGCTCAGGCCGTCAGTCACCGTACCGTCCAGCGGCACCTTGTCGCCCGGTCGGACACGCAGGAGATTGCCCGCGACGACTTCATCGAGCGGAACCTCGCGTTCTTCACCGTTTTCATCGATTAGGCGCGCTGTTTTTGGCGCCAAGTCGAGGAGGGCCCGGATGGCACTGCTGGTCTCGTCCCGCGCGCGAAGCTCTAAGACCTGACCCAAGAGGACGAGCACCACAATCACGGCAGCACTCTCGAAATAGATGTCGACCAGTCCGAACTCATCGCGCATGGCTGCCGGGAATACGCCCGGCGCCAACGTGGCCACGACCGAGTAGATAAATGCGGCACCCGTTCCGATCGCGATGAGTGTGAACATATTGAGGTTCATGGTCCGTATCGAGGCCCATCCGCGATCAAAAAACGGCCAACCGGACCAGAGCACGACCGGTGTTGCCAACACGAGTTGAATCCACGGCTGCCAGAGTGGTGCAATTAAATCGTCGACCGGCAGCATCAGGAGATGCGCGCCCATCTCCATCACCAAAACAGGAAGAGCCAGAGCAAGGCCGATCCAAAATCGGCGTGTGAAATCGATAAGCTCGTGGTTGACCTCGTCGCCTGTTGGGACTCCCGAAGGCTCAAGGGCCATGCCGCAGATCGGGCAACTGCCTTGTCCTTCTTGGACGATCTCCGGGTGCATCGGGCATGTATAAATGGTGCCGGCAGGAGCGTTTTCTGCTTCTGCCGCAGCCTCTGCCGCCGCTGCCGCTATACGCTCGGGGTCATCGCTAAACTTTGTGTGACAACCAGCGGAACAGAAATAGTAGATGTTATCTTTGTGGCTGTGGCTGTGCTTCGTAGTCTCTGGGTTGACCACCATCGAGCAAACTGGGTCGTGAACGGTAGCCTCTGTCGGTTCTTCTATTGTGTGATTGTGGTGGTCGTGTCCGGGGGCGCCGTGAGAATGTGACATTTCGTTCCTCTGACGGAATTGAGCCTGGACGGTCTGCCTTCTCGGTAGAGGGCGTTTTTAGGCCGGCCGAGGGCTTGAGAACCAGAATTTGACCCACTGATCGGTTTGAACGGCCTGTGGCATATCCGTGGCCATGCGCGTTTCCTTAATGGACGGTTCCGGTAGGTCCGGTTTACCGGCAATACAAGCCTCGGCGCGTGCGTCGAGCCTTTTTTGCTGAAGGGCGCCGTAGCTATCCGTGGACAGCGTGCCGTTAGGTTTGCTGGCATCCGCATCGAAATACCCTACGAGGCCATTCGAGACGTAATAAACCGGCATCAACGGGCCGATCACAAACATCGTCATTACGACGCCCGTAGCCCCACCGAGCACGTCCCTTAAGCTACTGCCCCCGATGATCGGAAGTTCGACATACGGCCCTTCCGACCAGCCAATCGAGCAGAAGTATTGGCCCATATCCTCAGGCCGTGACAGAACGCCGACGTCCGTCGCGACATCAAACGAGCCACCAATTCCAAAGGTCGTGTTGATGGAAAACCGGGCGGCCGCAGCGCCTGCATTGTCGAGATCGCCCTGCAGTACACTCGAAAATGCTGTCATGGGCTGCGAAAGGTTTTCAAAAAAGTTTGAAAAACCGCCACGAACAAACGGGTGCACGGCGCTGTTGTACGACATGGCCAGAGGGTCGACGACATTGACATAGAACGTCGTGTTGAGAGCGTAGACCGCCTGATTGAGTGGCGCCCAGGTATTGCCGGCGGCATTGCTGGCGGTGTTGCCAGCTGGTTTTACCGGAGTTTTCTTTGCGCCGTCTTGCTGGTTTCCAGTCGTTTGAGCGACCGAAGATGTCGCCGGAACCGCAAGAAGGAAGGCGAGGAGAACAACAGGAATGAGGCTGGTGCCGGAGAATGACCGTAATCCTAAATTACCCATGTTCTGTTCCTCGTATTTGTTTCGCGCTTAAAACGCCATCATCTGGCGGGCGGAATTCTGCAGAGCTTCTCAAGGTAGGCATCTTCGGGCAGAGGCCCCGCTGGCAGAGCCGCCAGCTGGGTCGACCCAGGAGCCATCGGTGGTGGTGTTTGATAGAAACCGTTTTCATACACCCCGTTCAATACATGCGCAGATGTCTCGGCAACCATTTCCACGACGAAATTGCCGGTTGCGGCACCGACGAAGACGATCGTGGCGAGGAGTAGTGGGTTCATCTGGTCTCTCTTCGGTCGTTGGGCAATTGCGCTTTGTGCGACCAGTCCGAAGGTCGTTGCCGTGTCATCATTGCGATGGCTCACACAAGTAGTCGTACTTATCCATCGGCGGAAGTTCGGCCAGGATGCGCTGAGCCAGTCGCTCGGACTCTGTTCCGTCTGCTCGTGGCGAGATTTCCCAGAAGCCGGCTTCGAACATTTCAGAATTCCAATGAGCGAGGTTATCGACCGTAACTTCGGTTATGATTTCCGTCGTCATTACCGCTGCGAAAACAACAGCTCCCAAAAGAAACGCGTTCATCTTAATCCATTATCCATTTCAATCTTCGCCGATGATATGGTTGGTCCGGGGACGGCGTCAACGAATGTTACGTATACTACCTACTTGGTTTCTTGAGGTATGCCACCAAATATGTGATACCATTGGTAAAATCGTGTTCGATGTCTGTATTTGATTGAATATTGGAGGGCGCATGCCGCGTGTTGCGCGCATAGTCGTTGCGGTTGTTTTGCCTGTTGCCGTCGCTGGTGGAGTGCTTGGATTTGCCTCTGACTGGGGTGTTGCTGGGCAAGCTGTTGCTAATCCAGTCGGGAAACCCGCCAGCGCTCCTGCCACTGATGTGACTGTGCCGCCTCGGGCTCCGCTTTCCGTAAGCCGCGCTGAAGGCACATCGAACCCGAATAGCGCTCCTGGCGCCGGATGGTATGGCGGATTGATTACCACGACCGGCGATATTGCTTGGCGTTCGGCCGTGGGGGTCTGGTATTTTGCTTCGGAAGTTGCTGAAACTTCGATGATAGTCGGGTCGAAGGCTGTGGAGTACTTTTCCCAACCGTCGATGAGCTATAAGCGCTCGGATGAAGAAATGGAGCGGGCTGTCCGCGAATGGCGACGGACAGCAGAAGAAGTGAAGACGCCGATGGTCGGGCGCAAGTACCCCGTTGTTGGTGCGATTGCGCCTCCGTCGAACGAAAAACCGATGTCTGGCGCGGCAACGGGTGCAGATCCGGCTAAATACTCATTCCGTTCCAATACTGCGCCCACATCCAAGACTGAACGCATCCAATTGGCATCTGCAACGCCGACCTCAACTGAGGAACAAACGCTAGCGGTCGTTCAAACCTGCACATTTGCGATTAAAGCCGCCTCGGGTGATGTTGAAAGTGCGGCGGCAACGACAGCGGCGCTGGCGGACACTGGCCTCTTGGCGGAAGGGCCTCGGCGGTTAGAGGACGGGGCTGTATTCATGCCGAAGGCCAGTCAGCGCCTGCTTGGACTGAGAACATCCAGGCCCTGCACGCGCGATATTTCATCGTCGCGCCAATTGATCGGTCACGTCGTGGCGGACCCAAATAGCAGTGGCCTGGTTCAATCGGATCAGGCGGGCCGGATTGAGCCAGGCAAGCGTGGCGTTCCGTTCGTTGGCATGCGGGTAGAGCGTGGCGAAATTCTTGGTTATATGCGCCCGACGCTGGGTGCCCGTGAGAGGGCGGAATTGCTGGGCGCGATTGAGGACATTAAGGGTCAAATTATTGAACTTGAGCTAGAGTTGGCCCGGACGCGGGAATTGCCATTACTGCCATTCCGCCAAGGCCGACTGCTATCGGTTCGTCTGAACCTGGACACGCACCGACGTAAACGCGATGCGCTGCGGACTGGTCTCGACGGCAGCCAGGCGCTGTACGCGTCGGCAAGTGGCGTGATCTCACAGGCAACCGTGCGCGCTGGCCAAGTCGTGGAAGCCAAAGAGGTTCTTTGGGAGATTGTTAATCCGGAACGCTTGTGGATTGAGGCCGAAGGCTACGGGACTATAGAGGATACCGAGATCTCCGGTGGACATGCCTTGACCCGAGATGGCCGAAGTTTGCCGCTTGCGTATCTCGGCCGAGGGCTGCGGCTCCAGAGACAATCTGTTCCTCTGCAATTTGTGCTTAGCGACGCCGGGCACGGTCTGAGTATTGGAGAGCCGGTGAACGTGTTGGTACGCGGACAAAGTGAGCGGCGGGGGATGGTTCTTCCAGGCGCCGCATTGGTTCGCTCTGAAAATGGTGAGATGCGGGTTTGGACACATGATGGGCCGGAGCGTTTTGTTTCTCGGCCGGTACGGTATCGCAAGCTGAACGGCAGTGAGATCGAAGTCGAAGTCGGTATCAAGGACGGCATGCGTGTCGTCACCCGAGGCGCATTGCTGTTGACGCAGGTGAGGTGATATGAGGGCGATTGGAAAATTGCTGACGATTGCGCTTTTCGGGCTCATGGCGATTGGCACCGGCGTGACACAAGCCCACACAGGGCATCAGCATGCCTCTGAGGACGATGCAGCGGCAAAAGTGACGGGCGCCAAACCGCGGGCTGCGGGAAGCGGCGAAAGTTTTGAGATTGTGGCCGTGATGGGGCGTACCGGACTGGTCGTATTCGTCGATTACATTTCGGATAATCGTCCGGCTGTCGGGGCCGAAATCGAACTTATCGCCAACGATGCTGAATTGACCCTGATTGAAACTGCGCCGGGGCTCTATCTGGCCGAAGGATGGACGCCGGAACCGGGGGGCTATGACCTAATCTTCACGGTGATCGCAGATGATGTTGCCGATCTGGTAGCCGCGCGGTTGGAGGTCCCAGTGGCAGGTGCCGCCGTGGTGGCGACTAAATCCAAACCCCGTGGCGACGTATCGGCACAGCAGGTTGTTGCCGAAGCTGGCCCGCCGATCGCTATCCCGATCCTTTCCGGTGTCATTGCGTTGATCGGTGTCAGTGCTGGCCTCAGAAATAGAGGAACTGGGCGCAAGATATCGCTTTCGGTCGCCGCTATGGCTGCTGTCACAGCGCTCTTCACCATTACCTAAGCATGGTTGGGCGGTCGCACCGCCGAGATAGGGCACGCGTATGTTCGCATTAGCCGTCAATTCCAGTCTGCGTCATCGGCTCTTTGTGCTGGTTGCGGCTCTTGGCTTGATCATCTACGGCGCGGTGGCGTTGCGTGAAATGCCAATCGACGTACTGCCGGACCTGACCCGACCCATGGTCACGTTGATGACGGAATCCGAAGGTCTGTCGCCGGAAGAGGTTGAGGCACTGATAACCTATCCGATCGAGGCTGGCCTGAGCGGTTTGCCGGGCTTGTCGCGGGTGCGCAGTATTTCCGGTGCCGGCCTGTCGATCGTGTTTCTGGAGTTTGAGTGGAACATTGACGTCTATCGCGCCCGGCAGTTCGTAGTCGAACGCCTGGAGCCGATCAGCGAGGAATTACCGCCAGGTATCACGCCCTTTATGACACCGGTCAGTTCGGTCATGGGCGAGGTTATGCTGGTTGCGTTGACAGCGACCGAGACGACGCCGATGCAATTGCGGGAGTTGGTCGATTGGGTGCTGCGCCCACGCCTGCTGGCCATCGGTGGTGTGGCGCAAGTGATCCCGATCGGTGGTGAGGTAAAGGAATACAGGATCACGCCGGACCTGGGCCAAATGCAGCTCCTCGATATCTCACTGGACGAACTGGCGGATGCGCTCGTGAAGTTCGGGCAGAACACCGGTGGCGGGTTCGTGGACCAGAACGACAAGGAATTCGTGATCCGCAATGTCGGCCGAACCAAACGCCTGGACGACTTGCGGGCGTTGACAGTGTCCCGGCACGGGTCGGTTTCGACGCCGTTGAGCCAACTCGCTCGTGTCGAGATCATGCCGAAAGTCAAACGCGGTGACGCCGGTTATAACGGGGCGCCGGCGGTGGTGGTCTCGATTGCCAAGCAGCCTGGGATCGATACCGTCACTTTGGTTGACAAGATCAACGCTGCGATGGACGAAATCGGGGAAAATCTGCCGGAAGATGTTGAGGTCGGCGCGATAATCTACAATCAAGCAGATTTCATCAAAACCTCGATCAACAATGTCGAACAGGTTCTGATGGAGGCGACGGTGGTTGTCATCATCGTCCTGTTCCTGTTTCTGGCTAATGCCCGCACAACGTTCATCTCACTTACTGCGATACCAATTTCAATTCTCGTCACAGTCTTGGTGATGAAAGGAATGGGGCTGACGATCAACACCATGACCCTGGGCGGAATGGCCATCGCAATCGGTGAGTTGGTCGATGATGCCGTCGTGGGGGTCGAGAATGTGTTCCGCCGATTGCGCCAAAACAGCCAGTCCGCCAATCCCCGCCCGGTCATTCGTGTCGTCGCTGAGGCGTCGCAAGAGGTTCGATCCGGCATTTTCATCGCTACAGTAATCATCGTAATGGTGCTCGTGCCGCTCTATGCGCTTTCCGGCCTCGAGGGCCGCATGTTCGCGCCCTTTGCGACCGCCTATATCATCGCGATGCTGGCAAGCTTGGCGACAGCGGTCACAGTGACACCAGCGCTTTGTTATTATCTGCTGCCGTCTCTAAAGCGTCTGCATGGCGATGACAGCATGCTCCTGTCTTATCTGAAACGGATAAACCGGGTTGTGGTCGGGTTCGCCTTGGATCATTCCCGTGTGGTGATGATCGGCGCCGTCCTTCTACTTGCGGTAAGCGGCACCAGTGTCATTTGGATGCCTCGTGTATTCATGCCGACCATGATAGAGGGCGCTTTCGTCGTGCAAGGCGAACTTAATCCAGGCATCTCGCTGGAGATGTCCAATCAGATCGGCATTACGACTGAAAACCTGATCAAACAGGTGCCGGGGGTCGTGGCTGTTGGCCGTCGCACTGGCAGGGCCGAATTGGATGAGCATGCCAATGGCGTCAATGTCAGCGAAATTGAGGTTCGCATTCGTCTTGACGGTCGAACTCAAAGTGAAATTAAGCGCGATATTCGGAACCGGTTGTCGGTCTTGCCATTGCGTTTCATCATCGAGCAGCCCTTGGCGCATCGCATCGACCACATGATCTCAGGCGTGCGTGCCAAGATTGCTCTCAAGATATTTGGTGATGACCTCGGAACGCTGACGCTTTTGGCCAATGAGTTCGAACGGCGCATGAAATTGATTCCGGCCATCGGTGATGTCGCGGTCGAAACTCAAGCCCGTACACCACAGATCCGGATCAACGTCGACCATGAGATGGCCTCCGCATTTGGCATCACGCCGAGCGCGGTGACAGAGGCCTTGGAAACTCTGGCGATGGGTGCGGTGGTGTCCGAGATCATTCAAGGTGAGCGACGCTTTGATGTGGTGCTGCGTCTTTCGGATGCGGATCGGACTTCGTCGTCGCTGGAGGGCATGATGGTGGAGACACCGTCTGGCCGGGTCGCACTCTCGACCTTCGCCAGCATCGAAGAAACCGACGGCGTTACCAACATCATGCGGGAGAACACGCGTCGGCGGATCGTCGTGCGCGCCAACGCCACCAGTCGTGAAATGACTGATGCGATCGAGGGTATTCGTCAGGTTATGGCGGAAATGGAGATGCCGGCCGGGTACTTCACCAACCTGGAGGGAAGTTACCAGGCACAGGAGGAGGCCTCCAAGTCGATTGCCGGTCTGGCCCTGGTCTCTCTGGCAATGATCTTCGTCGTGCTGTACAGCCGCTATCACAATATTTCGCTGGTATTGGTGATCATGGCGATTATTCCGTTGGCCATGATAGGCGGCATCATCGGTCTCTGGGTGATGTCGGAACCCTTGTCGATTGCATCCATGTTCGGGTTCGTCACCCTGGCGGGCATTAGCGCGCGTAACGGTATCCTCAAGGTCAGTCATTACATCAATCTCGTGCTGCACGAAGGGGAGACTTTCGGGCGTGATCTGATTTTGCGCGGCAGTGACGAACGGTTGGCTCCGGTGCTGATGACCACCCTTGCGGCCGGTGTGGCGCTTGTGCCGCTGTTGTTCGGCGCTCAGGATCCGGGCAAGGAGATTTTACACCCGGTCGCGGTCGTGATCTTCTTCGGTTTGATCGTCGCCGTGACGCTGGACGCAATGCTGACGCCGGTTCTGTTCCACGCTTTTGGCCGCAAGCCGCTGGATCGGCTATTGGCAGAGCGCGATGAGATGAAGGTTCAGGAGGCGTTTTAGCGCTTTGGCTTAAAAATTTGGGAGAATGGTGGATGTTTCGTTTCTCGTTGGGGGCTGTTCTCGGCCTGACCCTGGCCTTGGCCCTGGTCTTGGCAACCGGAGGCGATGCTTTCGCGCATTCGACCAAAAGCAAGAATGCCGGTCATACAGCCGCTAAGCACGGCGGGTCGCTATCTCATGTCGGTGACTACGACGCCGAATTGGTTATGACTGGGGAAGTCCTTCAACTCTACCTGTTCGATCACCAGGGTGTTAGCCCGGACCTTACCGGTGCGACCGGAAAGGCGACCGTCCTGATTGGAAAGAAGGCATCGCAAGTGCCATTGAGCGTTGTCGGCGGAACTCATCTTGAAGGTGCGTTCGCGGGGCAAAAAGAAGCCAAGGTCATCATCCGGCTCAAACTCGCTGGCAAATCCATGCTTGGCAAGTTTTCCGCACATGCCCACTGATATGAGTAATTTCCCGAGTATATCGATGTCGGTGATCCGAGTAGGCTAGGACCAAGTATCAAGAGTCGGGAACCAGACTCAATGATGATTGGAAAGACTTCAGATCGGAACACGCGTCCTCGGTTGACGATTGTCGACAGCACGCTCCGGGAAGGTGAGCAGTTCGCCGGCGCGGATTTTACTTCCGAGGACAAACTAGATATCGCCCGCGCGTTGGTCGAATTCGGGGTCGACTATCTGGAGGTTACCTCGCCAGCCGCCAGCCCGCGCTCCGCCGCAGATTTAAGAATGTTGGTTGATGCCGGGCTCCCCTGCACGATTGCGGCGCATATTCGGTGTCATGAAGAAGATGCCCGTGTGGCTTTGGAGTGCGGCGCCGGCGCCCTCAACATGGTCATGGCGACATCTCCGATCCTTCGTGCCGCGGGCCATGGGAAAACGATCCCCGAGGTTGTTGAGACCGCCGAGAGAGTGGCGCGAGCGGTCCGGAATGAGGCCCCAGAGATCGAATTGCGGTTCTCAAGCGAAGATGCATTTCGATGCCCACTTGGTGACCTGCTGAATGTCTATCTGCCGCTGTCAGAGACCGGTCTGTTTGATCGCTTTGGCATCGCTGATACGACCGGTGTGGCCGGACCCGAACAAGTTTCAGAAATCGTTGCTTTGATCGCGCGCACGACCAAAGGGGCAGGGCGGAGTGCCATTGAGTTCCATGGCCATAACGACGCAGGGTGCGCCGTCGCCAACGCGCGCGCCGCCTATCTCGCCGGTGCCAGCCACATCAACACAACCGTTTTGGGCATTGGAGAACGCAATGGCATCACCGCCCTGGAGGGACTGATTGCGGCGTTGTACACGCTGGATCCAGTGGCGACGAAAGCGGCATATCGTTTGGAAGCGCTCGGACCCTTGGCGCATTTGGTGGCGCGCAAAGTTGGGCGCGAGGTCCCATTCAATCATGTCCTGGTCGGCGAAACCGCCTTCAGTCACAAGGCCGGGATACACACCAAAGCTGTTTACAACGACCCGCGGGCGTATGAGGGGTTAGTGCCGGAAGACTTCGGGTTGACCCGAGAGATCGCGGTTGGACACCGATTGACCGGATGGAATGCGGTTCGGGTACGCTCGGAGGCATTGGGGTACCGGCTATCAGTCAATGCGCTGAAAAAGGCTACAGAATGTGTCAAAGCCGCCGCCGATGGTGGAGACCTGACTTTACAGGAAGTTGACGCGATCCTTGATCAGGTCGCGGCTAAACCATCCGGCGTGACGTAAGCCTCGTAGCCAGATACACCGCCGCAATTGCCATAAACAGAAATGCCAGGACGCCAAGCCCGGCGGGATTACCACTCATCAAAAGTAGGAACGGACCAATCAGCAAGGGCCCGAGGATATGGCCCGCGCGCTCTGACACCCGATAAACCGCAAGAGTTGGCTCACGGCCAATGCGGTCCGCCACCGGTGTTGCGGCAACCCGTGCGACGACTGGCGCTGCTATTAGGCCCTGGCCAATACCGAGGGCCACAACCCCCAATGCCAAGGCTATGCCGTTTGCACCGGGCACGGCCCATCCGCCGATCCATACGCGAGCAGCGTTCGCGACCGGGCTGATCCAATCAGGCGCGAACCAGACATCGGGTAGGGGGGCTGGCGCCGAAAGAACGGTGCCAATCACTGCCATCCCGACCGCGAGCATGAAAACACCGACGACTAACACGATATCCGTCGAGCCTAACTGTCGGACCAGCCGAGCGGCGACCCCGGTTACGAGGAAGGTCGTGATCGCAAACACCATTAGCGCCTGACCGACATCGCCGTCACCATAACCACTGCGATAGAGAAGCAGGGGGACCGCGAACATGGCAATTCCGGCCAAAGCGAACTTTGACGTCATGCCAACCATGGTCAGAACCGACATGAAGTCGAAGTCGGTGATCAGATTTCGGATCGCATCCAGTGTCCCCGTCTTGGTTTTTTCGGCCGCTTGAGACTTATACAACGATGGCACGGCGAACACGCCATAGAGCAGTGTCAACATCCCGACCGTGGCTGCAATCATTACCGTGTCTCGATCTGGATTGAAGGTCGCGATCAGGCCGCCGATCGCAGTGCCGGCAATCAGGCCGCCGTTATAGCCGAGCACCTGGATCGAGGCCGCACGGGTCCGGTGTTCGCTTGGCATGACCTCGAAGGCGTATGTCTGGATCGCGACCAAGAGTACGCCCTGACCTATGCCTGAAAGCGCTCGACCGGCGCAGAACGCCCAGAAATCGTTGAAGAAGGCGATGCCTGCCAAACCTGCAGCTGAGAACGCAATGCCGAATAGGATCAAGCGCTTCAGATCAACCTTGGCAGCGAAGTGCGAGGCTGGCACCAGGGCCGCAGTCAATCCAATGAAGTACAAACTGAATGGAATCGAAATCCAACCCTCGGGCAAACCTTGGCGCGCGACCGCTTCTTCGCTCATTTCCGGCAAAAACGAATACGTCAAAGCGTCGATGAAGACGCCCAGAAAATACGCTGGACGGACCAGAGCCAAAATCGCTTCGGCCTGATCAAGATTGAATGGGCCGGTCTTGGGGCGGGTAGGGCGGTTCGAATTGGCCGTGGCGCCTGCACGTTCCGCCGCCGCCATGAAGACGAGAGAAAACAGGACGGCGCCAAATGAGAGCGCCAAGAAACTTCGAACACCCTTCCAAAGCGCAGCTAGGACCACCGAAATCGGCAGCTCCACGGAAAGCTGCAGCTTTTCGTGTTTGGTGCTTCCGCCAAGCGGGATTGCCCCTCTGAGTTCAATGACATATTCCAGTCGATCAGCGCGGCTCTCATGAGCGTGGCCGATTTGGCTGGTGTCGTCGTGGAGGTAATTTTGGTTGTCTCGGATCAATGCGAGCGAGGCCACATTCGGATTTATGCGACGGTAATCAACAAAGGCTTGCTGGATACCACTGATATCGTCGAGGCCAATTCCAAGTTCGGTAATCGCCGCCAGGCGGTTTGCCATGGAACGCGCCAACGCTTCGGCCTGGCCTTCGGTGCCCTTGCGGTAGAGGTTGAACATGACCGCGATGAGGACGACGAGCATGATGGCGATTACGGAAAAAAATACTGGCCGTTGAACTCGCCGTAATGAGGCCTCGCCCCGTCTCGAAGCCAGGATCAAAATGAACGCAAATCCAAGAAGCAACGCCACGGCAGTTAAGAAAGGTACCCGAAATGTATCCATCACCACGGCGCGGACGGTTTCTATATCGATCCGCAGTTGGGCTTTACCGACGATGCCGAATTTGTCTTCTACCGGCAATCGAATGAGGAAGTGCTCTCCGGAGACAAACAATTCAGCCCCGATGCCGGCGCCGATCTTTCTGGAAAGTGCGGTGTGCCGCAGCTCACCGGCCTGATGGCATTCTTTGTCCATCGTCCGATTGGCGCAGAATATGACAGATCCGTCGGCGCCGATTAACGAGGCATCAACGATGACCTTGTCTGTCTCAAACAACTTAGCGCTGCGCCGTTCGAACCCGCCAAACTGGTCCAGCGGCAAGCCGGACCGGGCGAAACCGTTCAAGGCATGCTGCAGAACCGCGCCGAGTTGGGCAACGCGCTCCAGGCGAATCTGTGTATAGACCCGGCTGGCCTCAGCAAAACCAACGTACAAAAACAAGCCCAATCCGAGCAGAGCCACAGCGAGTGGAGCGATTACCGATATCGGTCGATGCATGGCCAGCCGTTTGGTTGAGACAGAAAGACGTAATTAGAGTGGCGCTATTTCACTCAGGGCAGGATCAATTTTACGCTGAATTCGGCGCAAGCTCTGGGTGTAGCTCTTTTTGCCCCGATCCAAGTCATAGGCTTTTCTGAATTCGATTTGGGCCGAAAGGTTCTCCCCCTGGGACTCCAGGAATTTGCCGTAGGAGTGCCGGACCCGGGCGAAGTCCGGCGCCATATGGGCAGCGTCTTCGTATTTGCTGCGCGCGGTCGCCAGATCACCCTTGGCTTCGAGTGATTTGGCCCAGAAAACCAAAGCCTCGGGATAGCGCGGCTCTATTTCCAGTGTTTTCTTGAACCGGTTGATCGCTTCGTCATGTTTGCCTTCTGAGGCCAACACCTCACCCCATCGCATCATCGGACGCGGGAATGTCGGGTCGAGTAGCATGGCTTGGCGGTATTTTATGATCGCCTGCTCGTTCTTCCCCAGACGGAACAACGCGTGACCCCAAAGCGCATAAACCCAGGGGATTTGCTCCTTCGGAGCGGCGACGAGGCAGTGATCAAGCTCCTTGAAAGTTTGGGTGAAATCCTTGGTGCGAAAATCTCGCCGGAAATGATAGACGGCCAACATGTAGGGATCGATATGTCGCATCAGTTTGAAAGCCGCATCTTCGATCATACCATCGGGGTCCGCGATCGTGCCTTCTGATACGATCTCGAAATGATAGAAAGAGGGAGATTGACCGCGAACGTGCAAGAATAGTTTGTCTTTATCTTCAACGACTTCACCGGCGAAGGTGTAGGGCAGGAACCCGAGAGCGACCTGGGCGGCCCTAATCGGCCGTGCAAATCCGAACCAATCGGTCAGCGCTTCAACCGATTTCGCCCGCGCTCTTTCTTCGCTGACTAGATTGCCGCGATTGGTGCCCGCGGATTCTGCAATGTGAGCCAGGGCGTCGGAAAACCGCTCGGCGGTTACCTCACCGTTGTAACCCTTATCCTCCATGGCGCCCGGGACATCGATCTTATCGACCACGATCGTGCTCGGATCGATGAAAAATGACACCGTGAAAAATGCGCCAATTGCCAATGCCGGCAACGTAACAAAACCATCAATCATGATGTCATCTCCTCTTCCTGGAAACTTCGCGGCAAAATGCCGACTGAAACCCTCATCCGCCTACTGGATATAATCAAACATCGAGTGCCCGCCGTCATCCGAAATCTATGTAATCGGCCCATACACGCTCCACCCGTCGTAACATTTTGCGTACATGATCGATGCCTTCGGCCAGTCTGAAATCTTCTGCAACCTCTTCGGCGTGGCGCGCTTCCAACTCGCGTAATCGGGTGTAGAGTTCGCGGCCTTGGTTTGAGAGCCTGATGCGTACCGAGCGCCGATCATGGCTGCTGCGTTGTTGTTCGAGATATTCACAATCGACCAGTTTCTTGATGTTGTAGTTGGTCGAGGAGCCGAGGTAGTAGCACCGCTGGATCAGGTCGCGGACCAGCATTTCCTCGTCTGCAACGGTCACGAGAATCAACGCCTGCACCGAATTGATGTCACGGATGCCCAATGCCTCAAGCTGAATGCGCACGACTTCGAGGTAGCGGCGGTGCAGCCGCTCGATCAGTCGCGTCATCTCGCCGTAGAACTCGCGGAGTTCCCGTTCTTTTTCGGCGGGATCACTCGACCCGTTCGTATCGTCCGTTTCGCTCATGCGTCAGACTTGTATACCCAACCAATAGTGACCAGCGGAGTGGCCCCGCCGGAATTGCCGCCTTGCCTGGACGATAGTACGGTATAGCATTGATTAAAGCCGCATTTTTATGCGTCGGGTCGGCAGAACCGACAAGGGATGAAAATTATGCCCCCGTTCTCGGTCAAGTATTTATGGCTATATCTCGTCCTGATGTTGGGGGCGGCTCTATCGGGGTGCGCCGACAGTGACAAGCCACACACCGACACACCCTCGCAAGCCAGCACACCGTTGCCGACCTTGATGGGGATGGCTTCGGCAGCGGCCAGTGCGGGCGACCCGTTGAATGCGATTTCGGTTTATGAGCGTGCGCGCAAACTTTATCCGGGTGCTCCCGAGCCACTTGTCGGGTTGGCCAACACCAGCCTTGCGATCGGGCGAACCGAAAAGGCCGAGGCGCTTTACCGAGAGGCTTTGAACCTAGACGGGACACAAGTGGAGGCGAGGCACGGTTTGGCGCGCGCCTTTATGGTTACGGATCGCCCGGCGCCGGCGCTTGATCTGTATGACGCGCTTTTGCGGGATCATCCGCAGGATCGGCGGGCTTGGAACGGCAAGGGGGTCGCCCTTGATCTGATCGGCGACCATACCGCCGCGCAGGAAGCCTATCGTTTGGGGCTGAAAGAGGCGCCTGGTGACGTGTCTCTGCGCAATAACCTTGGTCTCTCGCTCGCCATTTCTGGAGATTTGGAGGCGGCGATCGCGTTGTTTCAGAAACTCATTGCCGATCCGGCTGCCGGCTTACGAGAGCGCCAGAACCTGGCCTTGGTCTATGGTCTCGCTGGCAATGCACCGGCTGCCGCGAGGCTCTCCAAAAAGGATCTGAGTTCGGATCAGGTGCGCCATAATCTCGGGGTCTATGATCTGCTGCGGGCCATGCGGGCGGGAGAGAACGTGGACGCGCCGCCTGCGAAGTCCGAGTAGGGGCCCATTAAATACCGAGCAACCCTGGTAGCTCGGACATATCGTCGAAAATCGATACAGCGCCAGCTTGGCCAAGGGCGGCTGGATCACTGTCAGCGGCATAACCGAACACTGTCATGCCGGCCGCAACCCCGGCGCTGACACCGGCGACCGTATCCTCGATGACAAAGCAGCTTTCGGGTGCATGCCCCATGGTCTTGGCCGCCAACAGATAGACATCCGGGGCAGGTTTGGCCTTCTCGACCATATGGGCCGAGAACACATTGCCCTCGAAATGCGACCAGAGGTCGGCACGCTTGAGGCTGAGTTCTATTCGTGTCATGCGGCTCTGGCTGGCAACACAGACCGGGTTTCCGCGCCCGACCAAACGCTCGACGACGGGCGCTACCCCTGTGATGGCGCCAACTTCCACGGCGAGCCGGTCTTCGCCGAGCTGGAATTGCTCACGCTCCCAGCTCTCGGGCATGTCGATGCCGTAATCTCGCAAGAGCTGCTGCCGGTTTTCGCGCAGGCGATGGCCCTTATACCGCCGCACGGCCTCTTCGACCGAAAGTTCGATACCGAACGGTCGCAGGCTTTCGACGAAGACAGCGAAGACGATTGGCTCGCTGTCGACCAGCACGCCATCGCAGTCAAAGATGACCAGAGTGTCGGTGGGAAGGGGCATATGTACTCAGTTTATCGAGAGAAGCGCTGGCAAGTCGCCCATGGCGGCAAAGGTTCGCCGTACACCGATTGCTGTCAGCTCGGAGGCTGGTGTGTCGGCGGTGTAGCCATAGACCGGGATTTCGGCTGCGATTGCCGCTTTGGCCCCGGTTGGGCTGTCTTCAACGACGATGCAGTCGGCTGGGGGAACGCCGCATTTCCGGGCCGCATGCAGGAATAGATCCGGTGCCGGTTTCGGGCGTTCGACCATATTGGCTGAAAACAGGCGATCGTTGAACCGATCCAACAGACCGGTCGAACCAAGCGTGACTTTCATTTTTGCCAAGGGGCCGTTGCTTGCGACACAATAACGAATGCCGGCTCGATCCAGTGCGTCCAAAGCGTCGACGACGCCTGGGATTGGTTCAAGTTCGCGGCGATAGACTTCGAATTCCATCGCGTAAATCCGGTCCAGCCAGCCCTCGCCCAAAGACCGACCGAGGCGCTCTTCGGCTTCACGCTGAATTTCACTTAGTTTGCCGCCTTTGAACTGCCGCATCGCGTCTTCGAAATCGATGACCCAACCCTCTTCTGTCAATGCCTCAGCGCGAATGCGATTGGCGATGGGCTCGCTGTCGACCAAAACGCCGTCGCAATCGAAGATCACGAGGCGGGGCGAGCCGGAGACGATGGCGGAAGCCGTCATGCTGGTGGGATCCAATTGTTACCAAACAATTCAACATGGCTTACCAAACCATTGAGGCTAGCGCCAGTCCGGAACAATTGCTGGTGGTTCAGTTCGGGGGCATTGCATTAATAATTGCCTATTTAATAGGCAATTATTAATTATGATTGCAATTTAGGCATCTTTTCGTATTCTCCTGAAAACGAACGCGCCCGGGTCTTGAGAGACCCGTCGTGCCATCTGCAGGGGGGCGGAGATGTCCAATTTTCACGCGATTATGAAAAGCATTGTATCCGGTGTGTTGCTTCTGGCGTTTACAGGCGGCGTGGCCGAGGCGGCCGAAGGGCTCGATACTGGGGACACGGCTTGGATCCTCACCTCGACGGCTTTGGTTCTGTTCATGACCCTGCCGGGGTTGGCATTGTTTTATGCCGGTCTGGTTCGCGCGCGCAATGTACTCTCAGTCTTGATGCATTGCTTTGCCATTGCAGCCGTTGGCTCACTGGTATGGCTCGCGGTTGGCTACAGTTTGGCGTTCGGCGATGGCGGTAGTGCAAATGCCTGGATCGGTGGATTGTCCAAATCGTTCTTGAGTGGGGTCGGTGTCGACTCGCTGACGGGCACGATCCCCGAGACCGTGTTTTTCATGTTTCAAATGACCTTTGCCATCATCACCCCGGCTTTGATTGTTGGTGCCTATCCGGAACGCATCCGCTTTGCAGCGGTGTTGATGTTCAGCATTCTTTGGCTGGTCATTGTTTACTCCCCGGTTACCCATTGGGTTTGGGGCGGAGGCTGGCTCGCTGAGAAGGGAACGATGGATTTTGCCGGCGGCATCGTGGTTCACGTCACGGCGGGGGTCTCCTCGATTGTCATCGCAATGATGCTCGGTAAACGGCGCGGCTTCCCGGGCGAGATGCGGCCACCACACAGCCCGGTCTTGACTATGATTGGTGCCGCGATGCTTTGGGTTGGCTGGTTCGGGTTCAATGCTGGCAGTGCGCTTGGCGCCGGCGGCAGTGCGGGCATGGCGATGACGGTCACTCACATTTCTGCCGCCACTGCCGCGATCGTTTGGGCCGGGATCGAATGGATCCGGTTCGGCAAGCCCAGCATGGTCGGCATCGTAACGGGAATGGTCGCGGGGTTGGCTTCGATTACCCCGGCTTCCGGGTTTGTTGGGCCGGTCGGCGCACTGGTGATCGGCACCGCCGCTGGTGTGATATGCCAATGGGCAACGACCTATATCAAGTTGACCCTGAAGATCGACGACTCGCTCGACGTCTTCGCCGTGCATGGTGTTGGTGGCGTTATCGGCTCGCTTCTGGTTGCGGTATTTGCGGCCGCAGCCTTCGGCGGCCTTGGTCTGCCAGAGGGGCAAACCATGGGCGGGCAGTTGGTCGTCCAAGCGATCGCGATCGTTGCAGTTGCTGTTTGGTCCGCCGCAGCGACCTGGGGCATCGTTAAGATCACTCAGGTCATCGTCGGCTTGCGGGTCAGCACTGAAGATGAGATTGAGGGCTTGGATATCGTCGACCATGGCGAACGCGGCTATGATCTTACCTAGTGGTTATGATCAAACCACGAGTTCAAGGAGGGGAACCCGATGAAGCTCATTAAGGCGATCATCAAGCCGCACCGGCTGGAGGAAGTTCGCACCGCGCTCTCGGATGTTGGCATCCAAGGCATGACGGTTGCGGAGGTCAAAGGATACGGCCGCCAAGGCGGTCACACCGAGATGTACCGAGGGGCGGAGTATCAGATCAATTTCGTGCCCAAGGTCATGCTTGAGATCGTGGTCGCTGACGAGGTCGAGGAGCAGGCCGTAGAGGCAATCCAGACCGCAGCTGGAACCGGTAAGATTGGTGACGGCAAAATCTTCGTGTTGGATGTTTCCCGCGCGGTTCGGATCCGAACCGGCGAGACCGGCGACGAAGCTCTATAACGTGTCGGCGAATGCCAGCAGTTCTGCGGTGAAGCGTTCTGGCTTTTCGGCCGGGATCAGGTGACCGGCGTCCTCTAGGACGACTTCGTGTGCATCGCGGATGCGTGCCTTGAGTTCGGCCACGTCGGCACCGATCCGGAACAATCGATCGTACATGCCGGTCATCAACAGCACTGGCACGTCAAGACTTTCGTAGGCGAAATCCCAGTCGGTTTCGAGTGATCCCTGCATTAGGCGAAACAGCCCATCCTTGGGATCCATCGCCTCGAAGGGCTCACCGGTGAAGCTCGTATCCCAACTCTTTTCGATCAGTTCAGGTGAGGCGATGACCGGCATATTCGCCATCATCAGCAGACGCCCGCCGCCGGTTTTGGCCAGTTCGACCATGGCATTGCTGATCCACGCCAGACGTTGGGTGGGCTTACGGAGTGTATTGATCAGGACCAGCCCAATACCACGGGTTCCGGCCAGATGGGCCTGAGCGGCAAAAAGTCCACCGATCGAGAGGCCGACCAGGATCGGGCCTTGCGGCCTCAGTGTATCGACCAGAGTAGCAATGTCAGAGACAATTGTGGTCGGCGTCAGTGGTGTGCCGTCGGCGAAGGTGGTATCAGCTTGGCCTCGAAAATTATAGCAGAGCGTGCCGTGTCCTGCCGCCCGCAACACAGGACCTATGGCATCGGCCTGCCACATTCCGGTATTGCCGGTCAGCGCGTTTACAAAGACGAAAGTCTTGTCGCTTGAGGTCGGTTGGTCGTGTTCGTAGTAAATTGTTTCGCCGGGGGCGATTTCGAGATGCGGCATTGGAACTGACTCCGGTGGCAGGGTGGAATTGGAGACAGACTATAGGAACGGATTTCTAGTACCGACAAGCTCGTTTGCGCTTGCCAGCGGAACCGATCGCGGCTTTTCTCCCGGCCAATGGAAATCCTT